>JAGWVM010000149.1 GCA_018970895.1 Lysobacteraceae bacterium | reverse complement strand
GGCGCCGGCTTCACCCTGGCCACCCACGACCTGGAGATCCGCGGCGCCGGCGAGCTGCTGGGCGACGAACAGTCCGGCCAGATCCAGGAGATCGGTTTCGGCCTCTACACCGAACTGCTCGACCGCGCCGTGCGCGCGCTGAAGAGCGGCAAGGTGCCGGACTTCGACTTGAGCTCCGAGCACGAGACCGAAGTCGAGCTGCACCTGCCGGCGCTGATCCCTGACGACTACCTGCCCGACGTGCACGCGCGCCTGACGCTTTACAAGCGCATCGCCAGCGCGCGCAGCGATGACCACCTGCGCGACCTGCAGGTGGAGATGATCGACCGCTTCGGCCTGCTGCCCGAGCCGACCAGGACCCTGTTCGCGCTGGCCACGCTGAAGCTGATGGCCACGCCGCTGGGTATCCGCAAGCTCGACTTCGGCCCGACCGGCGGGCGCATCCTGTTCCGCGAGAAGCCCGAGGTGGACCCGCTGCTGATCATCAAGCTGATCCAGAGCCTGCCGCGGGTCTACAAACTCGAAGGCCAGGACAAGCTCAAGGTCACGCTGGACCTGCCCGGCGCCACCGAACGCATCCGCAGCGCGCAGGAAGTGCTGGTGCTGCTGGGCGCGCGGCGGCCGGCGTGAGCGCTCAGGCGCCGAGCGCGTCGGCGATCGATCCGGCCACGGCGATGCCGCTCTGGAACGCGTTCTCGACGCGGGCACCGAGGCACCAGTCGCCACCGGCCCACAGCCCCGCTGCGGGATCGGCCAGGAACGACTTGCCCAGCGGCCGGGTAGTCATCGCATAGCGCCAGCGATGGGCCTGCGCCACGATGGATGGCGGTGGCGGCGTGCCGAGTTGCGCGGCCAGCGCGGACAGCAGCCGCGGCACCACCGCGTCCGGCGCGTACTCGAGATGCTCCCGGCTCCACGCGGGCGAGGCATGCACGACCCAGCGGTCGATACCGTCGTCCCCGCCGAACCGGCTCGACTGCCGGGCGAGCCACGCCACCGGACCGCCGTCCTCCAGGCGCCCGGCCTCGAACGGCACCTCCCATCGGGTACCGAAGGCCAGCATCAGCGCCCAGCACGGCGCAGTCTCCACCGCGTCCAGTGCCGCAGCCAGCGGCGACCCGGCCCGCTCCAGCAGCACCCGAGCCTGGGGCGCCGGCGCGGTGATCGCCACCGCATCGAACCGGTCCAGATGCTCGTCCCCGTCGAGCGCGAGCCGCCAGCGCCCGTCCTGGCGTGACAGCCCGACGACCGTCGTCTGCAGCCGCACGTCGAGGGCCTCCGCCAGCGGATCGACCAACGGACGCATGCCCTGGGTCCCGATCCACCACGGCTGCGAGGGCGCTTCGCTGCCGGGCGGCAGCCGCGGCGCCCAGGGCCGCGCCGCACCCGCCAGCGCAAGCACCTGCAGCTCGGCGGCGAAGCGCGGATCGCGGGCGGTGACGAACTGCGCGCCGTGATCGAAGCGGTCGCCCCGTTCGCTGCGACGCGTCGCCATCCGCCCGCCCAGCCCCCGGCTCTTTTCCAGCACCAGCGGCGCGAGACCGCGGCGATGAAGTGCGCGGGCGCAGGCCAGGCCGGCCATGCCGGCGCCGACGACGGCGATGCGCGGGGACGGGGAAACGGTCATGCGGGGAGCTCCAGCGGTGAAACGGCGCGGCGCCGGGGCGGATCGGTCGGCTCCGGTCGAAAGCCTGATCTACGCCCCGGCTCCCCGCATACGCACGACGTCCCAATGGTGATGCGCGCGGCGAGGTCTCAGGCGCGCACCAGGTACTGCACGCTGAACATCCGCTCGGGATCGAACCAGACCTCGCGCACCGCCAGTCCGGCGCGATGCGCGAGCGCAGCGAAGTCCTCCAGCGAGTACTTGCAGCTGTATTCCACCTGCATCGCCTCGTTCTCGTGGAACCGCACCTGCTGGCGCCCCACCCGTACCAGCTGTTCGCGGTCGCTGAGGATGTGCGTTTCGATACGGCCGGCCATCGGGTTGTAGCGGGCGCGATGACGGAAGTGGCGCAGGTCGAAGTCGCTGCCCGTCGCGCGATTGACGTGAGCGAGCATGTTCAGGGTGAACTCGGCGGTGACGCCGGCCGCGTCGTTGTAGGCCGCTTCGAGCAGCGCCGGATCCTTCTTCAGGTCGACGCCGATCAGGATGCCGCCGCTCTCGCCCATCTCCCCACGCATCTTGCGCAGCAGGGCGGCCGCTTCGGCAGACTCGAAGTTGCCGATCGTCGAGCCCGGGAAATAGACCACCGTGCGACGGGCCGCGCGCGGCGCGATGGGCAACCGCAGCGCGCGGGTGAAGTCGGCGCACAGCGGCTGCATGGCCACGTCGGGGAAGCGTGCGCCCAGGCGCTCCACACTCTGCCGCAGCGGCTCGGGCGAGATTTCCACCGGCACGTAGGCCACCGGACATGCCAGATGCTCCAGCAGCAGGTCGGTCTTGATCGCGTGGCCGCTGCCGTACTCGACCAGGCGCACGTCGGGACCCAGCGTGGTGGCGATCTGCGCGCCGTGGTCGCGCATCAGCGCGATCTCGCAGCGGGTCAGGTAATACTCCGGCTGCTCGCAGATCGCCTCGAACAGGTGCGATCCACGCTCGTCGTAGAACAGCCAGGACGGCAGGCGCTTGGGCCGGGCCGCCAGGCCGCGCTGCACCAGCTCGAGGATGACGTTGTCCGGCGGGCGACGATCGTCGTCGCGCAGCCAGGCCGATTGGGGTGAGCTGCTCATACGTCCTTTCCGAGTCGAATTCCTGAAAACTGCCACCGGGCGTGCGGCGGGAAGAAGTTGCGGTAGCTTGCCCGCACGTGGTCGCAAGGCGTGACACAGCTGCCACCGCGCAGCACCCACTGCCCGTTCATGAACTTGCCGTTGTATTCGCCCAGCGATCCCGGCAGCGGCCGGAACCCGGGGTAGCTGACGTACGGTGAAGCGGTCCACTCCCACGCGTCGCCGAACATCTGGAGCAGTCCGTCCCCCGGGGAGGCCGCCTGCGGATGAAGGCGCGCCTGCTCCTGCAGGTTGCCCTGCACCGGCAGCACGGCGGCCGAGGCCTCCCATTCGGCCTCCGTCGGCAGCCGCGCGCCGGCCCAGCGGGCGAACGCGTCGGCCTCGAAGTAGCTCAGGTGGCATACCGGTGCGTCGGGATCCAGCGGCTGCACGCCGCCGAGGGTGAATTCGCCGGCCAGGTCGTCCTGCCAGTAGAGCGGGCGCTGCCATCCTTCGGCCTGCACGACGGCCCAGCCGTCGGAAAGCCACAGCCCGGGCTCGCGATACCCGCCGTCATGCACGAACGCGAGGAATTCGGCATTGGTCACCAGCCGGTTGGCCAGCGCGTGGGGCGGCAGCAGCACGCGGTGACGCGGCGTCTCGCTATCGAAGGCGAAGCCGTCGCCGGCGTGGCCGATCGCAACAACACCCGCGCTACCGGTGAGGAAGCGCAGCGGCGGGGACGACGAGGAGTGGATGCCCGATTCCGTCCGATAGGCGGGACGCAGCGGGTTGCTCCACAACGCATGCTTGATGTCGGTGAGCAGCAGTTCCTGGTGCTGCTGTTCGTGGTTCAGGCCCAGCTCCACGAGCGCGGGAAGTCCCGGGTCATCCCCGACCTCCAGCAGTTCGCCGACCGCATCGTCGACGAAGCGGCGGTAGTCGAGCACCTCGGCCAGCGACGGGCGTGACAGCACACCCCGACGCGGCCGTGCGTGCATCGGCCCGACCGACTGGTAGTAGGAGTTGAACAGCACCATCCAGTCCGGATGTCGCGGCACGTAACCGGGGTGCCGGGCGAGGACGAACTGCTCGAAGAACCACGTGGTGTGGGCGAGGTGCCACTTGCCCGGACTGGCGTCGGGCATGGACTGCATCATCAGGTCCTCCGGCGACAGCGGCGCAGCCAGCGCCAACGTGGCCTGGCGGATGCGCCCGAAGCGCTGGCGGAGGGAGGACTCCGCGGGCGCCGTGGACATCCTCACGGAGCGCACCGGACACGGAAAACGGGGTTGCGAAGAAGGCGGCCGGAGCTCGGGGACATGCGGAAAGCCGGGCAAGGAACCGAGCGCGAATGGTGCCGCAGCAATCGTTCAAATCCCGTGATACGCCCCTTGCAACTGGAAGCCGCAGGCGCGCAAGCTGCGGGCTCCTCCCATGGATGAGTCGAGGTGCCCCCATGAAGACGTCGATATTCGTCGCACTTGCCCTGACGGCGACACTTGCCCACGCAGGCCAGGCCGGGCCGGTGTACACGCCGATACGGCCGGTTGGCAACTGCCTGAACATCAACCAGATCAACGATTGGCACATCGTCGATGATCACACCGCGACGGTGCGGGCCGGACGCATGCACTATGTGGTGACGCTGCAGGCGAGTTGCCCGTTGCTGGGGCAGTCGCCGCCCGGGCTGCTGTTCCGCCCCAACCCCTCCAATCTCGCCGTGGGCGTGCATCGGATCTGCGGTGAAGAGGGCGAGACCGTAAGCGTCAACCGCCAGCCGCCATGCGCGATCCAGTCGGTGCGCATCGTCGACAAGGCAGAGTTTGACCGGCTCTCGGCCACGGCCGGGCGCAGTGGTGGCAGCGCCAACCAGCCAACGACCGGACCGTAGCCCGCATACGAAAGCGCCCGGCCTGGAGCCGGGCGCTTTGGGTTTTGTCATGCAGCTGCCGACGGTGACGAATCAATCGTCGTCGTCATCGTAGCCGTCGTCGCGGACATACCGGGTGTCGTACGGATCGCTGTAGACCACCGTGCGGGTGACCACGCGACGCTCGACCACCGGGCGCTCCTCGTAGATCACGCGGGTGCGCGGACGGGCGTAGACCACCGGCGCGTCGTAGTAGACCGGGCGCGGGTTCACCGCCGCATCGATCAGCCCGACCACGGCGCCGGCGGCCAGTGCGCCGGCAATCCAGCGACCGCCTTCCCAATGGCCCTCGTGGTGATAGCCACCGTGATAACCGTGGTAGCCGCCGCGGTGACCCCAGCCGTCGTGATCCCATCCATGCGCGCTGGCGGCGAACGGCATGGCGAGCGCCGCGGCGATCATCACGCCGGCGGCCGCGAGTTTCTGTTTGCCAAGGATGCCAGTCATGCGAGCTACCTCCGTTGAACCTGCGGACCATGCTCGGCTCGCGCCACTTAATCGCCACTGAAAGTTCACCGGCGCTTGATTCTTGCGCCGTCCCACGGATTTTCATGCGACGGGCCGTGCAGGCGCAGCAGCCAGCAGCCGTGGATGTCGGACCGGCGGGCGAAGTCGAACGGGATGCTCGACGCGCTCCAGTCCTCGATGCCGAACCGCTCCTCCAGCGCCGCGCGATCGAGCGCGAAGCGGCGGAAGTTGTTCGAGAACACGATCACGCCGCCGTGGGCCAGCCGGTCGCCGCAGGCGTTCAGCAGGGCGACGTGGTCGCGCTGCACGTCGAAATCCTCGGCACGCTTGGAGTTGGAGAAGGTCGGCGGATCGACGTAGATCAAGCCGTAGCGTTCGCGGTCGGCGCGCAGGAAGGTCATCGCATCGGCCTGCATCAGCCGGTGCCGCGCGCCGCTGAAGCCGTTCAGCGACAGGTTGCGCGAGGCCCAGTCCAGATAGGTGGCCGACAGGTCCACGCTGGTGGTGTCCTGCGCACCGCCGGCCGCGGCATAGACGCTGGCCGTGGCGGTGTAGGCGAACAGGTTGAGGAAGCGCTGCCCGCTGGCCAGCTCGCGCAGCCTCGCGCGCACCAGCCGGTGGTCGAGGAACAGGCCGGTATCCAGGTAGTCGGTGAGGTTCACCAGAAAGCGCAGGCCGCCCTCCTCCACCTCGACGAACTGGCCCTGCTGGTCGAAGTGGCCGTACTTGGAGCCGCCCTTGCCGCGTTCGCGGGTCTTCACCGCGACACGGTCACGCGGCACCTCGAACACCTCGCCGGCCACGCGCACCAGCTCGCGCAGGCGGGTCTGCGCCACCGCCGCGGGCACCTCGGCCGGCGCGCGGTACTCCTGCACGTGCAGCCAGCGTTCGCCGCCGGCGTTGCCGTAGACGTCGACGGCCGCGGCGTATTCCGGCAGGTCCTGGTCGTAGGCACGCCAGCAGGCGATGCCCTCGCGCTCCAGCCGCTTGCGCAGGTGGCGGACGTTCTTCTCCAGCCGGTTCTTCACCATCTGCGCGCCGGGCGACAGCGGCTTCGGCTCGCGCACCACCGCCTCGCGGGCGTGCAGCTCGAAGATCAGCAGCACCGTCTCCAGCGCGCCGTTGTAGAGCGCGTACTTCTTGTCCGCGCGCAGCGGCATCGCCCGCCCCAGCTCGGCGTCACCGGCCAGCACGGCGGCACGCCAGCCGGCGAAGTGCGCGCGCAGGGTCTCGCCCAGCGCGCGGTAGAGCTGTGGCATCTGCTCGCGTTCACCCAGGCGCTCGCCGTAGGGCGGATTGGTGATCACCAGGCCGCGCGCCACGCCGGGCGGCGGGGCGGCGTGGCTGGCATCGTGACGGTCCAGCGTGAAAAATCCGGCGACGCCGGCCGCCTGCGCGTTGCGCTTGGCCGTCTGCACCATCCGCGGATCGCTATCGGCGCCGAAAAAGCAGGCGCGCAGCGCGCGCAAGCCGACTTCGGCGCGCGCGCGCGCCTCCTCGTGCAGGCGCTTCCACAGCGCGATGTCGTGCTGCGCCCAGCCGAGGAAACCGAAATACTCGCGATGCAGGCCCGGCGCCACGTCGGCCGCCATCCACGCGCCTTCGATCAGCAGCGTGCCCGAACCGCACATCGGATCCAGCAGCGCGCCGCCTTCGGCGTAGACCTGCGGCCAGCCACCGCGCAGCAGCATCGCCGCGGCGAGGTTTTCCTTCAGCGGCGCCTCGCCCTGCATCTCGCGCCAGCCGCGGCGATGCAGCGGACTGCCTGAGAGATCCAGCGACAGCGTCGCGCGGTCGCGGCGCAGGCGCACGTTGATCCGCACGTCCGGCTCGTCGGTGACCACGTCGGGACGCTGGCCGGTGCGCTGGCGGAACTGGTCGACCACCGCGTCCTTCACCCGCTGGGCGAGGAACTGGCTGTGGTTGAGCTTGCTGTGCGTGGTGTGCGCGTCCACCGCCAGCGTGGCCCGCTCGGACAGGTGCGCGGACCAGTCCACCGACTGCACGCCCGCATACAGCGCCTCGTCGGTCGCGGCATCGAACTCGGCCAGCGGCAACAGCACGCGACTGGCCAGTCGCGACCACAGGCAGGCGCGGTAGGCGGTCTCCAGCGTGCCGCTGAAGCGCACGCCCGAGAGCGCCTCGTGCACGTCCTCGGCGCCGAGCGCGGCCAGTTCGTCTTTCAGCAGGTATTCCAGGCCTTTCGGGCAGCTGGCGAAAAACGCGGTCATGCCCGGCCCGCCAGCGAGTCGAGGAACAGGCGGAATTGCCCGGCCAACGCGTCCACGCTGGCGGACAGGCGGTGGTCGTCGTCGAGGATCAGCAGCGGCAGACGGCGCCGTCCGGCGAACGCAATCATGTCGTCCAGCGGGCAGAGCTCGTCGCGCCAGCCGTGGATCAGCACGGTGGGCACGTCGGGCGAGACGTCGAAATCCACCTCGCAGCCGGGGATCGAACCGGGCGTGGCCATCAGGAACAGCCCGGCCACCGGATGCGCCAGCGAGGCCAGCCCGGAGACGAACGCGCCCATGCTCGAACC
>JAGWVM010000148.1 GCA_018970895.1 Lysobacteraceae bacterium | reverse complement strand
GTAGCCCAGGAACACCACCGGGGAGTGCTTCAGGTCGATCAGCGGCTTCGCCTGCAGCGTCTGCACCATCATGTCGGTGCGATAGGCGAAGCTCGTGTCCTTGCCCTTGGCCGCGATGTGCAGCTTCACGTCGGGATTGAGCAGGGTGATCGCGTCGGCCGGCACGGTCTGGAACCACGAACCGTGGTTGCCGGGCTTGAGCCCCATGCGCTTGAACTGCGCCACCAGCCAGGCCGTGGTGCGCTTTTCGCCGACGGTGCCCGGCTTGCGGCCGCCGAACGCATCGGAGCTCAGCGTCTTGTCGAACCTCGCGAAATCCGCCGCATTGATTTGCGGTGCGAGTGTCACCGCGGGCGCCGTCGCCGCGGACGAGGTTGCCGGCGGCGTGCCGGCCTGTGCGGCGCCGGCCGCCACTATCGCGGCGACCAGAAAAGCCGATGTCGCTGCACGCATGGGAGAACTCCTCGACTGGCGGAAAGCAATCTTTCTAGCGCGCCGCCGGGTGGCTGTCCATGACGCACGATGCGCTCGCACGTTCTTCCGGATTCCGCGCATCAGGAACCGGCGCGACGCGCGTCCGGCCCCGGGACCCGTGAACCTGTCCCCGTTAACTGGCAAAGTGCACGGGTCGTGCATTCAACCTGCTGCCCCCGGAGCCACCCATGCGTCTGCGCCATCGCCTCGCCCTGCTCACCCTCGGGATCACCACCGCGCTGGCCGCGCAGGCCTCCGTCGATCCGTCGCTGTACCAGGACCTGCATTGGCGCCTGATCGGTCCCTTCCGCGGCGGGCGCGTGCTGACCGTGGCGGGCGTGCCGGGCGACAACCGCCACTTCTATTTCGGCGCGGTGGACGGCGGCGTCTGGGCCACCCAGGACGCCGGTCGCACCTGGCAGCCGATCTTCGACGACGAGAAGGTCGGTTCGATCGGCGCGCTGGCGGTGGCGCCGTCCGATCCGAAGACGCTCTACGTGGGCACCGGCGAAGCCGACATGCGCTCGGACATCGCGCACGGCAACGGCATGTACAAGAGCACCGACGGCGGCAGGCACTGGTCGCACATCGGGCTGGAAGACAGCCGGCAGATCGCCAGCGTGCTGGTCGACCCGCGCAATCCGGACGTGGTGTTCGCCGCCTCGCTCGGCCATGCCTACGGCCCGAATGCCGAACGCGGCGTGTTCCGCTCGCGCGACGGCGGCAAGAGCTGGCACAAGGTGCTGTTCAAGAACGACGACACCGGCGCGATCGACCTGGCCTTCAAGCCCGGCGATCCGGACACGATCTACGCCGCGCTGTGGCAGACCCGCCGCCCGCCGTGGAGCGTCTACCCGCCGTCGGCCGGCCCGGGCAGCGGGCTGTACGTCTCGCACGACGGCGGCGAGCACTGGACCCAGCTGCAGGGCAACGGCTTCGCAGCCCATCCCGGCCGCATCGGCATCGCGGTGGCGCCGAGCGATCCGGACCGGGTGTACGCCCTGGTCGATGCGCCGGCCGGCGAAGGCGGCCTGTACCGCTCCGACGACGGCGGCGCGCACTGGAAGCACCTGACGTCCGACCAACGCATCTGGCAACGCGGCTGGTATTTCTGCCGGCTCACGGTAGACCCGAAGAACGCCGACCGCGTCTACGTGATGAACACCATCGTGCTGCGCTCCGACGACGGCGGCAAAACGTTCATCGCGCTCAAGGGCGACCCCACCGGCGACGACTTCCACCAGATGTGGATCGACCCGACCAATCCGGACCGGCAGATCCTCGGCGTCGACCAGGGCGCACTGGTCACGCTCAACGGCGGCAAGACCTGGAGCAGCTGGTACAACCAGCCCACCGCGCAGATCTACCACGTGGCCACCGACAACCGCTTCCCGTACTGGGTCTACGGGGCGCAGCAGGATTCCGGCGCGGTGGCGCTGCCCAGCCGCACCGGCAACGGCGACGGCATCACCATGGAGCAGTTCCACGAGATCACCCCCGGCGGCGAGAGCGACATGATCGCGCCGGATCCGGACGATCCGGACATCGTCTACGGCGGCCGCGTGGACAAGCTGGACACCCGCACCGAACAGACCCGCAGCGTCGATCCCACCCTCGCCTACCCCGCCGCGCACTACCGTGCCGCGTGGACGCTGCCGCTGGCCTTCTCCAAGCGCGACCACAAGGTGCTGTACTTCGCCAACCAGCGCCTGTTCCGCACCGACGACGGCGGCGAGCACTGGGCGCCGATCAGCCCCGACCTGACCCGCGAGGACGCCGGCGTGCCGGCCAACCTCGACGCCCCCACCGCGGCCGACGACAGCCACCTCGGCAAGCGCCGCGGCGTGATCTACACTATCGCGCCCTCGCCGCTCGACGCCAAGGCGCTGTGGGTAGGCACCGACGACGGCCTGGTCTGGCGCAGCAACGACGAGGGCGCGCACTGGCAGCAGGTCACGCCGCAGGCGCTCACGCCGTGGTCGAAGGTGGCCGGCATCGAGCCCTCGCACTTCGACGCGAACACCGCCTATCTGGCGATCGACCGCCACCGGCTGGACGACGACACGCCCTACCTCTATCGCACCACCGACGGCGGCAAGGCCTGGACGCGCATCGACGCCGGCATCCCACGCGACAGCTTCGTCAACGTGGTGCGCGAGGACCCGCACCACCGCGGCCTGCTCTACGCCGGCACCGAACGGGGCATCTACGTCTCGTTCGACGACGGCACCCACTGGCAAGCGCTGCAGCAGAACCTGCCGATGACCTCGGTGCGCGACATCGACGTGCACGGGGACGACCTGGTGATCGCCACCCACGGCCGCGGCTTCTGGATCATGGACGACGTCAGCGCGCTGCGGCAGATGACCGGGCTGCACGCGGACACGGCGACCCTGTTCCGGCCGGCCGACGCCATCCGCGTTCGCCGCGCCCGCTTCACCGGCACGCCGTTCCCGAAGGACGAGCCCATGGCGGCCAATCCGCCGGACGGCGCGATGATCGACTACGCGCTGCCGAAGACGGTGAAGGGCGCGGTGACGCTCACCGTGTTCGATGCCCAGGGCAAGCCGGTGCGCAGCTTCAGCAGCGCCGAGCCGGTCACCACACCCGATCCGGCCAAGCTCGCCGTGGCCCCGGAATGGGTGCCGAAACCGATGCGCCTGTCCACCGCACCGGGCATGCACCGCTTCGTGTGGGATCTGCACTATCCGTCGCAGCTGCCCGCCGAGCCCGGCAGTCCGCAGGAGAAAAGCGGCGTCTGGGCACCGCCCGGCCAGTACACCGTCGAGCTGCAGGTGAACGGTCACCGCTACCGGCAGCCGCTGCAGGTCAAGCCCGACCCGCGCGTGAAAGTGTCGACGGCTGCCATGCAGCGCGAGTTCGCACTCGCGCGCAAGGTGGAAGAAGCCTCAGCGCGCGCCGCCCTCGCCAGCACCGAGGCGGGCAAGCTGCTCAAGGCACTGGACGCCCTGCCGCCGACCACGCTGCATGCCCAGGTCGAAGCCCTGATGGCCAAGGCGCAGGACCTGTCCGGCGTGGTCGTGCATCCCGACCCGAACAACTCGATGGGCACCCCGCCGCGCCGCACCGACAGCCTGCGCGCCCTGTCGATGAACCTGGCCAAGCTCGAACAGGCGGTCGACGGCGCCGACGCCGCCCCCAGCCCGGATGCGAAAGCATCGTATGCCGAACTGTCGACGACGCTGGATGCCACGATCGAGGCGTGGCAGCGGTTGAAGCGCAGTGATCTGGTCGATCTCAATGCTCGGCTGAAGGCGGCCGGGGCCAAACCGATTGCGCTGTAGCAAAAGCAACACCGGGGTCAGGTTCACTCCCGACAAATCGATAAGTGAACCTGACCCCGCTTTGATTAGGGAAGCGCATGGCGAAGGGCGAAAATTGGTCGCGTCTGGAGGTTGAGGCCTGCGTGGCCGAATACCTGACGATGCTGACGCTGGAACTCAACGGCCAGCGCTACAGCAAGACAGAACACGCCAAGGCCCTGATGCTGAGACTCGATGGCCGCAGTCGACAATCGATCGAGTTCAAACACTGCAACATCAGCGCCGTCATGCTGGCGCTGGGCTTCCCCTACATCGACGGCTACAAACCGCGCGGCAACTATCAGGGCATCTTGCTGGACGTGGTCGAAGCGCAGGTGCAGACCAACGGCGAACTTCAAGACGCCGCGCAGGCAGCGGTGCTGCGGCCGGCGACTGCGGCCGCACTGGGCGCGAGTGAGGCGATCTGGGTGCCTGCCCCCAAGCCATCCCACATTCGCGAGATGCCAGCCAGCTACATGCCGCGCTTCTCGCCCGCCAAACGGGATTACCTCGCCCAAGAGACCCGCAACCGCTCGCTCGGTCGCGCAGGCGAACTGTTCGTGGTGGAGTTGGAAGCACGCCGCCTGCACACCGCAGGCAAGAAGGCGCTGAGCGAACGCATCGAACACGTTGCCGCTAGCCGTGGCGACGGCCTAGGCTACGACGTGCTGTCGTTCGAAGAGGATGGTCGTGAGCGGCTGATCGAGGTCAAGACCACCGCCTTCGGCGAATTGACACCATTCTTTGTCAGCCGAAACGAACTCGCACGCTCCGAGGCGGACGCCGAGCGCTACCACCTTTACCGCATTTTCGACTTCCGACAGCGTGCGCGACTGTTTCAGTTGACCGGTGCCATCACGGCATCCTGCACGCTCGAACCCATTACCTACCTGGCTCGCCTAGACGAATAACGGTCGACGCCCCCGCCTTGAGTAGCGGGACGGTTGGGGGTCCGGGATCAGCCAAAGGCGCCTGGTACCTGCATCGAGCCACGGCATCCAACGTCGATAGCGAAAACAGTGACTCGCAAGCCACCATTTCCTATCCGAATGATCTTGGATGGATACACATGTCATCCGTTGATCCAGAAGTCATCGCCGCAGATCTGGAAAAGCAGGGAAAGGCAAACTGGTGAAAGGAGTTCGCCATGCCACGTTTCAACGAGAGTTCCGCTCTTCTGTTCGAGCGTCGCATCGAAGGAGGCATCGACTCACCTGCTGAGCTTGCCAACATCATGGGAAACGCGTCGGTGGGGACCGATGGCTTCCGCACGATGCACGAGCGCCTTGAGTATTCGTCGATCAACGCGGCAGGTGCTTCGTTCCTTTTTGCATGGTCTGCGTCAAACCCTACATAAAACTCCCGCTTCCGCTCACGTTTGGGCATTCCGCCTCCAGCTACGCTTCGTGCGACGGACGCAGGGCAGTAGGCTATAGGAGAAAATTTATCCCATGAAGATGTCTCGTAGTCTTGGTCGCTTTTTCGTATGGGCAGCGATTTGCGCGCCTGCGTGTGCCGCTGCGTGCCCCCAGGCTCCTAAAGAAGTGGCTACCGGGGCGCCCAACGGCATGACGCTGCTGGTCTTCAAGGCCAGCAGCGCGACAGAGGGGGCAACGGGCGCTGCCGTCTACGAAACCCCTCCAGATGCGAACGACGTCCGGTTCCGAACCTTGACGCTTTTCCGCCGCCAATCGGGCCATTTTGTGCCGGAAGCGACCAGCGACAAGGTCATCGCCTGCTCCAAGTGCAGCCAGTTCCACGACGACCCGTTCGACGGCGATGGCCTGGATGTTTCCGCACATCACGTGCGCATAGAGCAAATGGATAGCGGCGAGAAGCCCTCGACGACAACGCTCGACCTGGCTTGGAAGAACGGGGCATGGTATGTGATCAAAGCAGCTCGTGTCACCGTCGCCATGGGGCGCTACGCCACGAAGACCGAGCCGTTGCCGTTGCCTAAATCAGGCCTGCTGAAAGATATGGACGCCCAATGGAGCGTACCGCAGTACCTCAACACCCTCGTGATCAATCCGGCCACGCACAAGTTCATGTTTCTGCATGGCGACCTGACTCAGGAGGACGTACGGAGGCAGATGGCTGACGAGTGCCGGGACGGCGCGTGCCAGATCGCCGTGCAGCAGCACGATGGCTGTATTGGCTTGGCGCGCGATGCGCAACAACGGCTATTCAGCGGCGCCATCACGAACCCCAAGGCCAGCGCAGAGGCTGCTTCAAAAGCCGTGCAATCCTGTCGCGCCGCAGGAGGCCGGGCCTGCGAGGCGGTGAGAACGGACTGTAGCGTCGGCGTGCTCAGCGGCAATCCATAACAAGGAGGTTTCATGGATACCCTTTCGGACAAGAAGATCACCCGACTCGTGGCAACTCAAGGCACGACCCGGGTTTACGAACTGGAAGGCGGCAATTGGCTGGCCGCGCACGGTGGCACCGTCGCCTGGCGGAACAACAACCCGGGCAATCTGAAGTTCGAGTTCAAGGGAAGCGCCGACTCAAGTGTGCATTCCCATCGAAGCAAGGAAAAGGCACTGGAAAGCGCCCAGTCGCATTACGACGGCGTCGTGGATCTCGACCAATGGGGAAATGCTGTCTTCGAAAGCTACGAGGCCGGCCGGTCGGCGCAGAAAAAGCTCCTGCTTGGCGACAACATGGCTGACAAGACCGTCGACGACTTGGTCAAGGCCTATTCCAAGGCGGACTACAGCGGCAAGACGCATTACGACCATCAGACGTCTGTCATCTATGCCACCGCTAAAGCCGAGGGGCAGGACCTTCACGGCAAGAAGGTGAAGGACATGACCACTGCCGAGCTTGATGCGCTCGCGGACGGCGTAGCGAAAGCAGAATCATGGAAGGCGGGCACGACGAAAGTGACCCCTCCCCTGACCGATGCCGAGTTGAAGGAGGCGCTTCGAAGCCAGAAGCCCGTGGCGGTGCATTTGTATCGCCAAGGCGACCATGGCGAGGCCGTCGGCAGGTTCCAGCAAGAACTCGCTACGCTGGGTTACACGGCTGCGAACGGACAAGCCATCAAACCAGATCGGGAATTCGGCCCCCGGACCAAAGAAGCGGTAATGTCTTTTCAAAAAGCACATGCGCTGACTCCAGATGGCGTGATCGGTAAAGACACCGCCGCAGCCCTCGATCAGGCCACCCTGCAAAAGTCCGCCCTCACCGCACTCACCCTCGACCATCCCCAACATCCCGGCCACCCGATCTACCAGCAGGCGCTGGCCTGCATCGGGCAGCTCGACCAGGCACAAGGCCGCGCGACGGATTTCCGCAGCTACAACCTGTCCGGCGCGCTGGCACTGGCAGCACGCAAGGAAGGGTTGGAGCGGATCGATCGGGTGATCCTGAGCGAGGACGCTTCCCGCGCCATCGCCGTACAGGGCGACATCCGCTCGCCGCTGCGGCGGTTTGCCGATGTGGATGTCGTGAGCGGCGTCAGCACGCCGCTGGCGCAGAGCAGCATGGACTGGTCGCAGTTCCAGTTGCCTGGGATGCAGAACATGCAGGCGCCCACGCCGTTGATGCAGTCCGCGGATATGCAGATGGCGCAACCGCTGATGCAACGATGAAAAGAGGCCCGGCGATGCCGGGCCTCTTTGTATAGATCAAGCGAGCTGGTTACGCCGCCTCCGCATCCCTGTGCAATGCACCGGCTTCCTGTAGCCGCCGATGGAGCGCCTCGGCGCTGAGATCGAATCCATTGGGCCACGCCAAAGCACCGAGCTCGATGTAGTACTGCGCGAATGCCTGCGGGTCACGAAGCGGGGCGGTCATCTCGGTATTCGCCTCGATGAACGGAGCGAAGTCGTAAACGCCCGCGGTGCCATCGGAGAACCGCAGCAACAGTCGATAGTCCCCTTTC
>JAGWVM010000017.1 GCA_018970895.1 Lysobacteraceae bacterium | reverse complement strand
GGTAGGAGCCCGCTCGCGGGCGATGCTCTCCGCTCCTGATCGACATCAAAGCCAGAAGCATCGCCCGCGAGCGGGCTCCTACAGGGGATTGCCGTGCCCCGGGCGGGACCCGCCTGAGTGGCGCGCCATTTCGAGGTCGACACGCCTAGCCAGCTGCGGCAGCTCTCTCGACGCGATGCTCAACGTCGCGCGTATTCGGGTGCCGCCTCGTTCACCTGCGGATCGCCGGCCAGGATCAGGCGCGGTCGCAACCAGTCGGCGAACTCCTGCTCGGCAAGGGTGCCTTCCGCGAGGGCGATGTAGATCGGATACAGCTCGACGTCTTCGGCCTGCAGTTCCGCATCGTTGAGAAGAATGAAGGTTTCGCAGAGCACCGCGGCAGTGCGCTTGTTGCCATCCATGAAGGGGTGGTTGCGGGCTAATCCGAAGGCCAGGCTGGCGGCAAGATCGGCAAGATCCGGAGGCGGTTCGCCATAGGCATGACGTTGCTGGGGGCGCCCCAGCGCGGAGTCGAGCAAGCGTTCATCGCGCACGCCGGCAATGCCGCCGTGCTCGGCCAGTTGACGATCATGCACGGCGAGGGCCAGCGCCTTTTCGATCCAGATGATCATGGCAATTCCCCCTACTGAGCCAGCTTGTTGAGCAGACTGCGCCGCTTGCGCATGACCGTCTCGGCCACTTCCATCTGCTGTGCCAGCGTGGGATCGAATGCCGTCAGCCGTACGCCGTCGGGAGTCTCGATGGCATACAGCTCGTCGCCTTTTTCCAACCGCAACCGGGCCAGCAGTTCCTTGGGCAGGATGACGCCGGCCGAATTGCCGATGCGGGTGATCTTGAGCTTCATGGCGGGCTCCGCGTGATGGTTATAACGTGTGTTATACGCGGCGCCAGGAGACGGGACAAGCGGGCAAGAAAAAGCCCCGCCGAAGCGGGGCTTCCGGGCACGCACGAGGTGCGCCACTTACATCACGTTCGGCTCGCTGAACGCCTCGATCTCGCCCTTGAAGGCCTCGACCGGGATGCACGCGCACATGATGTTCTTGTCGCCGTAGACGTTGTCCACGCGGGCCACCGGCGACCAGTACTTCTGCAGCCTGAGGCTGGGCAGCGGGAACGCGGCCAGCTCGCGCGGGTAGGCGTGGGTCCACTCGCTGCCGGTCACCATGGTGGCGGTGTGCGGTGCGTGCTTGAGCGGATTGTCCTCGCGGTCCAGGCGGCCGTCCTCGACCGCGCGGATCTCCTCGCGGATCTGGATCATCGCGTCGATGAAGCGGTCCAGCTCGTACTGGCTCTCGCTCTCGGTCGGCTCGACCATCAGCGTGCCGGCCACCGGGAAGCTCAGCGTCGGGGCGTGGAAGCCGAAGTCGATCAGGCGCTTGGCGACGTCCTCGGCACCGATGCCGGTGGCGTCCTTGAGCGGGCGCAGGTCGAGGATGCACTCGTGCGCCACCAGGCCGTTGCGGCCGGTGTACAGCGTCTTGTAGTGCGGGGCCAGGCGCCTGGCGACGTAGTTGGCGTTGAGCAGGGCCACCTGGGTGGCGCGGCGCAGGCCCTCGGCGCCCATCATGGCGATGTACATCCAGCTGATCGGCAGGATGCTGGCCGAGCCGAAGCTGGCGGCCGAGACCATGCCGACATCGCCTTCGCCGCCGAACGTCTTGGGCAGGAACGGCGCCAGGTGCGACTTCACCGCGCACGGACCGACGCCCGGACCGCCGCCGCCGTGCGGGATGCAGAAGGTCTTGTGCAGGTTGAGGTGGCTCACGTCCGAGCCCCACTTGCCGGGCTTGGCCACGCCGACCAGCGCGTTCATGTTGGCGCCGTCGGTGTACACCTGGCCGCCGTGCGCGTGGATGATCTCGCAGATCTGCACGATCTCCTCCTCGAACACGCCGTGCGTGGACGGGTAGGTGACCATCAGCGCGGCGAGGCGGTCGGAATACTTCTCGGCCTTGGCGCGCAGGTCGTCCACGTCGACGTTGCCGTTGGCGTCGCAGGCGGTGACCACCACGGTCATGCCGCACATCTGGGCGCTGGCGGGGTTGGTGCCGTGCGCCGATTCGGGGATCAGGCAGATGTCGCGATGGCCTTCGCCGCGCGAGCGGTGGTAGGCGCGGATCGCCAGCAGGCCGGCGTACTCGCCCTGCGCGCCGGAGTTCGGCTGCAGGCTCACCGCGTCGTAGCCGGTGCACTCCACCAGCATCGCCTCGAGGCCCTCGATGAGCTCCTTGTAACCGGCGGCCTGCTCGGCCGGGGCCAGCGGATGGATGTTGCCGAACTCGGGCCAGGTCACCGGGATCATCTCGGCGGTGGCGTTGAGCTTCATGGTGCACGAGCCCAGCGGGATCATCGTGCGATCCATCGCCAGGTCCTTGTCGGCCAGCGCGCGCAGGTAGCGCAGCAGCTCGTGCTCGCTGTGGTGGGAGTTGAACACCGGGTGGGTCATGAACGCACTGCTGCGCGCCAGCGCGGCCGGCAGCGCGTCGGCGGTGGCGGCGTCCAGCGCGTCGATGTCCTCGATCGCCGCACCGAACAGGCCGGCCAGCGCGATCACGTCGGTGCGGGTGGTGGTCTCGTCCAGGCTGATGCCGACGCTGGTGCCGTGGATCACGCGCAGGTTGATCTGCTTGGCGGCAGCACGGGCATGCACGGCATCGGCGTCCACGCCGGTCACCAGCAGGGTATCGAAGAAGCCGTCGGCCACCGCCACGCCGGCCTTGCGCAGCGCGGCGGCGAGGATCGCGGCCAGCCGGTGCGTGCGGCGGGCGATGCGCTTGAGGCCGTCCGGACCGTGGTACACGGCGTACATCGACGCCATCACCGCCAACAGCACCTGCGCCGTGCAGATGTTGGACGTGGCCTTCTCGCGGCGGATGTGCTGCTCGCGGGTCTGCAGGGTGAGGCGGTAGGCCTTGTTGCCCTCCGCGTCGATCGACACGCCGATCAGGCGGCCCGGCATCGAGCGCTTGTAGGCATCGCGGCAGGCCATGAAGGCGGCGTGCGGGCCGCCGAAGCCGAACGGCACGCCGAAGCGCTGGGTGTTGCCGATGACGATGTCCGCACCCCATTCGCCCGGCGCCTTCAGGAGGGTCAGCGCGAGCAGGTCGGTGGCTACCGCCACCAGCGCGCCGCGCGAATGCACGGCTTCCACCAGCGCGGCGTAGTCGTGCGCCTGGCCGAAGGTGTCCGGGTACTGCAGCAGCACGCCGAAGCTCTGGGCGGTGGCGGCCTCGGCGTCGTCGCCGACGAGGATCTGCAGCCCCATCGCCTCGGCGCGGGTGCGCAGCACTTCCAGCGTCTGCGGGTGCACGCCCCTGGACACGAAGAACGCGTTGGACTTGCTCTTGCCCGAGCGCTTGGCCAGCGTCATCGCCTCGGCGGCGGCGGTGGCCTCGTCCAGCAGCGAGGCGTTGGCGATATCCATGGCGGTGAGGTCGGCCACCATGGTCTGGAAGTTGATCAGCGCCTCCATGCGGCCCTGCGAGATCTCCGCCTGGTAGGGCGTGTAGGCCGTGTACCAGGCCGGGTTCTCCAGGATGTTGCGCAGGATGACGTTGGGCGTATGGGTGCCGTAGTAGCCCTGGCCGATGAAGCTCCTGAACACGCGGTTCTTCGAGGCGACGGCGCGGATCTTCGCCAGCGCGTCCACCTCGGTCAGCGGTGCGGGCAGCGCCAGCGGGGCGGCGGACTTGATCGAGGCGGGCACGATCGCGTCGGTCATCGCCTCCAGCGAGGGCTGGCCGATGACGGCAAGCATGTGGGCGATCTCGGTGTCGTTCGGGCCGATGTGGCGCTCGATGAACGCACCGTGGTGCTCGAGCTCGCGCAGCGAGGGGGAGGAAGACTGGCTCATGTCAGGGGCATCCGGGGATAGCGTGCCGTGCCGCACGCGGGGCGCCCCTCTGTCCTTTTGCCTGAGAGTTTGGAGGCGGCGATGACCTGCTGCCTGGTGCCCCTTCGGCGCCGGATTCAACCGGTCTCTCCAGAGTGTTGTCGCGCGGTGGTTACGGGGCCTGAGCGATTACGGGCGTTGCGCCTTCGGCAGCGGCGTGGCCGAGCCGGCCCGCCGCTTCTCCCACCGTACGTGTAACAGCGCGATTATACAGGCCGCCCGGGTGGCGGTCAGCGGGTGGGACAGCCCGTCGCGGGACCGATGGCGCCGGTTAAGCTGGGGAGGTTTCGGCAGGAGGCGTCCCATGATCCGGATCGGCGAGATCGACCACGTGGTGCTGCGCGTGCGCGACCTGGCGGCAGTGCAGCGGTTCTATTGCGACGTGCTGGGTTGCCGCGAGGAGCGCCGGCAGGACGACATCGGCCTGGTGCAGCTGCGCGCCGGGGCGTCGCTGGTCGACCTGGTCAGCGTGGACGGCCGTATCGGCCGCCACGGCGGCGCCGCGCCCGGGTTGGAGGGGCGCAACATGGATCACTTCTGCCTGCGCGTGGTGGATTACGACGAGGCGGCGATCCTCACCCACCTGCGGGCCCACGGTGCAACGCTGGGCAGCATCGGCTCGCGCTACGGCGCCCGGGGCGAGGGCCCGTCGATCTACTGTTTCGATCCCGAGGGCAACATGGTCGAGCTGAAGGGGCCGCCCCATCCAGGCTGAAGCCCGCTCTTGATCCAGGCCGAAGCCCGCTCTTGTAGGAGCCCGCTCGCGGGCGATGCTTCTGGCTCTGATGCAACACCGGAACGAAGAGCATCGCCCGCGAGCGGGCTCCTACCGACGTGCGAGGGGCTCAGGCCAGCGCGGCGTGCAGCGCGTGGCAGTCGGCGAAGTGCCAGTCGGCGAGGTCCGGCCAGCGGTTGTCCGGCAGGTTCACCAGCACGGAGCGGGCGCCGGCGGCGCGGGCACTGGCGAGGTCGTAGGCGTAGTCGCCGACCATGGCCAGTGCGGCCGGTTCGACCGCCCAGCGGGCGGCGATCTGGTGCAGGCCGGCCGGGTCGGGCTTGGGCGGCGCGTCCTCGCGACCGAGCACGTCGGCCGGATCGAAACAGTCCGCCAGTCCGATCGCTTCCAGCGACAGCAGCGCCAGCTCGCGCAGGTTGCGGGTGAGGATGCCGAGCCGGCAGCCGCGGTTGGCCAGCATGCGGATCAGCGTCTCGGCGCCTTCGGCCGGAAGCGATGCCTGCGCCAGCTCGCGTTCGTGCTCGAGCAGCCACGCGCGCTTGGCGTCGGCTTCGGAGGCGGGCAGGGCGGCGATGTGGGCGAGGATGTCCTCGTCGTCGCGGATCACCAGCTCGCGGCGGATCGCGGCGAAGTCGTGCACGGCGACGGTCAGCGTGCCGTCCAGGTCGAACACCCAGTGCCGCTGCGAGGCGAGGGCATGGCACGTGGTCGTCATCGGCGGATCACCCTCGGCGGCCTGCGTGAACCGCAGAAACGACGAAGCCCGCATCGCGGCGGGCTTCGTCTACAATTGGTGCCCAGGAGAGGACTCGAACCTCCACGGTTTTACCCGCTAGTACCTGAAACTAGTGCGTCTACCAATTCCGCCACCTGGGCAGGTGTGGCCGCGTGACCAACAGGTCAGCGCGAGCCGCGTAGATTAGGCACCTCCCCCAGGGTTGTCAACAATCCGTCGAGAAAATTTTCCCTGCATCCGGGCGAGCCTCGTCCGGGTGCCTCCAACCAAGGCAACTGAGTGACCCAGAAAAAAACTTCGCGCGGCGACAAGCGCCGCGCCACGGCTTCCTCCCGCGACGACGCGCCGCTGCGCCCGTCCGGCAAGCCACGTTCCAACGGCGGTGCGCCGCGCAAGAGCACGGGCGCCATCCGCGACCCGCAGGCCGAGCGCGAGGCGCAGCGCTACGAGCGTCCGATCCCCAGCCGCGAGGCGATCCTGTCCATGCTGGCCGATCGTGGCGAGTGGCTGAGCGAGGCGCGCATCGCCGAAGCGCTGGCGCTGGACCATCCCGATGACCTGATGGCGCTGCGCAAGCGCCTCGGTGCGATGGTGCGCGACGGCCAGCTGTTGCAGGGGCGTCGCGGCGACTATGCGCCGGCGCAGAAGCTCGACCTGATCCCCGGCCTGGTGATCGCCAACGCCGAGGGCTACGGCTTCCTGCGGCCGGACGAGGGCGGTGACGATCTCTACCTCTCGCCGCAGCAGATGCGTGCCGTGATGCACGGCGACCGCGTGCTCGCCAGCGTGGTGGGCCTGGATCGCCGCGGCCGGCGCCAGGGCGCCATCGTCGAGGTGCTGCAGCGTCGTTCGCCGCGGCTGGTGGGCCGTGTCACGGTGGAGAATGGCGTCACGGTCGTGTCGCCGGACGACCGTCGCCTGCTGCAGGACATCCTGATCCCGCCCGGCAAGGAGCTGGGCGCACGCAACGGCCAGATCGTGGTGGTGGAGATCACCGACCCGCCGACCGCCCAGCGCGCGCCGCTGGGCGAGATCCGCTCGGTGCTCGGCGAGCGCCTGCAGCCCTCGCTGCTGGTGGAGATGGCGATCGCCAGTTACGACCTGCCGCGCGAGTGGTCGGCCGAGGTGCTGCGCGACGCGGCGCAGGTGGAGCCGGAGGTCACCGCCGCCGAGCGCGAGGGCCGCGTCGACCTGCGCAAGCTGCCGCTGGTGACCATCGACGGCGCCGATGCGCGCGACTTCGATGACGCCGTGTATGCCGAGCCGAAGCGTGGCGGCGGCTGGCGGCTGATCGTCGCGATCGCCGACGTGTCGCACTACGTGCGCACCGGCACCGCGCTGGACGCCGAGGCGCAGGAGCGCAGCACGTCCACCTACTTCCCCGGGTTCGTGGTGCCGATGCTGCCGGAAACGCTGTCCAACGGCATCTGCTCGCTCAATCCCAAGGTCGAACGTTTGTGCATGGTGTGCGAGATGCACGTCGACGCCAGCGGTGAGGTCACCAAGTCGAAGTTCTACGACGCGGTGATGCGCTCGCATGCGCGCCTGACCTACGACAAGGTGTGGCAGGTGGTCGGCCTGGAAGACCCCGACACGATCGCCGAGGTGGCCGACGTGCTGCCGCAGATCCGCAACCTGCACGCGCTCTACCAGGCGATGGCCGCGCAACGCCAGCGCCGCGGCGCGATCGATTTCGAGACGCCGGAGGTGAAGTTCCGCCTCGACCAGCGCGGCGAAGTGGAGTCGATGGGCGCCACCGAGCGCAACGACGCGCACAAGCTGATCGAGGAATGCATGATCGCGGCCAACGTGCAGGCGGCGCTGTTCCTGGAGAAGAAGAAGATTCCGGCGCTGTTTCGCGCGCACGAGCCGCCGCCGGCGGAGAAGTTCGAGGACCTGCAGCAGTTCCTGCGTGAGTTCAAGCTGAGCCTGCCGCCGCTGGCCGAGGTCACGCCGGCGGATTTCTCCGAGCTGCTGCGGCTGGTGCGCGAGCGCCCCGAGCGCGAGCTGATCCAGTCGGTGCTGCTGCGCGCGCAGAGCATGGCCGCCTACCAGCCCGACAACCGCGGCCACTTCGGCCTGGCGCTGAGTGCGTACGCGCACTTCACCTCGCCGATCCGCCGCTATCCCGACCTGCTGGTGCACCGGGCGATCCGCCACGCACTGGCCGGGGGCAAGCCGGCCAAGTACCAGTACACGCCGGCCGAGATGGGCTCGCTCGCGGTGCACACCTCCCAGCGCGAGCGCCGCGCCGAGGAGGCCGAGCGTGACGTCGACGAGCGCTTCAAGTGCGCCTGGATGAGCAAGCACGTGGGCAGCGAGTTCGACGGCGTGGTCACCGGCGTCACCTCGTTCGGCCTGTTCGTGGAGCTGGACGACTCGAAGGTGTCCGGGCTGGTGCACATCAGCCAGCTGGCCAACGACTATTACCACTTCGATCCGCAGCGCAAGCTGCTCAAGGGCGAGAAGTCCGGCGAGCAGTTCCGCCTCGGCGACCACGTGCGCGTGCAGGTGCTTCGCGCCAGCCTGGAAGACCGCAAGATCGACTTCCGGCTGGTGCCGCAGAAAAAGAAGGGCGTGCCGCCGCCGCGCACCGCCAAGTCCTACGACTATGCGGCCAGCGGCGAACGCTATTCGCTGCCCAAGGCGTCCGCGTCGGCGGTGAAGGCCGAAAAGGCGCCGGGCATGTTCGGGCGCGCGGCCAAGGCGATCGGCCGCGCATTCGGCCGGAAGGAGTCCGGGCTACCGGCACCGGCGCCGGCGGGCGATAATCCGCCGCCCCGCAGTGCGCGGAGCCAGGCATCGTCGTTGCCGCCGTTGCCGGCGGTGCCGACGTCCACCGGCAAGGCGAAGGGCCGGACGCCGGAGCGCGGCGCTGCAAGGCCGGCCAAGCCTGCGTCCAGGCCGGCCGCCGCCGGTGACGGGAAGGCGCCGAAGGCGTCCCGTCGGAACGACGGCGAGGCTCCGCCCAAGGCCCGCGGCAGGCGACCGAATCGATCGAAAGGCAAGTGACCCGATGAGCGAGAGCTGGATTGTCGGCATCAACCCGGTGGAGGGTGCCCTCGGCAACGACGCCGGGCAGGTGCGCGAGCTGCTGGTCGAACAGGGCCAGCGCAACGCCCGCGTGCAGGCCCTGGCGGAACGGGCGAAGAGCCTGAAGATTCCCGTGCACCAGCGGCCGCGCGAACAGCTGGACAAGCTGGCCGGCGAGGCCCGCCATCAGGGCGTGGTGGCGCTGTACGAGCCGCCGCCGATGGCGCACGAGGGTGATCTGCCGGCGCTGCTTGAACGCGATGGGGCCGACACGCTGGTGCTGGTGCTTGATGGGGTCACCGATCCGCACAACCTGGGCGCCTGCCTGCGCAGTGCGGCGGCAGCCAAGGTGACCGCGGTGATCGTGCCGAAGGATCGCGCGGTGGGTCTGACCCCGGTGGTGCGCCGGGCGTCGGCCGGCGGCGCGGACCGCGTGCCGCTGATCGCGGTGACCAACCTCGCACGCACGCTGCGCGAGCTGAAGGACGCCGGGGTGTGGATCACCGGCCTGGACGGCGATACCGACACCCCGATCTACGGCGTGGACTTCAAGGGCCCGGTGGCGCTGGTGCTGGGCAGCGAGGGCGAGGGCATGCGGCGGCTGACCCGCGAGCTGTGCGATTTCGTGGCGAAGATCCCGATGCCGGGCGCGATGGAGAGCCTCAACGTGTCCGTCGCCACCGGCGTGGTGCTGTTCGAGGCCTTGCGGCAGCGGAGTGCGAAACGATGAACTTCACCTGGCATGACTGGACGGGTTACCTGGGCGTGGCGCTGGTGCTGCTGGCCTACTTCCTGCTCCAGGCCCACAAGCTGCGCGGGCAGGGGCTGGTCTACCAGCTGATGAACGTGCTGGGCGCGCTCGGCGTGCTGTTGTCGCTGGTGTTCGGCGGCTCGCCGATGAACTGGCCGGCCTTCCTGATGCAGGTGGCCTGGATCGCCATCGGCGTGTTCGGCATGGTGCGTGGCGCCGCGCTGCGCCGTGATGCCCGCGGGCGCGTCCGTCCCGGGCCCTGAACTGAGCGCGGCACGAACGAAGACGCCCGCCGGCTTGCACCGGCGGGCGTCGCTGCCTGCGGATCGCCGACGGCCTACTCGCCGAGCTTGGTCAGCTCCGGACTGGAGGTGAAGTCGCGCTTGATGCGCTGCTTGTCCATCGTCTCGCCGTGCACCTGGAACCAGATGCTCTCGGCGATGTTGGTGGCGTGGTCGCCGATGCGCTCGATGTTCTTGGCCATGAACAGCAGGTGCGTGCACGGCGTGATGTTGCGCGGATCTTCCATCATGTAGGTGAGCAGCTGGCGGAAATAGCCGGTGTAGGCCTCGTCCAGCTCGGCGTCGCTCTTCCACACCTGGTAGGCATGCTCGGCGTCCTGGTCGCGGTAGGCCACCAGCACGTCACGGACCTCGGCGGCGGCCAGCTTGGCCAGGTAGCCCAGGCCCTTGGTCGGGGTGATCGGCGCGACCATCGACAGCGGGATCGAGCGCTTCGCCACGTTGGCCGCATAGTCGCCGATGCGTTCGATGTCGGCCGCGATGCGCAGCGCAGCGAACACGTTGCGCAGGTCACCCGCCATCGGCGCGCGCAGCGCCAGCAGGCGCACCACGTCGTGGCTGATCTCGGTCTCGAGCTGATCGATCGCGTCGTCGTTGGCGACCACCCGCTGGGCCGCGCGCTCGTCGCGCCGGTCCACCACATCGATGGCCGACTCCAGCTGGGTCACCGACAGCTCGCCCATGCGCACGATCTCGCCGGTCAGGCGGGCCAGTTCGCTGTCGTAGCTCTTGATGATGTGCTCGCTGCCGCTGCTCATGTCGATATCTGCCTGTCTGGGATGCGTGGAACGGGTGGAACGCGCGGACGGCCCGGCCGGATCAGCCGAAGCGGCCGGTGATGTAGTCCTCGGTCTGCTTCTTGCTCGGCTTGGTGAAGATCTTCTCGGTACCGTCGAACTCGATCAGCTCACCCATGTACATGAACGCGGTGCGATCCGAGCAGCGCGCCGCCTGCTGCATGTTGTGGGTGACGATGACGATGGTGAACTGGCTCTTGAGTTCCTCGACCAGCTGCTCGATGCGACTGGTGGCGATCGGGTCCAGCGCCGAAGTCGGCTCGTCCAGCAGCAGCACTTCGGGCCTGAGCGCGATCGCGCGGGCAATGCACAAGCGCTGCTGCTGGCCGCCGGACAGGCCCAGCGCGTTCTGCTTGAGCTTGTCCTTCACCTCGTCCCACAGCGCGGCGTCGCGAAGGGCTTTCTCCACGCGCACCTCCATGTCGGCGCGCGAGAGCTTCTCGTGGTGGCGGATGCCGTAGGCGACATTCTCGAAAATCGTCATCGGGAACGGCACCGGCTTCTGGAACACCATGCCGACCTTGCTGCGCAGACGGTTCAACGAGTAGGCCGGGTCGAGCACATTCTCGCCGTCGAGGATGATCTGTCCCCTTGCCTCAAGCTTGGGATAGATCGAATAGATCCGGTTGAACACCCGCAGCAGCGTCGACTTGCCGCAACCGGACGGGCCGATGATCGCCGTGACCTTCTTTTCCGGGATGTCCATGCTGATGCCCTTCAGCGCATGGAAGCCGGCGTAATAGAAGTGCAGATCGCTGACCTTGATCTTGGGGTTTTCCTCCACCTCGGTCAGCGGGATCTCGACGGCTGCGGCAAGATCATTCATAACTCACCTTCTTGCGTGAAAACAGCAGACGCGTGAGCAGACTCAGCGCCAGCACGAAAAGCGTGATCAACAGAGCGCCGGCCCACGCGATCGAATGCAGCGCAGGACTCGGGTCATTGGTGTACTGGTAGATGGCCACCGGCAGGCTGGCCATCTTGTCCAGAGGGTGCACGGTCATGAAGTTGTTGCCGAACGCGGTAAACAGCAGCGGGGCCGTCTCGCCGGCCAGGCGCGCCAACGCCAGCAGCACGCCCGTGATGATGCCGGAAGCGGCGGCACGGACCAGCACCTGCACGGTCAGCTTCCACTGGGGCACCCCGAGAGACAGCGCTGCCTCGCGCAGGGTGCCGGGAACCAGCTGCAGCATCTCGTCGGTGGTGCGCACGATCACCGGCAGGCCGATCAAGGCGAGCGCCACGCTGCCGGCGAAGCCCGAAAACGATATGTGCCCGTGCGTCATGTTGGAGATCGGCAGCACGATGATGACGTACACGAACAACCCCATCACGATCGAAGGGGCCGACAGCAGGATGTCGTTGAGGAAGCGAATCAGCGCACCGAGTTTCGAGTTGCGGCCGTATTCCGCCAGGTAGGTACCCGCCATCACGCCGATCGGCGCACAGATAAGCAGCGCCATGAGGTCCATGATCAGGCTGCCGACGATGGCGTTGGACAGCCCTCCCTCGTCGGCATAGGCGGTGATCTTGGTGAACAGGCTCAGATGAAGCGCGCCGATGCCGTTGCTGATGGTGACCCAGAGGATCCAGACCAGGAACAGAAGCCCCAGCACGGTGGCGCAGCCCCCCAGCAGCAGGGCGGTGACGTTGACGATGCGACGACGCAGATAAATGCCTTGTGTCGACATCACTTGCCCTCCCGCTTGACCAGTTGGCGAAGCATCAGCCGGGCGATCAGAAGCACCACGAACGTCACCAAGAACAATACGAAGCCCAACGCGATCAATGCCGAGCGATGGGTGCCGACGGCCTCGTTGAACTCGTTGGCGATGCTGGAGGAGATTGAGGTGCCCGGCATCAGCAGCGACGACGTGATGTTGTAGGAGTTGCCCAGCACAAATGTCACTGCCATGGTCTCGCCCAGCGCGCGCCCCAGTCCCAGGAAGATGCCGCCGATCACCGCCGAGCGGGTGTAGGGAAGCACGATGTCCCAGACCACTTCCCAGGTGCTGGAACCCAGCGCGTAGGACGACTCCTTCAGCCGCGTGGGTACGGTCTGGAAGACTTCGCGCATGACCGAGGAGATGAACGGCAGGATCATCACCGCGAGCACGATGCCGGCGGTCAGCAGGCCGAGTCCGAGTGGCGGTCCCTGGAACAGCTTGCCCACAAGCGGCAGCTTGCCGAGCGTGGCGGACAGCGCGGGTTCGATCCGCGACATGAACGGCACGAACACGAACAGACCCCACATGCCGAAGATGATCGATGGAATGCCGGCCAGCAGTTCGATGGCTGCAGACACTGGGCCGCGCATCCAGGCGGGCGCGATCTCGGTGATGAACAGGGCAATGCCGAAACTGACCGGCACGGCAAGCACCAGGGCAATCAGCGAGGTGACGAGGGTGCCGAAGACCGGCGCGACAGCGCCGTAATCGTCTTCGACCGGGTTCCAGGCGTTGCTAGTCAGGAAGTGCAGGCCTTGCCCGAACAGCACTTCACGTCCACCCCACAGCGTGGACAGGGCCGCCCCCAGCAGCGTCGCCAGCACCAGCAGGGCGGAAAACTTCAGGACCCCGTGGAAGAAGCGGTCGTGCCGCGCATCGGCCACCGAGCGTTCGTCGACATTCCGGGCCTTCGTTTGCTCTGCAGGTGGCGTTTGCATGGTGAAGATGGTCTGTCTGTGGGGTCATCAAAAGCAAGCTGCGCGCAGTCCTAAGACTGCGCGCAGCAGTTCAAGCAGTCGGCTTCAAAGTCTGCAAGCCCGATTCTTACATCTTGTACTCGGACGCCCAGTAGGCCTCGATCTGCTTCACCAGGCTCGGCGGCAGCGGAACATAGTCGAGCGAACGCGCCTGCTCCTGACCATGCTCATAAGACCACTTGAAGAAGTCAAACACCACCTTGGAGTGAGCCACGTCCTTGGGCTGCTTGTACATGATCACCCACGACGTGGCGGTAATCGGCCACGCGGTATCGCCGGGGGCATTGGTCATGACCAGGTTGAAGTCCTTCGCGTCCTTCCAGTCGGCCGTATCGGCCGCGGCCTGGAACGTCGCGATGGTCGGCTTGACCACCTTGCCGGCAGCGTTCTTCATCAGCGCGTAGCCGATGTGGTTCTGCAGGGCGTAGGCGTACTCGACATAGCCGATCGAGCCCTTGATCTGGCGCACGTACTGCGAGACGCCCTCGTTACCCTTGCCGCCCACGCCAGCCGGCCACTGCACGGCCGTGCCTTCGCCGACCTTAGCCTTCCACTCCGGGCTGACCTTGGCCAGGTAATCGCTGAAGTTGAAGGTGGTGCCGGAGCCGTCGGAACGATGGACCACGGTGATGGCGAGGTCGGGCAGCTTCAGACCCGGGTTCAGCTTGACGAGGGCGGGATCGTTCCACTTGGTGATCTTGCCCAGGTAGATGTCGGCCAGGGTCGGCCCGTCCAGGACCATCGCGCCCGGCGCGACGCCCTCGACGTTGAAGGCCGGCACGATGCCGCCGATCACGTCAGGGAACTGGCCCAGGCCGAACTTGGCGAGGGTCGCGCTGTCCAGCGGCATGTCCGACGCGCCGAAGTCGACGGTGCCGGCCTTGATCTGGGCGATGCCGCCACCAGAACCGATGGACTGGTAGTTCACCTGGTTGCCGGTCTTGGCGGCGTAGGCGGCCGACCACTTGGTCACGACCGGGTAGACGAAGCTGGAACCGGCACCGGTAATGTCGGTGGCCTGCGCGGCAGCGACGCTGAACAGCGACGCGGCGACGATCATGGCGATACGGGATTTGGTCGAGGTCAACACGGTAGCTCCTTGAGGAGGAAAGACACGGGAGGAAGGCCCGTCCTTTCCCCATTAGAGGGGTGGCGTGTTGCAATGAAATGAGATGAATGTTTCAGGAGTGTGACAAGCTGTCATCCGGACGTCACAGCACGCCTTCGCCGATCGCCTCGCGCTCGAAGATTTCCAGCCGGCGCCAGCGGTTGATGATGCCGCAGAACAGCTCGGCGGTGCGCTCGGCGTCATAGACAGCCGAGTGGGCCTCGCGGCTGTCGAAGCTCTGGCCCGCTGCCAGCACCGCCTTGCTCAGCACGGTCTGGCCGAACGCCAGGCCGCTGAGGGTGGCGGTATCGAAGCAGCTGAAGGGGTGGAACGGGTTGCGCTTGTGTCCCACGCGGCGCACGGCGGCATTCACGAAGCCCAGGTCGAAGGCGGCGTTGTGCCCTACCAGCACGGCGCGCTGGCAGTGCTGGTGGCGCATGGCGTGGCGCACCTCGTTGAAGATGTGGTCCAGCGCCTGGCGCTCGGCGAGGGCGCCCCGCAGCGGGTTGTCCGGATCGATGCCGGTCACTTCCAGCGAGCGCGGGTCCAGGTTGGCGCCGGGGAACGGCTCCACGTGCGCCGACACGGCCGGCAGCGGACGCAGGTACCCTTCCGCGTCCATCGTCAGGGGAACGGCGGCGATCTCCAGCAAGGCATCGCGTTCGGCATCGAATCCGCCGGTCTCCACGTCCACGATGACCGGAAGGAAGCCGCGGAAGCGGTCGGCCATGCGGGTGGCAAGGCTCTTGTTGAGGTCGTCCATCGCACAAGCATATCAGTCGGGCCACGACATCCCGGTCACGGCCGCGGCCCCTGCCGGCCGGCCCGGTCCGACATCGGGAGTTCCCGCCGACGGGGCCATGCCGCGAGAACTCGCGCGCACGAGCTTGCGAGTTCGCTGCGGCCCACCGGTCTCCCGGCCCATCCCGTGGGGTTTCGCCGATGCGATCCACGTTGCTCGTAGCGCCATCGCAGCCGGCCTCGGCGTCACCGGCCATGCCGGCGCCATCGGGTCGGCCCGTCTCGCCACCGACCTGCCTGGGCTGGCCATGACGGCAAGACCGTCCCGTCCGTGAAGAACGCCGTGTGCATGACGCCTTCGACCCGGCGCTCGCGCGGCGGGCCCAGGCCCTTAGGACAAGCCTTTGGATCCGGTGGGTGGAGAACCTCTGCCGTCGCCGATGCGCGGAGAACATGTTGATCGATCGCCCGCCCCGGGCCAGTCCGCCGGGTGGAGACGATGTTGGCGTCGGCACGTCGGCAAGCCTGGCGGTGGCGGTGCTCAACGGCAGCGCCCACTAAAATCCGGGCCGTATCCGGCGCAGGGACCTGGAAGGTCGCGTCGGTTTTGCGTGGTCCGGGCGCATGGTCGTCGCCGTGGGCTGCGACTCCGGCACGCCGGGCAGGGGCATGCAGGGAGTCGCCACTGCGGACCGCGCTAACCGCGGGCATTCCGCCTGCCTTTGCCGCCACGCCGTTCCAGCCTGGCACGGTGGGTGCGACCCCGAAGACCGGCGAGCCGGTCGGTGCCGAGCGACGGCCGCACGCGTCGTGCCCGAAGACCGATGGGGGCGGTGTCCTGGTCGACGTCGCCATCGGATGGCCGGGCCGCACCTCGGTAGAGAACGCTGCATGCCCGTCCGCGCCCAAGAACGCCCCGCGGCGGCTGCCCCGATCTCCGGCCGGAGCCTGTCGTCGTTCTGTCACAATTAATGTGTGTGCCTGTAACACGCGGCGTGGATCATGTTAAGCCGATGACAACAAATGACCGGGCGGCATGCCTGTCCGGTCGTCTTGCTCGGCCACATCACCTTCAGTCCCGGAGTCACACGCCATGCGTAACAACCTGATCGCCGCTGCCGTCGCCGTTGTGCTGGGCAGCCTCAGCTTCGGCGCTCACGCCGACACCACCGGCAACATCTTCAAGGATGGCCACGTCGATGGTGAGCTGCGTCTGTACAACTTCGACCGCATGTATTCCACCAGCACGGTGCCCGATGCCCATGCCCTGTCCGGCGCGGTGCTGCTGAACGCCCAGACGGCCGACTTTGGCGGCGGTTTCAGCCTCGGCGGTTCGCTGGTGAGCGCGAACGCATTCGGTTCGCAGTCGTCGACCATGTCCAAGATCGACACCACCCTGATGGGCCCGACCAACTCGGTCAGCGCGCTCAGCCAGGCCTACGTGCAGTACAAGGCCGACAACGTGCTTGTGCGCGCCGGCCAGCAGTACCTCAACACGCCGTGGATGGGCTCGAGCGACTCGCGCGTGATGCCTGCCTCGTACCAGGCGGCGATGGTCGACTTCAAGCCGGCCAAGGGCTGGGACCTGGTGGCCTTGCGCAGCTTCGGCTGGAAGAGCCGCACCTCCGACTCGTTCCACTTCGACAACCTCTACTACCCGTCGACCTACCGCGGTGACTCCTCCTACGGCGGCATCGGTGGCCTGCCCGCCACCGCGCGCGCCGCGCGCGGCGCCTGGGCGGCCGGCGCCGTCTACACCAACGGCGGCTTCAAGGGCCAGGGCTGGTACTACGATTTCATCGACTTCGCCCACATGGGCTATGTCGACGGTACCTACACCTTCAAGACCGGTACCGGCTTCGACCCGTTTGTCGCCGCGCAGTACGTCGACGAGACCGGCGGTTCGGGCACTCGTCTGGTGCAGAACAACGTCGCGCTGTTCGGCGTGGCCGGCAGCAAGGTCAAGAGCCGCGCCTGGGGCACCGACGTCGGCGTGAACATCCCGCACGGCAAGTTCGAGGTGGCCTACAACAAGATCGACCGGCAGGCCGGTGCGGTCGGTGACGGTGCGCTGATCTCGCCCTATACCGCCGCGTACGCGACCGATCCGCTGTACACCACCTCGATGATCCGCGGTCTGGTGGAGCAGGGCCCGGGCCACGCCTGGAAGACCAAGCTCACCTACAACCTGCTCAACGACAAGCTCAACGTGATGGTGGCCTACGCCAAGTACACCACCGAGCATCGCGGCAACAGCCACAACGTCTACGTCGATCTCACCTATAGCCTGGACGGCGTGCTCAAGGGCCTGTCCCTGCGCAATCGCTGGGAGCGTTCGACCGGCGGCGCCAACGGCCTCAACCCGGGCAACGGCTCGTTCACGTACAACCGCGTGATGATCGCCTACAAGTTCTAAGCGATCGCGGTGACGCCGCCGGATGCGGCGTCGCCCCACGTGCCCCAGGCTTGGCGTCAGGTCATGGCGGGATCGCCGTACCGATGACGCTCGGATGGTCGACACGAGACGGTCATCTTACTGCGCCAAGATGGGGCGGTAGTTCGGTTATCGGAAGGGAGTTCGACCCAGGGACGGAAAACGGCGGGCAGCAGCCCGCCGTTTGCTTTTATGCGCCCAGCCGGCACCACATGCCTTGTAGGAGCCCGCTCGCGGGCGATGCCCTTGGCTATGAATGTTCGGATCAGAGCGAGGAGCATCGCCCGCGGGAGGGCTCCTACGGGGGGGGCGGAGCGGATCAGGCCGGCGTCTTGTCCTTGAACCGGCACAGGTCGCGGATCATGCAGCCCGGGCAATCCGGCTTGCGCGCCTTGCACACGTAGCGGCCGTGCAGGATCAGCCAGTGGTGCGCGTCGAGCTTGAACTCGGCCGGCACCACCTTTTCAAGCTTGTCCTCGACTGCGCGCACGTCCTTGCCCGGGGCCAGGCCGGTGCGGTTGGACACCCGGAAGATGTGCGTGTCCACCGCGATCGTCGGTTCGCCGAAGGCGGTGTTGAGCACCACGTTGGCGGTCTTGCGTCCCACGCCGGGCAACGCCTCGAGCGCCGCGCGCTCCCGCGGCACCTCGCCGTCGTGCTGCTCGACCAGGATCCGGCACAGCGCGATCACGTTCTTCGCCTTGGCGTTGAACAGGCCGATGGTGGAAATGAAGGGCCTCAGCTTGTCCTCGCCCAACGCGAGGATTGCCTCGGGCGTGTTGGCGACCGGGTAGAGCCGGCGCGTGGCCTTGTTCACGCCGACGTCGGTGGCCTGGGCCGAGAGCACCACGGCGACCAGCAGCTCGAAGGGCGTGGTGTAGTCCAGCTCGGTGGTGGGTTTCGGGTTCAGCTCGCGCAGGCGGGTGAACAGTTCGACGACGTCGGCACGCTTCACGAGGGGCTTCCCTGCTTTTTCGCCCGGGCGCGCGCGAGCGCGGCCAGCACCGGGCTGGCGGGCGAGGCAGCTGCGTCCACCGCGGCCTTGCGCGCGGCCAGCTCGGCTTCCTGCGCCAGTCGCTCGCGTTCGAGCCGTGCCTCGCGACGCCGGAAATGCGCGCGTGCGGCATCGGCGCGGGTCGGGTCGTCGACCCAGGCCGGCGGCATCGGGTCGAGCACGATGCAGTCGACCGGGCAGGCCGGCACGCACAGCTCGCAGCCGGTGCAGTCGTCGGCCAGCACGGTGTGCATCAGCTTGGCCGCACCGACGATGGCATCGACCGGGCAGGCCTGGATGCACTTGGTGCAGCCGATGCAGTCGGCCTCGACGATGCGTGCCAGCGTGCGCGGCTTTTCCGCGCCGTGGGTCGGGTCCAGCGGCAGCACCGGCTGCCCGAGCAGGGCGGCCAGCCGGGCAATGCCGGCCGCACCGCCGGGCGGGCAGCGGTTGATCGGCGCCTCACCGGTGGCGATCGCCTCGGCGTAGGGGCGACAACCGTGGAAGCCGCACTGCTCGCACTGGGTCTGCGGCAGGATCGCGTCGATGCGCTCGGCCAGCGTCTCCACGGCCATGCGGTCAGCGGACGGTGGCACCCGGCCTGGCGCCCGGGTCGGCGTCGAGCAGGAACAGGTCGCTGCCGCCCTCGCCGGCGGACAGGATCATCCCCTCGGACAGACCGAAACGCATCTTGCGCGGCGCCAGGTTGGCGATGAACACCACGTTGCGGCCGACCAGCTTCTCCGGCTCGCCGTAGGCGGCGCGGATGCCGGAGAAGATCTGCCGGGTGCCCAGCGGGCCGGCGTCCAGCTCGAAGCGCAGCAGCTTGTCCGAGCCCTCGACGAATTCGCACACGGTGACCTTGCCCACGCGCAGGTCGAGCCTGGCGAAGTCGTCGATGCCGATGGTCGCGGCGACGGCAGGGGTTTCGGTAGCGGGCGGGGCAGCGGTCTCGGACATGGCTTTCTTTTCGGTCTTGCGGGGGGCGGCCGCTGCGGGGGCGGCCAAGGATTCCTTCGAGGCCTCGACCATGGCGTCGATCTGCTTGGGATCGAGGCGGCCGAGCAGGGGCTCGAACGGGGCGATGATGTGGTTGTGCAGCGGCGCGCGGGCGCTGTCGAAGTCGATGATCGGCGCGGCCAGGAACTGCTCGGCGCTGGCCACGGTGGCCGGCACGATCGGCTTGAGCAGGCCGCCGAGCAGCCGGAACGCGGCGATCGCAAACGAGCAGACCTGGTGCAGCTCCAGCCGGCGCGACTCGTCCTTGGCCAGCGTCCACGGCGCGGTGGCGGCGATGTGCCCGTTGACCAGGTCGGCCATGGTCACGAAGCGCCGGGTGACCTCGGCGAACAGACCGCGGTCGTAGTGTTCGGCGATGCCGTCGTAATGCTCCAGCAGGCGGTTCCACAGCTCTGCCTCGGTGCTGCCGAAGCGCTCGGCCAGCTGGCCGTCGAAGAACTTGTGCACGAAGCCCGCGGTGCGGCTGGCGATGTTCACCCACTTGCCGACCAGGTGCGAGTTGACGCGCTCCTCGAAGGCCTTGAGGTCGAGGTCCACGTCCACCGGGGCGTCGTCGAGCATGGTGGCGAAGTAGTAGCGCAGGCACTCCGGATTCAGGCCGACGTCGAGGTAGGTGCGGGCCTGGATGAAGGTGCCGCGCGACTTGGACATCTTCGCGCCGTTGACCGTGAGATAGCCGTTGACGTGCAGCGCCGTGGGCACGCGGAAACCGGCGCCGTGCAGCATCGCCGGCCAGAACAGGCCGTGGAAATTGATGATGTCCTTGCCGATGAAATGGTGCATCTCGGCGGCGCTGTCCGGCCCGAGATAGGCCTCGAAATCGGTGCCGGTGCGCTCGCACAGCGCCTTGAAGCTGGCCAGGTAGCCGACCGGCGCGTCCAGCCAGACGTAGAAGAACTTGCCCGGCGCGTCCGGAATCGGGAAGCCGAAATAGGGCGCGTCGCGCGAGATGTCCCAGTCCTTCAGGCCGCCGTCCAGCCACTCGCGCAGCTTGGCGGCCACGCCGCTGTTGGCCACCGGCTGGCCGTTCGAGTACTTGCCCGCGAACCAGTCGCGCAGCAGGCCCTCGAACTTCGACAGCTGGAAGAAGTAGTGCTCGGACGCGCGCAGCACCGGCGTGGCACCGGACATCACCGAATACGGGTCGATCAGGTCGGTGGGTGCGTAGGTGGCACCGCAGTTCTCGCAGTTGTCGCCGTACTGGTCGGGCGTCTTGCACACCGGGCAGGTGCCCTTGATGTAGCGGTCCGGCAGGAACATCTGCTTGTCCGGATCGAACAGCTGCTGGATGTCTCGCCGGGCGATCGCGCCGCCGTCGCGCAGGCGCGTGTAGATCAGTGTCGCCAGCGCGCGGTTCTCGTCCGAATGGGTGGTGTGGTAGTGGTCGAAGTCCACGCCGAACGCGGCGAAATCCGCCTCGTGGCCGGCGCGGATGCCGGCGATGTAGTCCTCCGCCGCCAGCCCGGCCTTCTCTGCCGCCAGCATGATCGGCGTGCCGTGCGCGTCGTCGGCACAGACGTAGATCGCCTCGTGCCCGGCCATGCGCTGCGCCCGCACCCAGATGTCGGCCTGGATGTAGCCCAGCAGGTGGCCCATGTGCAGCGGGCCGTTGGCGTAGGGCAGGGCGTTGGTGACGAGAAGGCGACGGCTCATGGTGGCTGGCTTGGCTCAAGTGACCTTGCATTATGGCATGGACGTCCAAAGTGCCGGCCTGCGGAGGAGCCAAACGAAAGGCCCGCCGGGTGGCGGGCCTTCGGGGCAGGACGCGACCGCAGGGGTCAGTTCTGTCGTTCCCACACCTGCGAGCGGCCGATCAGGGCGAAGCCGATGTAGCCGTGCACGTCCAGCTTCTGGCCGCCGTCGAGCATCTTCAGCCGCACCTTGTAGACCTTGCCGGATTTCGGGTCGAGGATCTTGCCGCCGTCCCACACGTCGTCGTCCTTGCTCACGCCCCACATGATGTTCAGCCCTTCGATCGGCTGGTTGTGGCGAGCGCCGTCGCACTTCCCGCAGATCGGCTGGGCGCCGTCGCGGGCGATGTCCTCGGGAGTGCGGTTGAGTAGCTTGATGATCTTTGCCTGCAGCTCGCCGTTGTTCTCGGTGATCTGCACGATCGACTTGGCCATGTGGGTTTCGTCGTCGATGGTCTTCCAGGTGCCGACCGGGGTGTCGTTGGCGGCGAACGCGGTGCCGGCGACCAGCAGCAGGCTGGCGGCGAGGGTGAGGCGGGACAGCAGGGTCATGGGTTTCCTCCCGTACGAAAGCGTATGGCGATGAGACTGGCGAGGGCCGGCTGGAGCGTCAAGCTGCAATGCGCAAGACCGGGTCCGACGGCCGGCCGCCATGATCCGGCGCAGCCGGCCAACCCGGGATGACTGGCATAATTGCGGTCTTTCCCCGGCAAGACACACCCCATGACACAGGCAAACGAAGCGCTGGTGCGCGAGCTGCTCGCCGCGCTCACTGACCCCCATACCGGCGCGCCGCTGACCGAGTCCGTGCGCGCCATCGGCGTGGATGGCGACCGCGTGTCGGTCGACGTCCAGCTCGGCTATCCCGCGATCTCGGTGACGGCGGAGCTTGCCGCGCAGGTGCGCCGGGCACTGGAAGCCCATCCGGCGATTGCCGCCGCGGTGGTGTCGGTCGGCAGCCGGGTCCAGGTGCACAAGGTACAGGGCCAGCTGGCCCCGCTGCCGAACGTGAAGAACATCATCGTGGTGGCCTCCGGCAAAGGCGGCGTGGGCAAGTCCACGGTGTCGGTGAACCTGGCGCTGGCGCTGGCCGCCGAGGGCGCGAAGGTCGGCATCCTGGACGCCGACATCTACGGCCCCAGCCAGCCGCGCATGCTCGGCCTGTCCGGCAAGCCCGAGTCGCCCGACGGCAAGACCATCATCCCGCTCGAGGCGCACGGCCTGCAGGCGATGTCGATCGGCTTCCTGGTCGACGAGGAGACGCCGATGATCTGGCGCGGCCCGATGGTCACCCAGGCGATGATGCAGCTGCTTGGCGACTCGCGCTGGGAACAGCTCGATTATCTCGTCGTCGACCTGCCGCCCGGCACCGGCGACATCCAGCTCACGCTGGCGCAGAAGGTGCCGGTGGCCGGCGCGGTGATCGTCACCACGCCGCAGGACATCGCGCTGCTGGACGCGCGCAAGGCGCTGAAGATGTTCGAGAAGGTGGACGTGCCGGTGCTCGGCGTGGTGGAGAACATGGCCACCCACGTGTGCTCGGCCTGCGGCCACGAGGAGCACATCTTCGGCGAGGGCGGCGGCCAGCGCATGGCCGACCAGTACGGCGTGGCCTACCTCGGTTCGCTGCCGCTGGACATCCGCATCCGCGAGCAGGCCGACGGCGGCACGCCGACCGTGGTGGCGATGCCGGAGTCCGACCTGGCATTGCGGTATCGCGAGATCGCCCGCAACGCCGCGGGCCGCCTGTCGCGCCAGCCGCGCAACAAGTCGCTGGGCCTGGGCAAGGTGGTGGTGCAGGGCGCGCCGCCGGCCTGATCGGCACAGTCCGGCCGCGGCGCTGCCTGCCGGGCCGGCCCGCGTGGTATTTTCCCGGGTCCTTGCGGCGGCCGGCCCGTTGGCCGCCCTCCCCCGACAACCGGAGCGCGCGTGAGCATCAAACCCGACAAGTGGATCCGCCGGATGGCTGAGCAGCACGGCATGATCGAGCCGTTCGAGCCGGGCCAGGTGAAGATGCGCGATGGCGAGAAGCTGGTGTCCTACGGCACGTCCAGCTACGGCTATGACGTCCGCTGTGCGCGCGAGTTCAAGATCTTCACCAACATCAATTCCACCATCGTCGACCCGAAGGCGTTCGATCCGACCAGCTTCGTCGACGTGGAGGCGGACGTGTGCATCATCCCGCCCAACTCGTTCGCGCTGGCGCGCACGGTGGAGTACTTTCGCGTCCCGCGCGACGTGCTGGTGGTGTGCCTGGGCAAGAGCACCTACGCGCGCTGCGGCATCATCGTCAACGTCACGCCGCTGGAGCCGGAGTGGGAGGGCCACGTGACGCTGGAGTTCTCCAACACCACGCCGCTGCCGGCCAAGATCTACGCCAACGAGGGCGTGGCGCAGATGCTGTTCTTCGAGTCGGACGAGACCTGCCAGACCAGCTACCGCGACCGCGGCGGCAAGTACCAGGGCCAGCAGGGCGTGACCCTGCCGCGCACCTGAATGCCCGCTGGCGGCCGGCTCCGGCGCGCCACGCGGGCGCGGCCCCGGCGCTACACTCCCCGTGTTGTGATGAATGCCTTGCAGGAGATCCGCATGATCCGATTTTCTTCCCTCGCCGGACGGCTGGCGATGGCCGTCGTCGTCGGCAGCACCGTGCTGCTTGCCGGCTGCCACCGTGGCGACACCAAGGCGCAGGTCGCCGCGATCGAGGCCAGGGGCCAGTTCGACACCGTGATCAAGGCGTACAAGGGCGGCCAGTTCCTGGTCGACGGCGCGGTGCTTTCAGCGCTCGACACCGGCAGCCACTTCGCCTACCTGAAGGAGGTCGGCAAGCTGCCCAAGTCCGTGCTGCTGGTGCCCAGCGACGACTATAAGATCCGCAAGGAACACCTGCAGTACCTGGCCCGCATGCAGCTGGATTATGGCTTTGTCGCCTATTACGACAAGAAGGGTACCTTGGTGCAGATCAATCCCGAGGACACCAAGACCCGCAAGCTCGAGGACTACCACGGTCCGGTGAAGATGGACAATCACCTCAAGGGCAAGGACGCGGCGGGTTCCAGCATGGAAGACGCCGCCCAGGGCTACTGAGCCCCGACATCGCGGGCGCGACGGCCTAGCTGATCGCGCCCGCCGGCAGCCTCGCATCCGCCTGGACGCGCGCTGCCGTGCGCAGGGCGATCCGCAGCCCGCGGCACACGTCCTCCAGCGACATGCTCGGCGCATGCGTGTGCGACACCGCCTGGTCCGGCAGGAAGGGAATGTGCACGAAGCCCGTGCGCACCCCGCGCTGGCGCGCCGTGTAATGGGCCATGGCATAGGCGATGTGGTTGCACACGTAGGTGCCCGCCGTGTTCGAGATCTCCGCCGGCAGCCCCTCCTCGCGCAACGCGGCGAGCATCGCCTTGATCGGCAGGGTGCTGAAGTAGGCGGCCGGACCGCCGGCGACCACCGGCTCGTCCACCGGCTGTGCACCGGCGTTGTCGGGGATGCGCGCATCGTTGACGTTGATCGCCACCCGCTCCAGCGACAGCCGGCTGCGGCCGCCGGCCTGGCCCACGCCCAGCACGATCGCCGGACGCAGCTCGCGCAGCGCGCGCCGAAGGGCCTTCAGCGAGGCGGTGAACTCGGTCGGCAGCTGCAGCGCGACGACGCGGTGACCGCCGAGCCGGCATCCGTGCAGCGCGCGGACCGCCTCCCAGGAGGGGTTCACGGTCTCGCCGCCGAACGGGTCGAAGCCGGTGAGCAGGATGTGCGGGGTTCGGGTCATGTCGAAGGGCCTCGGCAGGCAGTCAGCGGAATACCAGCAGCGCCATCAGCGCCAGGTTCACCGCAAGCAGCACCAGCGCGGTGACCACCTGGGCACGGATCACGCCGTAGGGGGAGCGCAGTTCAAGCAGCGCGGCCGGTATCAGGTTGAAGTTGGCCGCCATCGGCGTGAGCAGGGTGCCGCAGTAGCCGCACAGCATGCCCAGGGCGCCCAGCGTGGCGGGGTTCGCGCCGTAGTGCCGCACCAGCAGCGGCAGGCCGATGCCGGCGGTCATCACCGGGAAAGCGGCAAATGCATTGCCCATGATCACGGTGAACACCACCATGCCCAGTCCGTAGGCCAGCAGGCAGGCCATGGCGCTGCCGGCGGGGAGCACGTCGGTGGTGAGCCGGGCGATCGCGTCGCCCACGCCGCTATGCGTGAACACCTGGCCCAGTGCGGCCAGCAGCACCGGCAGCAGTACGGCCCAGCCCATGGTGTCGAGCAGGCGGCGGCCTTCCAGCAGCCCCAGCGAGGGCGCCTCGCGGGTCACCACGGCCGCGGCGAACAGGGCCAGCACGCAGGCCAGCGCCAGTCCGGTCAGGGTCATCTGCACCGGGTCGAACAGCGACCAGCCGTGCCACTGCAGCTTCGCGCCGCCCAGCGCCACGCCGACGGTCACCAGTGGAATCAGCAGCGCCGGCAGGAACAGCCGGTGGCGGAGCCGGCCGGCGGAGGCCGCGCGCTGGGCCGGAGTGGTCTGCTCCGCCGGGCGACGATGGCCGAGCTTCGGCGCGATCAGCGCCACCGCGATGACCGCCAGGCCGGCCAGCTGCGCCGGCAGCCGGTGCCCGTCATGCGCCGCCCGCAGTACCAGCCCGCCCGTGCCGAACAGGACCGCCAGGATCATCCAGAACGCGCCGCGCCAGGCCTCGCGCTCGCGCAGGTTGCGCCAGCCGGCGTAGGCCATGAACAGCGCCAGCAGCAGGTGCACGTGTTCGACGCGGAGCATCGCTCAGCTCACCTGGCGGGTCGCGGCGCGGCGACGCAGGTGACGCTGGAACAGCGCGATCCGCACGCCGTGGACGACGAACGCGGCGATCGCCGTCGGCAGCGCCCACAGCGCGATCGACAGCGGCGTCAGTTCGATCCCGTGCTGGCTGTAGAAGCCCTGGATGAGCAGCACCGCACCCAGCGCGATGAATACGTCCTCGCCGAAGAACAGCCCGACGTTGTCGGTCGCGGCGCACAGCGCGCGCAGGCGGTCGCGCTCGTCCTCCGGCAGCGCCGGATCGATCCGCGCGGCGGCCGCCTCGGCCATCGGTGCCAGCAGCGGGCGTACCGTCTGCGCCGGTCCGGCCACGCTCTGCAGGCCGATCATCGACAGCACCTGGCGGCCCAGCAGGTAGCCCACCAGCAGTCGCGCCAGGGTCATCCCGCGCAGGCGGTCCATCCACGCCCGGGCGTGCTCGCGCAGGCCGGCGCGCTCCAGCAGGCCGATCGCCGGCAGGGTCATCACGATGATCAGCAGGATGCGGCTGGAGGCAAAGCTGGTGCCGAGCAGGGCCAGCAGGTCGGGCACGCTCATGCCCGAGAGCAGGCCGCTGGTGATCGCCGCGGTGACCACCACCAGCACCGGGTTGAAGCGCAGCACGAAGCCGAGCGCGATCACCGCGACGCCGAGCAGGGGCCAGGCGTTCACGCGACCCCCGGCGCGACGACGCGCAGCCCGGCCTGTTCCAGCGCGGCGCGCAGGCTGCGCGCGAAGGCCACCGCGTGGGCGCCGTCGCCGTGCAGGCACAGCGTGTCCGCTTCCAGCTGCACGGTCGTGCCGTCGACCGCGGTGACCACGCCGTCGACGGCCATGCGCAGGGCCTGCGCGGTGGCCTCCGCGTCGTCGGTGAGCATCGCGTCCGGCTCGCGGCGCGGCTGCAGCGAGCCGTCGGCGCGGTAGCGGCGATCGGCGAAGGCTTCGGACACCACCGCCAGCCCCGCCGCGCGACCGGCATCCAGCAGGGCCGAGCCGGCCAGGCCGAACAGCCGCAGCGATGGGTCGAACGCACGCACCGCTCCGGCGATCGCATCGGCCAGCGCGCGGTCGCGGGCGGCCATGTTGTAGAGCGCACCGTGCGGTTTCATGTGGGCGACGGTCGTGCCGGCGGCTCTCGCGAAGCTGTCGAGCGCACCGAGCTGGTACAGCGTCATCGCGTGCACCTCGGCCGGCGACACCGCCATCTCGCGCCGGCCGAAGCCCTGCAGGTCGGGCAGCGAGACGTGGGCGCCGATCGCCACGCCTCGCGCGGTCGCCTCGGCCACCGTCCGCTGCATGATGGTCGGATCGCCGGCGTGGAAGCCGCAGGCGACGTTCGCCGAGCTGACCAGGGTGAGCAGGACGCTGTCCTCGCCCATCCGCCAGGCGCCGAAGGATTCGCCGAGGTCGCAGTTGAGATCGATGCGTTTCATCGTTCCGATTCTCCGCGCTCGAGTACCCGCTGCACCAGCCGGTGCAGCTCGCGCCCGCGCCGGTGCTGGCGCTCCAGCGCCTCGTCCAGCGCGATCGGGGTGAATTGCACGGCGTCGCCCGGCCGGCGCTGCGCCAGGGTCGGCAGGTCCGCGGCCGCGACCTGTCCGATGCGCGGGTAGCCGCCGGTGACCGGCGCCTCGGCCAGCAGGGCGATCGGCTGGCCGGACGGCGGCAGCTGCACGGTGCCCGGCAGCACCGCTTCGGACACCAGCTCCAGCGGCGCGGCCAGCGCCAGCGCCTCGCCCTCCAGCCGTGCGCCGGTGCGATTGCTGGAGCTGGCCAGGCGGAACGGCTGGCGGTGCAGCCGCTGGCGGGATGCCGCATCGAGCCGCTCGGCATGGCTGCCCGGCAGCAGCCCCAGCGGTCCCATCGCGAAGTCGAACCAGGGCTGCGGATCAATGCCCCAGCGGCGGATACGCAGCCGTTCCGCGGCCTCGATCCCGCGGGTCGGGTCCAGCGGCAGCGCGTCGCCGGCGACCAGCGCGCGCCCGCCGAGCGGCCCGAGCCGGGCGTGCAGGTCCTCGCTGCGGCTGCCGAGCACGGCCGTCACGGCGAAGCCGCCATGCACCGCGAGGTAGCTGCGGCAGCCCTGGCGCATGCCGCGCAGGCGCAGCACGGTCCCGGACGGCAGATCGACCGCGGTCCACGGCGGCAGCGGCGCATCGTCCACACGAGCGTCGATCGGCGCGCCGGTCAGGGCGATCCGCGCCGCGCGCCCGAAGCGCAGGGTCGGGCCCTGCAGGGTGATCTCCAGCGCCGCCTCGTCGCCGCAGTTGCCGACCAGCGCATTGGCCAGCTGCCATGCCGGACGGTCCGCCGTCCCGCTGCGTCCGATACCGAGCGCTGCGTGGCCGGGACGGCCGGCGTCCTGCAGCGTGGTCAGCAGGCCGGGTCGCAGTACCTGCACGATCATCGCCGGGCCTCCGTCCGCAGCGCATCGAAGCGCGCGGCGTCGATCGGCGCGAAGCGCACGCGGTCACCCGGGCGCAGCGCGGCCGGTTCGTCCGCGGCCGGGTCGAACAGCCGCAGCGGCGTGCGTCCGATCAGCTGCCAGCCGCCGGGCAGGGCGTCGGGATAGATACCGGTCTGCGCCCCGCCGATCGCCACGCTGCCGGCCGGCACGCGGATGCGCGGGTCGGCCCGGCGCGGCACGGCCAGGGCCGGATCCAGGCCCAGCAGGTAGGGAAAGCCCGGCGCGAAGCCGAGCATCGCCACGCGGTAGTGTCCGGCGGCATGGCGGGCGACGACTTCTCCGGCCTCCAGACCGGTCAGCCGGGCGACCTCGTCGAGATCGGGGCCGGCGTCGCCGCCATAGCAGACCGGTACCGTCACCTCGCGTGGCACCGGTGACACCGCGTCCGGCGAGGCCAGCGCGGCCAGCGCGGCCTCGCGCACGGCGTGATGCGGTGCGGTTCCGTCGGACGTGCGCCACGCCTCGGCGTCGAACCGCAACAGCACGCTGGCGTAGGCGGGCACGCATTCCACCCCGGGCAGGGCGCGAGCGAGCACCGCGGTCGCGGTCAGCACGCGGTCACTGGTGTCCGGGTCGATGCCCGCGCCGACCTGCAGCAGCAGGGCGTCCTCGGCCAGGGATTCGCAGCGGATCGGTGCCATCGGCGGCTCAGTCCGCGGCGGCGGCGAGCCGGTCGTGCAGCGCCGTGACCAGGCGCTCGCGTGCCTGCACGGCATAAGGCTCGGCGACGCCACTGCCCCAGACCGGGCCGGGCCAGGCGGCGTCGCCCTCGCGGCGGGCGACCACGTGGACGTGCAACTGGCGCACGATGTTGCCCAGCGCGCCGAGGTTGAGCTTGTCGCAGGGCGCCACCGCGCGCAGCGCCTCGCCGGCCAGGCCGATCTCGCGCCACAGGCGCTCCCGTTCGATCCCGTCCAGTTCGTGGATCTCGCTCGTCGACGCGCGGCGCGGCACCAGCAGCAGCCAGGCGAAGCGTGCGTCGTCCATCAGCCGCACGCTGCACAGCGGCAGTTCGATCACCGGCACCGAGTCGCCGGCCAGGCGTGGATCGAGCGCGAACTCCGCGCTCACGCCGTGCTTCCCAGCTCGCGGGTGAAGAAATCCAGCGTGCGCTGCCAGGCCAGCGTCGCGCTGGGCGCGTCGTAGGCGTGCAGGTCCACGTCGCGGTTGAAGGCGTGGCCGGCCGGGTAGGTGTACACCGGCATCCCGGGCAGCTTTTCGCGATGCTGCTGCACCGTCTCCGGCGGGATCGACGGGTCGCGTTCGCCGAAGTGGAACATCACCGGTGCCTTCGGCGTCTCGCCCAGGTAGGCCGGGTTGCGCGCGCCGTAGTAGCTCACCGCGGGCAGGCCCAGCCGCTGCGCCGAGCGCAGGGCGACGGAGCCACCCCAGCAGAAGCCGACCACGCCGATGCGCCCGGCCGAGGCGATCGCCTCGGCCGCGCTGGCCACGTCGTCCACCGCCAGCTCGATGCCGACCTCGGCCACCAGCGTGCGGCCGCGGGTCAAGCCGGCCTCGTCGTAGTCCAGCTCCACACCGCTCTCGACGTGGTCGAAGAAGCACGGCGCGATCGCGGTGTAGCCGGCCTCGGCGAAGCGGTCGGTGACGGCGCGGATGTGTGCGTTCACGCCGAAGATCTCCTGCACCACCACGATGCCGCCGCGGGAGGTGCCCGGCGGCCGGGCAAGGTAGGCGCCGATGCAGTGCAGGCGGGTGGTGTTGAGGCTGATCGACTGACCCATGGGCCCGGCTCCGCGGTGGTGTCCGAAAGCGGAAGTCTAGTCCGCTTCGCCCCACGGAGCCGAGCGGCGGGGCGGGTCAGCCGACCTGTTCGCCGAGGAACGCCAGCGTGCGCTGCCACGCCATCGATGCGCTGGGCGCGTCGTAGGAAGCGCGGTGGTCGCAGTTGAAGCCGTGGTCGGCCTCGTACTCGTACAGCGGCGCGTCCGGGTTGGCGGCAGCCACCCTGGCGCGGTCGGCGGCACTGATGTGCGCGTCCTTCAGGCCGTAGTGGAACATCAGCGGCGCACGGGCGGCCCGGTCGACCAGCCGGGCATTGCCGCCGCCGTAGTAGCTCACGCCCGGCAGCGCCAGCTCGATGGCGGCCGCGTAGGCGATCGAGCCGCCCCAGCAGAAGCCGACCGTGGCGACCTTGCCGGCATCGGCCACGCGCCGGGCAGCAGCATCCACGTCCTGCACCGCGCGCGCCAGGCTTACCTGGTTCATCAGCGCGATGCCCTCGCGCATGCCGTCGGCGTCGTAGCCCAGCTCCACGCCGCGCTGCACCGAATCGAACAGCGCCGGCGCGATCGCCCGGTAGCCGGCCGCGGCGATCCGGTCGGCGACGTCGCGGATGTGCACGTTGACGCCGAAGATTTCCTGGATCACCACGACACCGCCGCGCGGCGTGCCGGCCGGTTCGGCGAGGTAGGCGCCGATCGGCGTGGTGCTGGACAGTTCGATCATCTGACCCATGGGAGTCCTCTTGGAGTGGGGTGAAAGGGCGCGAGGGTAATACCTGCCGCGTCAGGCATACGTGGAAAGGGCCGCTGCGGACGCGGCTGTCGGGCGCCGCGCTACAATGTCGGGCTGCCCCGTCCGGTAACCCTCATGTCTGCCCAGTCCACCTCCCAGAAGATCGGCTTCGTCAGCCTCGGCTGCCCCAAGGCACTGGTCGATTCCGAGCGCATCCTCACCCAGCTGAAGGTGGAGGGCTACGAGATCGTGCCCAGCTACGACGCGGCCGACGCAGTGGTGGTGAACACCTGCGGCTTCATCGACGCGGCGGTGCAGGAGTCGCTGGACGCGATCGGCGAGGCGCTGCACGAGAACGGCAAGGTGATCGTCACCGGCTGCCTGGGCAAGCGCGAGGAGCTGATCCGCGAGGCGTATCCGGACGTGCTGTCGATCAGCGGTCCGCAGGACTACGCCAGCGTGATGAGCGCGGTGCACACGGCGCTGCCGCCGGCGCGCAACAAGTTCCTGGACCTGGTGCCCGACACGGGCATCAAGCTCACCCCGAAGCACTACGCGTATCTGAAGATTGCCGAAGGCTGCAACCACCGCTGCAGCTTCTGCATCATCCCGTCGATGCGCGGCGACCTGGTCTCGCGGCCGGTCGACGAGGTGCTGCGCGAGGCCGAGCGGCTGGTCAAGGGCGGCGTGAAGGAGCTGCTGGTGATCTCGCAGGACACCAGCGCCTACGGCGTGGACGTGAAGTACGCCGAGCACCTGTGGCGCGATAGGAACTACCGCACGCGCATGACCGAGCTGTGCGAGGGCCTGTCCGAGCTCGGCGTGTGGACGCGGCTGCACTACGTCTACCCGTACCCGCACGTGGACGAGCTGATGCCGCTGATGGCGGCCGGCAAGATCCTTCCCTACCTCGACATCCCGTTCCAGCACGCCAGCCCGCGCATCCTCAAGCTGATGAAGCGCCCGGGCAACATCGACAAGACGCTGGAGCGGGTGAAGAACTGGCGCAAGGCGGTGCCGGACCTGACGATCCGCAGCACCTTCATCGTCGGCTTTCCCGGCGAGACCGACGCCGAGTTCGAGGAACTGCTGGACTTCCTGCGCGAGGCCGAGCTGGACCGCGTGGGCGCGTTCACCTATTCGCCGGTGGACGGCGCCAGGGCCAACGAGCTGCCCGACCCGGTGTCCGAGGAACTGAAGGAAGATCGCCTGGAACAGTTCATGGCGGTGCAGGCGGAGATTTCCGCCGCCAGGCTGCAGCGCAAGGTCGGTCGCACGATCCAGGTGCTGGTCGACGAGGCGAACGAGGCCGGCGCGGTGGCGCGCTCGGCCGCCGACGCGCCGGAGATCGACGGCACCGTGATCATCGCCGACGGCCAGCAGCTCAAGCCCGGCCAGTTCGTGCAGGTGGTGGTGGAGTCGGCCAGCGAGCACGACCTGCACGCCCGCCTGGCGCAGCCCGTGCTGCCGGTGGTGTGAAGCGGCAGCGCTACGTCGCCCTGGCGCGCGAGGCGGTCGATCCGGCCGTGTTCGCGATGCCGCCGCTCATCGCGTGGAGCGAGTACGCCGGGCTGCTGCAGGGGGCCGATTGGCCGGACATCGATGCCCTGAATGCGCGGCGTTGCCATGATGCGATCCCGCACTTCGCCGCGCAGGACCGCGTCCTGCTCGACGACGACCTGCATTACGAGCAGCGCATCGCCGAACGCGGCATCATCGCCACCCGCGAGCGCAACTGGCACGACCTGTTCAACGCGCTGGTGTGGCTGCGCTACCCGGCGCTGAAGCAGGCGCTGAACCGGCGCCAGGTCGAGGAGATCGCGCGCATGGGGCCGCGCGAGCGATCGCGCCCGCAATGCGCGATGACCCACTTCGACGAGGCCGGGGTGATCGTGCGCGTGGCCGATCCGTCGCTGCTGGCGCGGTGGGACGCGCACGACTGGCACGGCCTGTTCTGGCGCGAGCGCGCCGCGTGGCAGGACGGGCGCATCGACGTGGCGGTGTTCGGCCACGCCCTGCTGGAACATGCGCTCACGCCGGGCAAGCTGCTGGTCGGCAAGGCGCTGGTGGTGGTCGCCGACGCGGCCACGGCGTGGGAACCGATCGTGGCCGGACTGGCGCAGCGCGTGACGTCGGGCGCCCTGCTGCGCGATCCGCTGGAGCTGCGTCCGCTGCCGCTCTCGGGCATCCCGGGATGGCATCCGGACAATGGCGACGAGGCCTTCCACCGCCAAGCGCCGTGTTACCAGCCGCGACGACCGGGGCGCGCCTATCCGCCGCCGTGGGTGCTTCCGGAGGCCGCCGCGTCGGCGGCAGTCCCGACCCCGACCGTCGCGCGGATAGCCCGCTAGAGCCGGAACAGCGCGACCGGCAGCATCGCCGCCGCCAGCGCCAGCATCTGCACCCCCAGCACGCGCAGGCCGCGCGCCGGCGCCTTCGGCATCCAGTGGAAGGCGAAATACGCCACGAAGGGCAGCTGGCCGACGATCAGCCACTGGAACAGGTGGGCGGCGGCGCCCTCGTCCGGCTGGCGGACGGGGCCGTACAGGGCCAGGTAGCCCAGCACGATGGCGAGCGCCGACAGGGACATCAGCAGGGGCACGATCGCGCTGGCGTGACGAAAGGTCTTCATCGGCGTACTCCGCGACGGATGTTGCCGGCATCATGCGCCTGGCGGTGTAACGGACCAAGGGCCCCGGCCACGGCCTGCCGCCATGGGCTGGATCGTTCACGGGTGACCGTTCTGCCTCTGCTGCGCGAGAGCCTGGGGGAGTCGCGCCTGTCCGTGCCCCGGGTCTTGCGCAGTGCCTCCGGGTGCTACGGGCTGATCGCGAGGATGCGGTAGCCCGGCGCTTCGACGTCCCTCCGGATCCGCCGCCGCCGGTCCAGCGGCAAAGTGCGGCAGGGGCCTCAGTCGCCGCCGTACTCCACCGCCGTCACCACGAACCTGGCCGGTCCGCCCGGCAGCTCGGCCGAGCATTCGTCATCAATGCGCTTTTTCATCACGGCGCGGGCCAGCGGCGAGTCGACGCTGATCCAGCCCTTCTTCGCGTCGGTCTCGTCCGGACCGACGATGCGGTAGCGGATGGTTTCGCCGCTGGCGACGTTCTCCAGTTCGATCGTGGCGCCGAAAAACACCGCGTCGCGGTCGGCCGGTGCCCCTTCGGCCACCTTAAGCGATGGGATGCGCTTGCTGAGATAGCGCACGCGGCGATCGATCTCGCCGAGCTGCTTCTTGCGGTAGGTGTACTCGGCGTTCTCCGAGCGGTCGCCTTCGGCCGCGGCGGCGGCCAGCGCCTTGACCACGTCCGGGCGCAGGGTGTGCCAGAGGTGGTCCAGCTCGGCCTTGAGCCGCTCGAAGCCGGCGCGCGTGATGATGGCCGTCGACGACGGCGAAGGGGGACGCCAGCGGCTCATGCGCGGGTTCCGGAATGCAGCTGCCGGATGCGGGCGAGCAGCTCGCCATGTTGCGGATGATCGGTCCAGGCGCCGGCGACGCGGCCGAGCAGGACGGCGGCCTCCATTGCCCGGCCTTCGGTTTCCATTTCGCGCGCGGCGAGCAGGGCGACGGCGGGCGCGCGCCCGTCGCGCGGCCAGCGCGCCAGCCAGCCGCGGCAGAGCTTCAGCGCCATGCGGCGCATGCCGCTGCGCGCGGCGATCTCGGCCAGCGCACCGGCGTTGCCGGGATCGTCGGGCAGGAAATCCCGGTCGATCGCGGTGCAGTCCTGCACCATGCCCAGTGCCTTGCGCGGTTCGTTGGCGGCCATGAAGGCCGCGATGCGGATCTGGCCGTGCACCAGCAGCGCCTCGGTCAGGTGCTGCCGGCGCAGCAGGTCGCGGTAAGCCTGGTGCAGCTCGGCGGGCGCCTCGCGGTCCTGCAGGCGGGGGACCAGCAGCTGCGTCGCCGCCATCGGATCGTGCGCGGCCAGGTCGCGGACGTGGTCGAGCAGCCGCTGGTCGTCGTTCTGGCCCAGTGCCTCGGCCAGCACCTCGGCCTCCGGCGTCAGACCGAAGTGCTCGTGGCGGCGATGGATCATCGCGCCCATCAGATGGAAGCCGAGCACGATCAGGTAGCCGTAGGCAAACGCGAACAGCGGCAGCGAGAGCAGGCGCGGCAGGCTTGCGCTGACCAGCGAGGCCAGCACGGCGAGGATGCCCACCGCCAGGTTGATGCCGACCGGGACCAGGTAGGTCCAGCCGAAGCGGCGGATGATCTCGCCCCAGTGCAGCGGATTGAGCGCCAGCAGCAGGCTGCCGTCGAAGGCCAGCGCCATGTCGATCGCCGGCAGCACCAGCGCCACGGCGAGCAGGGTGGGAACGAACAGGACCGCCGAGTAGTGCGGCATCGCCACGCAGAACGCGGCGGCCACCAGGTGCACCACGGTCAGGCCCCAGGCCGCGCGGTCGCTGTCGCCCAGCCCCACGTCGGGCGGATCGGCGAAGCCGTTGGCGGTATGCAGCATGCATTCGGCGGCGTAGCGCCAGGTGGCGCCCCACACCAGCAGGCTGCCGAGCAGGCCCAGCGTCAGCGGCAGCAGGCCCACGAAGTGCACCAGCGCCAGCCCGACCAGAGTGGGCAGGGCGGCGCCGCGCAATGGGTAGCCCAGGCCGTCGGCGAACCGTTCGCCGAGCGGGGTGTCCGGATCGACGGCCCGGATGCGGACGTGGGCAGGCTTCAACGCTTGCCGCCGAACAGGCCGCCGAGCACGCCGCGCAGGATCTGCCGGCCCAGCTGGTTGCCCATGGTGCGCACGGCCGACTTGCCCAACGCCTCGATCATGCCCTGCCGGCGCTTGGTGCCGAACAGGGCGTCGTGCACCGCCCCGCCCCAGGCCGAGCCGGGCGTGCCAGCCGTCGAGGGCGCGCTGGTGGCGACCTGTTCCGCATCGGCGGCCTTGTCCTGCGCGCGGGCAGCAAGCTTTTCGGCGGCGGACTCGCGGTTCACCGGCGTGTCGTACTTGCCGCCCACCGGCGAGCGCATGCGCACGGTCTGGCGCTCGGCGTCGGTGATGGCGCCGATGCGGCAGCACGGCGTGGTCACCAGCACCTGCTCGACCGGGGTCGGCACGCCGCCGGTACCCAGGGTCGACGCCAGCGCCTCGCCCACGCCGAGCCGGGTAATCGCCTGGGCCACGTCCAGCTTCGGGTTGGCGACGAAGGTCTCGGCCGCGGCCTTCACCGCCTTCTGGTCGCGCGGGGTGAAGGCGCGCAGCGCATGCTGCACGCGGTTGCCGAGCTGGCCGAGGATTTCGCCCGGCACGTCGTCCGGGTTCTGCGAGCAGAAGAACACGCCCACGCCCTTGGAGCGGATCAGCCGCACCACCTGTTCCACCCGCTGGCGCAGTGCTGGCGGGCAGTCGTCGAACAGCAGGTGCGCCTCGTCGAAGAAGAACACCAGCTTCGGCTGATCCAGGTCGCCCACTTCCGGCAACTGCTCGAACAGCTCCGACAGCAGCCACAGCAGGAAGGTGGAGTAGAGCTTGGGCTTGAGGATCAGCTGGTCGGCGGCGAGCACGTTGATCACGCCGCGGCCGCTCATGTCCTGGCGCATCAGGTCGACCAGGTCCAGCGCCGGCTCGCCGAAGAACCGGTCGGCGCCGTCCTGCTCCAGCTTCAGCAGGGCGCGCTGGATCGCCGCGATGCTCTGCGGGCTGATCAGTCCGTACTGGGCGGAGATGGCCTTGGCGTTCTCGCTGGCGAAGCCGAGCATGCTGCGCAGGTCGGCCAGGTCGAGCAGCAGCAGGCCCTGGTCGTCGGCGACCTTGAACACCACCTCGAGCACGCCCTGCTGGGTGTCGTTGAGCTCGAGCACGCGGCCGAGCAGGGTGGGGCCCATCTCGCTGATGGTCGCGCGCACCGGATGGCCAAGCTTGCCGTACAGGTCCCAGAACACCACCGGGTTGGCCTGCGGCTTCCAGTCGGTGAGCCTGAGTTTCTCCAGTCGGGCCTTGAGCTTGTCGCCCGGTTCGCCGGCGGCCATCGCCAGCCCGGCCAGGTCGCCCTTGGCGTCGGCCAGGAAGCAGGGCACGCCCAGGCGGGAGAAGCCTTCGGCCAGCACCATCAGCGAGACCGATTTTCCGGTGCCGGTGGCGCCGGCGATCATGCCGTGGCGGTTGCCGTAGCGCGGGTCGAGGCTGACGCTGGTCGCGTCGTTGCGGCCGATCAGGATCTGGCTCATCGCGTGTCGCTCCCTGGGAAGGGCCCGATTCTACCCATCACGGGTGGTTTCATTGAGTCGCCGGCCACGCAGCGGTTAATGTGGTCGTTTCGCCCCTGTCGATGTGCCCCATGTCCGTGCGTGTTCCGCTGTTCCGTTCATTGTCGTTGGCTGTCGCAGTCTCGCTGGCCGGTTGCGCCAGCACCCCGGACAAGGCCCCGCCGTCGCCCTCGCTCAACGCTCTGTATGGCCAGCTCGACGCGGCCAGTCGCGGTTACGAGAACGCCCTGGACCAGGCGCGCTCGGGCGATACGGCCGGAGCGGAAAAGGCCCTGGCGGGCACGCTCGACCAGCTCAAGCAGGCCTCGGCCAGTTGCGGCTCCACCGCCGGCTGCGATCCGCAGCGTTTCCTGGCGGTGTACGACCGCCTGCTGCGCCTGAAGGACGGCAGCGACATCGGCGTGGACGGTCTGGATGCGACCGGCGAACCGGTCGGTCCCGGCGGTGCGGGGGAAGGTGCGGCCAGCCTGCCGCAGGCGCGCCGCGCGGTGACCCTGCTGCATGGCCAGAAGCTGTCCGAGCTGATCGCGATGAATGGCCCGGTGAAGGCGGCGCTGGAGATGTGGCTGACCCAGTGGCGCCCGAACCTGATGGATGCCTGGGTCAACTACCAGTACATGCGCTTCGAGATGTGGCCGCAGTACCGCAAGGCCGATCTTCCCGAGGCGCTGCTGTTCGGGATCATGGCCAAGGAGTCGGGTGGCAAGGTCCACGCCGTCTCGCGCTCCGGCGCAGCCGGCCCGTTGCAGTTCATGTACGCAACCGGTCTGCGCTTCGGGCTGGGCATGGACAATGGCTTCGACACGCGCTTCGATCCGGCGCAGTCCGCTCGCGCGAACGCCGAATACCTCAATGAGCAATTGCGGGCGTTCAACGACAATCTCGAACTCACCCTGGCCGCCTACAACGCCGGCGAGGGACGCATGCGGCGTCTCGCCGGCGACCGGCCCGGGGTGAGCTTCTACGACCCGTCGGTCTACGACGAGCTGTCCCAGGAAACCCGCGACTACGTGCCGGCGGTGCTGGCGGCGGCGTGGCTGTTCCTGCATCCGGACAGCTACAACCTGC
>JAGWVM010000147.1 GCA_018970895.1 Lysobacteraceae bacterium | reverse complement strand
CCCGGCACTTGCAGGAGCGCACCCTGTGCGCGAATTGCTCCTCATGGGTGCTCAACAAGAGCATTCGCGCACAGGGTGCGCTCCACGCAATTCGGGTTGTTCGAGGCGGCACCGGCTGCTGTCATGATCTGCGCGGCCGCGTCAGGCCATGGCTGCGGGCCGCGCTCAACTGCGAACCCGGCAACAGTTCCGGTTCGCCAACTGCGGAAACCGAACGCTACACTGGTGCGGCCATGCCGGTGCCCCCACCTGCCCCTTCCACGACGATCACGTAGAGCCCATGTCCGCCATCACCCAGCAGCGCGACGAGAATCTGCAGCAGCGCCTGAGCGCCGCGATGGCCCAGGTCAACCAGGTGCTGCTGGGCAAGCCGCGCCAAGTAAAGCTGGCCTTCGCCTGCCTGATCGCCGGCGGCCACCTGCTGCTGGAAGACGTGCCCGGTGTGGGCAAGACCACGCTGGCGCATGCGCTGGCCGCCACCTTCTCGCTCGACTTCCAGCGCGTGCAGTTCACCAGCGACCTGCTGCCGTCGGACATTATCGGGGTGAGCGTGTACGAGCGCGAGACGTCGCAGTTCCGCTTCCATCCCGGACCGATCTTCGCCGGGCTGCTGCTTGCCGACGAGATCAACCGCGCCACGCCGAAGACGCAGAGCGCGCTGCTGGAGGCGATGGCCGAAGGCCAGGTCACCGTCGATGGCCAGACCCACGCCCTGCCGCAGCCGTTCTACGTGGTCGCCACGCAGAATCCGCTGGACCTGCACGGCACCTTTGCCCTGCCCGACTCGCAGTTGGACCGCTTCATGCTGCGCATCTCGCTCGGTTACCCGGATGCCGGCGCCGAACGGGCGCTGCTGTCCGGCGCGGACCGTCGCGACCTGCTGGCCCGGCTGGCACCGCAGCTCGACGCCGCAGCACTGGTGGCGCTGCGCGAGCGCGCCCATGCCATCACCGCCAGCACCGCCCTGCTCGACTACCTGCAGGCGCTGCTCACCGCGAGCCGACGCCACGCCGAGATCCGCGTGGGACTCTCGCCGCGTGCCGGCCTGTCGCTGCTTGCCGCGGCCAAGGCGTGGGCGCTGCTGAGCGGCCGCGGCCACGTGCTTCCGGAAGACCTGCAGGCGCTGTTCGTACCGCTGGCCGGCCACCGACTGGTGCCCAGTCGTGGCAGCAGCGGCGAGGCACTGGCGCGCGAACTGCTCGTCGAGGTCGCGGTGGACTGATGCGGGCCGCGCTCGCACGCCTGCAGCAGTGGGCCGAACGGCGCCTGCCCGCGCTGACCCGCTATCGCCGCGCCGAACCGCTGCCGATCGAGCTGCACCGGAGGCGCATCTACATCGTGCCCACCGGCTTCGGGCTCGGTTTCGGCGTGCTCCTGCTGGTGATGCTGGTCGGTGCGCTCAACTACACCAACAACGCCGCCCTGCTGCTCACCTGCCTGCTCGGCGCCGCCAGCATGACCAGCATGCTGCTGACCTTCCGCGCGCTGGACGGCCTGACCCTGGCCTCGGTGCGCGCCGGCGAGGCGCTCGCCGGGCAGCCTCTGGAGCTGCATCTTTCATTCACCGCCGAACGGGCGCGGGAATCGATCCGCGTCGACGTGACGGGCCAGAGCGAAGCCTTCCACCTCGATGCGGGTGGCGAAGCCGACCTCGCGTTCCGGCTCGCCACCGCCCGCCGCGGCTGGCTGGCGCTGCCCCGGATGCGCGTGTGGAGCACTTGGCCGCTGGGACTGTTCCGGGCGTGGAGCTGGATATATCCGGAGCAGTCGGCGCTTGTGTGGCCGCAGCCGGAGGCCGAGGGTCCGCCGCCGCAACGGCCGGACAGCGAGGCGGCCGAGCGCCAGCTCCACCGCGGCGAGGACCTGGCGGCGCTGCGCGACTATCGCGCCGGGGATCCGCCGCGCCACGTCGCCTGGAAAGCCAGTGCCCGCCATGAGGGACTGCTGGTGAAGGACTTCGAGCAGCCACGCGCCCACGAGGAGTGGCGGCTGGACTGGCGCGAGCTTGGTGCGCTCGATCATGAGGCGCGGATCGCCCGGCTTGCCCGCTGGATTGGCGAGGCGCACGCACAACGCCGCCGGTACGGACTGTGGCTGCCTTCGCAGGAGATCGCCGTTGACAGCGGCAGCGACCACTATGCGCGGTGCATGAGCGCACTGGCCGTGCTGCCATGATCGGACGCGCTCGCCGGGAACGCCGAATCGACGGTCCGCCGCTCGCACCGCGCAGCTTCGACCTCACCGTCCTGACCATGCTGATGGTGCTGGCGGTCCATGCGCCACACCTGCCGGGCTGGCTCGGCATCGGGTTGGGCGCGGTGCTGTCGCTGCGCTGGTGGCAGCGGCGCCGCGCGCCGGGAAAGGCCCCTGTCTGGCTCAAGTTGCCGCTGGTGGCACTGCTCACCCTGGCCATCGTGACGACCTACGGCACGGTGTTCGGGCGCGCGCCCGGGGCCGCGCTGGCGGTGGGCCTGCTGGTACTCAAGCTGCTGGAGACCGAGTCGCCGCGCGATGCCCGGGTCGGCATCGCGTTCGCCTGCTTCGCGCTGATGGCCGCGCTGCTGTTCGACCAGGGCCTCGTCGCCACGCTCGGCGTGGCCCTCGGCCTGCTGCCGGTGCTGGCGGCGCTGCGCTCGCTGGAGCCGGCGCAGCGACCCCTGCCACTGCCACGACAGCTGCTGCCGGGACTGACCCTGCTCGCGGTGTCGCTGCCGCTGACCCTGTTCGCCTTCGCCGTGGTGCCGCGTCTGAGCTCGCCGCTGTGGGGCGCACCGCAGGCCGACCAGACCCGCACCGGTCTCAGCAGCGAGATGTCACCCGGCGGCATGACCGAGCTGCTGATCGACGACAGCCCCGCCATGCGCGTCACCTTCGACGGTCCACTGCCACCGCGCGACCGGCTGTACTTCCGCGCGTTCGTGATGTGGAACTACGACGGCACGAGCTGGCATGCCTCGTCGTCGCGCAGCCCGACGATCGAGACGCTGCAGGGGCGGGACCGTGCCGACTACACGATCACCCTGCTGCCGACCGGGCGTCGCGTGCTGCCTGCGCTGGACGCCCCCGTGCAGGCGCCGGGCGGGGCGCGGATGCGCGCCGAGCGCGTGCTGGTACACGACAAGCCGGTGGATGACACGCTTCATTATCGCCTCGTCTCGGCCCTGCACTATCGGCTGGGCGACACCCTCGGTCGCGAGGCCGCGCTGGCCCTGCAGCTGCCGTCCGGATTCAACCCGCGCACCCTCGCGCTGGGCCGGGCCTGGCGCGCGCGCTACGGCGACGACACCATGGCGATCGTGCGTGCCGCGCTGGATCTGTTCCACGACGGCGGCTTCAGCTACACGCTGGCCCCGCCGCCGCTGGGCCGCGACGCGATGGACGACTTCCTGTTCTCCACCCGGCAGGGCTTCTGCGAGCACTATGCTTCGGCCTTCACCGTGCTGATGCGCGCCGCCGGGGTGCCGGCCCGGGTGGTGACCGGCTACCAGGGCGGCTTCTGGAACCGGCTCGGGAATTACCTGCTGGTCAGGCAATCCGACGCCCACGCCTGGAGCGAGGTGTGGGTCGTGGACCGTGGCTGGGTCCGCGTCGACCCCACCGCCGCGGTACGCCCGGAGCGGGTGAGCCTCGGTGCGGCGGCCACCGGCGGCGATGGGCGCCCGTGGTACGAGGACGCCTGGCTGCAGGGACTGCGCAACCGCTGGGACATCGTCAACCGCTGGTGGGACAAGGGCGTTGTCGGTTTCGACGCGCTGCGCCAGCGCGGCCTGCTCACCCCGTTCGGCGTGTCGCAGACCGACAACCGCACGCTGGCCTGGCTGCTGGTCGCCGGCGGCCTGCTGTTCGGCACGGCCGGGCTCGCCTGGGCGATGAGCCGCCGCAGCCGGCTCGATCCCGCGGTGGTGTCGCTGCGCCAGCTCGAGCGCAAACTGGCCCGCGCCGGCGTGGCACGTCGTCGCGGCGAAGGCCCGCAGCACTACCTGCGCCGTGCCGCGCGTGCACTGCCCGGGCACCGCGATGCCCTGCTGGCGCTGATGGAGCAGTACCTGCAGCTGCGTTACGCCGTCGATGAACCGGCCGGTGAATCGCTGCGGTCCTTCCGGCGGAAGGTGCGGGATTTTCGGGCCGCGGGCGTGGTCCAATAAGTCCGACGCGATGGCACGGCCATCGCCCCTGCTGGAGAGAACCATGGCTCATTACCGTACCTTCACGCTGGCCGCCGCCATCGCCCTGCTGGCCGGCTGCGCTACCGTGCCCAAGCCGCTGGAGGGCACCTACGCCGACGTCAGCACCCTCAACGCCCAGCAGGGTGGCGCTGGCGGTACCAAGGTGCGCTGGGGCGGCGAGATCATCAAGACCGAACCCGGCCCGCAGGAGACCTGCTTCTACCTGCTGGCCCGCCCGCTCGATTCGCAGGCCCGCCCGCGCGCGGGCCGAGGTGATGACAAGCAGGACGGCCGCTTCGTCGCCTGCCACGCCGGCTTCTACGATCCGGAAGTCTTCTCCAAGGGGCGCGAGGTGACGGTCACCGGCACGCTGCACGGCATGGTCAGCCGCAAGGTGGGCGACTACGACTACGCCTACCCGCGCGTCGAGGCGGACGTGGTGTACCTGTGGCCCCGTCGCCCGGTGACCGTGAACTACCCCTACCCGCCGGGCTTCTATGACCCGTTCTGGGGGCCGTGGGGGCCGGGCTTCGGCTACCCGTACTGGTACCAGCCGCGGGTGATCGTGGTGCCCGCGCCGCCCCCGCCGCCGAAGCCGTAATCGGCCCTTCCCGCGAAAACGCCGGCTCCGGGCCGGCGTTTTTGCATGCGCGACGGAGCGAACCCGTCAGCCCGGCGGCCAGCCCAGCCGGCGCCCGGCCAGCAGGTGCACGTGCAGGTGATAGACGGTCTGCCCGCCATGGGTGTTGCAGTTGATCACCGTGCGATAGCCGTCTTCGGAGAAACCCTCCTGCTTCGCGTAGTTCGCGGCCGCCAGCAACACCTTGCCGAGCAGGGCGGCGTCATCGGGCACGACGTCGTTGAGGGTGGCGATCGGCTGCTTCGGGATGAACAGCACGTGCACCGGCGCCTGCGGATTGAGATCGCGGAACGCAAGCACGTCGTCGTCCTCGTAGACGATGTCGGCGGGAATCTCGCGCCGGATGATCTTGCCGAAAATGGTGTCGCCCATGGCGTGGCTCCTCTGTGGTTTCAAAGACGCGGCTGACGACCCGGCTCGCCGGCGAGGATCCGCGACGACCGGATCACTCCACCGCCTGGCGGCTGCCAAAGGCGTGGGCCAGCGTGCCGCGGTCGACGTATTCGAGCTCGCCGCCCAGCGGCACGCCGTGGGCCAGGCGGGTGGCTTTCACCCCGCCGGCGCGGGCCAGCTGCACCAGGTAATGCGCAGTCGCCTCGCCCTCGACGGTGGGACTGGTGGCCAGGATCAGCTCCTCCACCTCGCCCTCGGCCAGACGTTCGGTCAGCAGGTGCAGGCCCAACTCCCGCGGACCGAGGCCGTCCAGCGGCGACAGTCGCCCGAGCAGCACGAAGTACTGCCCGCGGTAACCGGTGGCCTGCTCCACCGCGGCCAGGTCGGTCGGCGACTCGACCACGCACAGCACGTGGCGATCGCGGCTGGAGCTGGCGCACAGGGCGCACACCGATTCTTCGCTGAAGTTGCGACAGCGGCTGCAGTTGCCGATGCGCTGCATCGCCTGCGCCAGCACGCCGGCCAGTTTCAGGCCGCGTTCGCGCTCGCGCTCCAGCAGATGGAATGCCATCCGCTGGGCGCTCTTGGCCCCCACGCCGGGAAGGCAGCGCAGGGCGTCGATGAGTTCGGCGAGGAGGGGGGAGCTGGAGGACATGGGAGCGAGGATTGAGGGAAGAGGAGTGAGAAGCGAGAGAAAAGCGGAGATTCGAGGGCCGGTGCCCTTCTCACTCCCCACTTTCCGCGACTCGCTCCTGCCTTCAGAACGGCATCTTGAATCCGGGCGGCAGGTTCAGCCCGGCGGTCATGCCACCCAGCCGCTGCTTGCTGGCTTCGGCGACCTTGTTCACCGCGTCGTTCACCGCCGCGGCGACCAGGTCCTCGGCCATCTCCGGATCGTCGGCGAAGAGCTTGCGATCGATCTGCACGCGGCGCACTTCGTGCGCACCGGTCATCACCACGCTGACCAGGCCGCCGCCGGCGCTGCCGGTGACTTCCAACTTCGCCAGTTCTTCCTGCGCGCGCTTCATGTCTTCCTGCATGCGCTGCGCCTGCTGCATCAGCTGGCCGATCTGTCCTCTCATGGGGTACTCCGTCGTTCCTGGGGGTCAGCCCGACACGGGCTTGATGGATTGCGGTACGACGCGGGCGCCGAAATCGCGCTTGAGCGCCTGCACCAGGGGATCTTCCTCGATAGCCTGCTCGGCGCGCGCCTGCGCCGCATCGCGCGCCTCGGCGGCGCGAGCGGCCGGGGTCTGGGTGGCCGCGCTGGCGTCGCTGACGAAGCGCAGGCGGATGCGCTCGCCCAGCGCATCGCTGACGCGTTCCTCCATCTGGCCGACCATCGGCTCCACCGCCAGGTGCATGTGCGCCTCCTGCAGCACCAGGGTCAGGGTCTGGCCGTCGCGGCCGCGCAGGGCGGCGTTCTGCGCCAGCTGGCCGAGCGGGCCGCGCAACCCGGCCTGGTCGATCAGCGCCACCCAGTCGGGCAGGCCGCCGGCATCGGTCGGCACCGGACGACGCGCCGCCGGCGCAGCAACGGCCGGCGCGGGTGCCAAGGGGGCCGGCGCGGACGGCTGCGGCGCGGCAACCGGTCCCGCGGGCGACACGCGTCCGGGGGCCGGACGCACCGGACCGGAGACCGTGGCCGCGGCCGGTATCGCACGGGCCGGCATCGAACGCGGGGCCGCCGCCGGCGCGGCATCGCCCGCCTCGCCCGGCCGGAATGCCAGCATGCGCAGCACGGTCATCTCGAAGCCGGTGCGGGCGTCCGGCGCCAGCGGCAGGTCGCGCCGACCGGTGGTGGCAATCTGGTAGTAGAGCTGCACGTCTTCCGGCGCCAGCTGGCCGGCCAGCGCACCGATCTCCTCGCTGGCACCCTCGTCGCCTTCCGGCTGGTAACCCGGCACCAGCTGGATCAGCTGGATCCGGTGCAGCACGGCCGCCACGTCGTCGAGCACGCCGCCGAAATCCGGGGAGTAGGACGCAATGCGCGCGCACTCGAGCATCAACGCCTCGCCCTGCCCCGCCGCCAGCGCCTGCAGCAGGCCCAGCACCTGGCCGCGCGCCACGCTGCCGAGCATGGCTCGCACATCGTCGGCCTTCAGCGCGCCGCCGCCGTAGGCGATCGCCTGGTCGAGCAGCGACAGGCCGTCGCGCAGCGAGCCGTCGGCGCCCCGCGCCAGCTCGGCGATCGCCGCATCCTCGAAGGCGATGCCCTCGGCGCCGAGGATGTGCCGCATCTGGCCGGAGATCTGCTCCGGCAGCAGGCGCTTGAGGTTGAACTTCAGGCAGCGCGACAGCACCGTCACCGGCAGCTTCTGCGGATCGGTGGTGGCGAGCAGGAACTTCACGTGCGGCGGCGGCTCCTCCAGCGTCTTCAGCAGGGCGTTGAACGCCGGCTTGGAGAGCATGTGCACCTCGTCGACCAGGTACACCTTGAAGCGGCCGCGCGAGGGCGCGTACTGCGCGTTCTCGATCACCTCGCGCACGTCGTCCACGCCGGTGTTGCTGGCCGCGTCGATCTCCAGCAGGTCGACGAAGCGACC
>JAGWVM010000146.1 GCA_018970895.1 Lysobacteraceae bacterium | reverse complement strand
CCGCCGATGCCGATGCCGAGCATGCCCGGCGGGCACCAGCCGGCGCCCATGGTCGGCACGGTCTTGAGCACCCAGTCGACGATCGAGTCGGACGGGTTGAGCATCACGAACTTGCTCTTCGCCTCGGAACCGCCGCCCTTGGCCGCGACGATCACGTCGAGCTTGTCCCCCGGCACGATCGAGACGTTGATCACCGCCGGCGTGTTGTCCTTCGTGTTGCTGCGCTTGCCGGCCGGGTCGGCCAGCACGCTGGCGCGGAGCTTGTTGTCCGGGTCGTTGTAGGCGCGACGCACGCCTTCGTTGACGGCGTCCTCCAGCGAGCCGGTGAAGCCTTCCCAGCGCACGTCCATGCCGACCTTGAGGAAGACCGTGACGATGCCGGTGTCCTGGCACAGCGGGCGGTGGCCTTCGGCGGCCATGCGCGAGTTGATCAGGATCTGCGCCATCGCGTCCTTGGCCGCGGGCGACTCCTCGCGCTCGTAGGCGGCGGCGAGGTGGGTGATGTAGTCGACCGGGTGGTAATAGCTGATGTACTGCAGTGCGTCGGCGACGGACTGGATCAGGTCGTCCTGCTTGATGGCGGTCATGGGCAGCTCGCGGGGATCAGGGCCCGCCGGGGGGATCTCGGCGGCGCCAGCCCGCTATTTTGCCCCAGCGACCGGAGCCCGGCCAAACCGCGCGCCATCCGGACGCGCCCGCCGATGCCGCTCAGTAGCGGTATTCGAGCTGCAGCATCAGGGTGCCGACGTGGCCGTCCATGCGAATGCCGTTGCGCGAGGTGTTCAGGTGGTGGAAGTCGTAGTGGACGCCGACGCTGAAGCGGTCACTGAGGTCGTAGCCGCCACCCACGCCCGCGTACCAGCCGTTGCCCGCCGTCACGCCGCTGCTGCTGACCACGTAGATCGGCGGCCGGACCTGGGAGCTGACGTCCAGCCAGCCGTGCAGCAGGCCGGCATGGGCAGTGAGGTACCAGGGCGTGTTGGCGCGCCAGGTCGCCGTGGCGCCCAGCAGCCCCGCCGACACCTGCACCTGGTCCCGGACGGTCGCACCCGGCAGCTGGTAGCTGTCGGAGAACTTGCCCAGGTAGATCAGCCCGGTCTCCAGGCCCCAGCTCACCGGGCCCCGCCACCGCACGCCCACGCGCAGCACGCTGGCCACGTCGCTGCCGTTGCGCCGGTAGCCGGTACCCGCCGGCTGGCCGAGCTGCGCCCGCGCGCTGCCCGCGCCGAGATCGACGAAGTACCGTGGTTCGGCCGCGTGCACCGCGGACGCTAGAGTCATGGCGGCGAGGAACGCCACCGCCCGTTTCCGGAACATCGAACACCCCTGTGAGCTGGATCACGATCCGCGCATGAACGCAGTCATGACGCACGCACAAGCTAGCCGTCCCGCTGCCGCGGGTCTGTTGGACAGTTCCCGGTTCCGGGGAAAAGTCGAGGCGGCGCGGGACGTTCCGGAGGATCGGCCGGCCCGGCCCCGGGTGACCGGGTCGACCGGGGCGAGGCTCAGTAGCGGTATTCGGCCTGCAGCGTCACCGTTTCCCGGTATCCGCTGAATCGCGCACCGCCACCCGATGCCCTGATCCGGTAGAGGTCCTCGTGCAGGCCGATGCTGAGCTGCTCGTTGATGTCGTAGCCACCGCCGACCCCGAGGTACCAGCCGTTGCCGCTGGCGCTGATCGAGGGGTCGCCCGCGACGGAGGGGCCGTCGACGCGCGTCCGGCGATCGGTCCAGGCGTGCAGCCAACCGCCGCGCGCCGACAGGTACCACGGCGCGTCGAAGCGGTAGCTGAGGTTGCCGCCCACCAGCAGGCCGCGCACGCGCACGTCGGTAGTCACGTTGGCCGGATAGACGACGTACTGCTCCGAGGCGGTGCCGAGGTCCACGTAGCCGGCCTCGACGCCCCAGCCGAGCTCGTCCTGCCACATCGCGCCCACGCGCACCGCGCCGGTCGCGTCGTGGCCGCCATCGCGATAGACCTCGTGGTACGGGCCATCCAGCCGGCCGCCGGCGACGCCCACTGCGCCACTGACGAAATACCGCTGCCCCTGCGCGTGAACCGCCGTGGACAGACCGAGGGCGACGAGGCTCGCCGCCAGGTGCTTCCTGCTCATCCTGCTTCCTTGTGTGATGGAGTATCCGCACCGGCCGCATCGCCTGGCGACCGGGCGCGGCGCACCCTAGCAGCAGAGGAGCTGTCGCGTCTGTCCGCGAACGCCGCTGTCCCATGCGCGGTCACGATCGTTGCCGCGGCGACGGGGCGCTGGCATCGTGCGTAGCCCGCCACCCGCCTCCGAGTCCGCCCGATGCTTACCCGCCGCTTCATGCAACTGGATGTCTTCGCCGACCGGCCGATGCTCGGCAATCCGCTCGCCGTGGTGATCGATGCGCAAGGCATCGACGACGCGGCGATGCAGGCCTTCGCCCGCTGGACCAACCTGTCCGAGACCACCTTCCTGCTGCCGCCGACCTCGCCGGACGCGGACTACCGCGTGCGCATCTTCACCCCGCGCCAGGAGCTGCCGTTCGCCGGCCATCCCAGCGTGGGCAGCGCCTATGCGGCGATCGAGGCCGGACTGGTCGACGCCGGCAAGACGGCGCTGGTGCAGGAATGCGCCGCCGGCCTGCTGCCGGTGCGGGTGGAAGGCGACGGTGCCGCGCGACGCATCCACGTGCAGGCGCCGCCGGCGCGGATCCACACGGTCGACGCGTCCCTGCGCCAGCGGCTGGCCGTCGCCCTGCCCGCCTCGCTCGGGCCCGACGACGTGCGACGGGTCGACAACGGCCCGCACTGGCTGGTGTGCGACCTGCGCGACGCGGCCGCGGTGCGCTCGCTGCAGCCGGACCTCGCCGCCGTGGCGGCGCTGTGCGGCCACAACGCGGCGGTCGGGGTGAGCGTGTTCGGCCGCGAGACCGACGGCACCGCCGCGATGGCGGTGCGCGCCTTCTGTCCGGCCGACGGCATCCCGGAGGACCCGGTCACCGGCAGCGCCAACGCGGCGATCATGGCCTGGCTGGGCGAGCGCGGCGACACCGCGTACGGCCCGCGCTACCGCGCCAGCCAGGGCCGCGAGGTGGGACGCGACGGCCTGGTCGACGTGGCCCGCGACGAGGCCTCCGGCGCCGTCACCATCGGCGGCGCCTGCGCACTCACCGTGCGCGGACAACTGTTTTTGTAGCGATCACCCCATAGGAATAGTTCTTAAGCGGCCAGCGCTTCACGCGGGCCGCCATCGCATGCATGCTCGTGGGACGACGTCCCGGTCTGCGGGGGACGCGACGTCGTACAGGGAAATCCGACGTCATCGCCACGTGATGACGCGCTCGCCCGTCGGGCCGGAGCGCGACGGGTCGTGCCTTGCGCGACCCGCCATGGCTTCGGACCCGGCCATGTCCAAGGAGAGTCACATGCGATCCACGCTTCACCGCACCACCCTCGCCGCCACCCTCGCTCTGCTGTTCGCCGGCGCATCCGGCGCCCGCGCCGCGGATGCCGCACCGGCCAACGGCGCCGCCGATTCCAGCCAGACCGTCAACGTCACGCTGATGCTCCGCCTGCACGACCAGCAGGGTCTGGAGCGCTACATCCGGGAGACCGTCACGCCCGGCAGCGCACACTTCCAGCGCTTCCTGAGTACCGCGGAGTTCGCCCGCCGCTTCGGCGCGTCCGATGCCCGGATCGCCGAGGTGCAGCGCTACCTTTCCTCGCAGGGACTGAGCAGCAAGGTACTGGCCAATCACGCCACGCTGCAGGTCAGCGGCACGCTGGCGCAGTTCGGCACGGCCTTCGGCACGACCATCCACAGCTACCGCCTGCGCGCCAACGGCCGGCTCTACCACCGCCCGACCGGCGACGTGGTGATGCCCGCCGGGTTGGCCGGCCAGGTCGACGCGGTCGTCGGTCTGGACAACGAATCGAGCTTCCTCTCGCACCGCCTGGGTTCTCCGCAGCTGCCGCAGGCCAGCACCAAGCTCGCCAGCCTCAACGCGATCGGCGCCCACCGCGCCGGTACCGCCGACAGCAATCCCACCGCCACCGGACAGCCGGGCCAGTACACCGTGGGCGACGTGGCCAACTTCTACGACATCAACCCGCTCTACCGGCGCGGCATCACCGGCAAGGGCTCCACCGTGGCCATCGTGACGCTGGCCAATTTCGACCCGGCCGATGCCGAGGCCTACTGGAGCGCGATCGGCCTGACCACCAAGGCGCACCGCATCGAGCAGATCCACGTCGATGGCGGCGGCCCGATCAACAGCGGCAGCGGCGAGACCGCGCTGGACGTGGAACAGGCCGGCGGCCTGGCGCCGGACGCGGACATCCTCGTGTACGACGCGCCGAACACCAATGCCAGCTTCGTCGACGCGCTGGCGCAGGCGGTGGTGGACAACCGCGCCGACGCGATCTCCACCAGCTGGGGCGCACCGGAGATCTACAACTTCGCGGCCCTCAACGTGAACGGTGCCCGCGTCAACGACACCCGCGACGCCGGCACGCTGCGCGCCTTCCACACCCTGCTGATGGAGGCCGCGGCGCAGGGCCAGTCGGTGTTTGCGGCCGCCGGCGATTCGGGCGCCTACGACACCGTGCGCGGACTTGGCCACGGCACTGGCGCGGGCGATTTCAGCGCGCCGCTGACGGTCGACTCGCCCGCATCGGATCCCTACATCACCGCGGCCGGCGGCACCACCACGCCCTTCAGCTTCGCGTTCGGCAACGGCCCGGTGGCGTCGATCACGCGGGAAAGCGTGTGGGGCTGGGACTACCTGCAGAGCTATTTCGACACCAACGTCGGCAAGGGCAAGGTGGACCTGTTCGCGGTGGGCGGCGGTGGCGGCGTGAGCAGCTACTGGCGCAGGCCGTTCTACCAGTACTTCACCCACGGCATCCGCCGCACCGAAGGCCACCAGTCGCTGGACTACAACGATCCGACGGCCGGCCCCACCACGCTGCTGAAGCTGCCTTCGCACTTCGCCGGCCGCAATCTGCCGGACATTGCGCTCAATGCCGATCCCGAGACCGGCTACCTGGTGTATTCCAGCACCGACGGCGGGGTGAGCGTGGGCCAGGGCGGCACCAGTTTCGTGGCACCGCAGCTCAACGGCATCACCGCCCTGCTGAGGCAGAGTGCGGGCCACCGCATCGGGCTGTGGAATCCGCAGGTGTATTTCCTGCAGGCGGTGTTCGGTTACGGACGCTACTCGCCATTCAACAGCGTCGACGGCGGCGACAACTGGTTCTACCGGGGTGCGCCGCATTACACGCCGGGCGCCGGCATCGGCACGCTGGACGTGAGCAACCTCGACGCCTTCATGCGACTGCTCTGGTAAGCCACCGGCAGGTGGAAGCACCGCGGCCGCCCCGAGGGGCGGCCGCGGTCGCCCGGAACCGTCCGGACGCGCTCAGAAGCGCACGTCGGCGAAGCCGGAAAACATCCCGACGAAATCCTGCGTACGCGATCCGTTGACGTTGCCGCGCACGGTGTAGCGGTCGTACGCCAGGCCGACGCCAAGATGCTTGCTGATGCGGTAGCCGGCACCGATGCCCACGTAGCCACCGTCGCCGGAAAAGCGCTCGCGGTAGCCGCCGCTCCGCACGTCCAGACGGTCGTGCATCCAGCCGAGGCGGGCATGGACGGACAGGCGGCGGGCGAAGCGATAGGCCACGTTGACTCCGGCCAGCACGCCGGTGGCCCCCGCGGACAGATCGAGCGGCGTGGCGCCGAAGTCGTCGCGTCCCCTCGCCGTGCCCAGGTCCACGTAACCGGCCTCGAGGCCGTAGCTCACCCGGTCCCGGTTCCACGCATAACCAACGCGCCACGCCGCGGCGGTGTGCGTGTTGCCGGCGTTGAAGTCGCCGTCGTGCCAGGTCGCCCGCCCTACCGCGCCGTCGAGGAAGAACCGGCCCGACGGGCTCGCAGCGAGCGAGCTGCTGGAGAGGCAGGCAAGGGCCATCGCCGCCGTGGCGATGGTGAGACGCTTGATCATCGATGACTCCTGGTGACGGGTGAGGTCCGCGCGACGGCCGGCCGGTCGCCGCGGAAGCGGCGGGAGTATCAGCCGCCTCGAACGCACCTCCTGCCGGCAGGCACCTACGGGAGGGGTAGGCGCTTGCCGCCCCCGTGGGAGACCGACATGATGCTGTCCCTTCCCTTGCCCGATGCGACCGGATCGCCCCCGCATGCCCAACCCAACGAACGGTTACCTGCGCAGCCTGCGCCTGGGTGACGCCGCGATGATCGTCATCGGCGGCATCATCGGCGGCGGCATCTTCCTCAACCCGGGGATTGCCGCGCAGCGCACCGAATCGGGCATCGCCCTGCTGGCGATGTGGGTGGGGGCAGGACTGCTCACCCTGGTCGGCGCGCTGTGCTACGGCGAACTCGGCGCGCGACGCCCGAACGCCGGGGGCATCTACGTCTACCTGCGCGAGGCGTTCGGCCCGCTGGCGGGCTTCCTGTTCGGCTGGACCATGCTGCTGGTGATCTACTCCGGCTCCACCGCGGCGGTGGCGACCATCTTCGCCAGCTACGCCTCCTCGCTGTTCGACCTGCGGCCGGCGGCGGCCACGCCGCTGGCCGCCGCGGCGCTGGCCTTCGTCGCCGGGATCAACCTGTTCGGCATCCGGCTCGGTGCGACGATCCAGAACACCTTCGCCCTGCTCAAGCTGGCCGCGGTCGCCGCCCTGGTCGGCTGCGGGCTGTACCTGGCCGGGGTCGGCCACGGCGCGCAGGCGGTGCTGGGCGCGGACGAGGCGCGCCGCGGCGTGGGCTTCATGGGCGCGGCGCTGCCGGTGCTGTTCGCCTACTCCGGCTTCACCTACCTCAACAACCTGGCCGGCGAGGTGGAGCAGCCGCAGCGCACCCTGCCGCGCGCACTCGTGCTCGGCATGCTCGGCGTGATCGTCGCCTACGCGCTGGTCAACGTGGCCTATCTCGCGGCACTCGGCCACGACGGCCTGGCCGTCAGCCACGCGCCGGCCGCGGACGTCATGCAGCGCGTGTTCGGCACCGTCGGCGCCAAGGTGATCGCGCTGGGCATCGCCATCTCCACGCTCGGGTTCTGCAACATCACCGTGGTCGCCGGCGCCCGCGTGCTGCAGGTGATGGGCGAGGACGGGCTGTTCTTCCGCTCGGTGGCGCGGCTGCACCCGGTGCACCGCACGCCCAACCTGGCGATCGTGCTGCTGGCCGGCTGGTCGATCGTGCTGGTGCTGTCCGGCAGCTACGGCCAGCTGCTGGACTACGCCACCTTCGCCGACTGGCTGGCCTGCGCGATCGGCGTGCTGACCCTGTTCTGGTACCGCCGCCACGACGGCGCCGCCACCGGCTTCCGCGTGCCGGGCTACCCGCTGCTGCCGCTGCTGTTCGTCGGGGTGATCGGCTGGGTGGTGGTCGAGACCATGCGCAGCAACCCGCGCAACGCCGGCATCGGCGTGCTGATCATGCTGGCCGGCGCGCCCGTGTATTTCGTCTGGCAACGGCTGTTCAGCACCGCCCATCCCCAATGATCGGCGGTGATGCGAGAATGCCCCGATCATCGTCGGGAGCGGTTTGATGGCGCAGTTGCAGGGCCAGGATCTGTCGGGCAATCCGGACAGCACGATCACCCCGGAGAAAGTGCGCGCGGGCATCGCGCTGCGGATCAACGGCGAGGCTTTCCGCCACACCGGCGATCCGGACCTGCCCCTGCTCTGGTACCTGCGCGACGTGCTGCGCCTCACCGGCACCAAGTACGCCGACGCGAAGGG
>JAGWVM010000145.1 GCA_018970895.1 Lysobacteraceae bacterium | reverse complement strand
CCTTGTTCGCCACCACGTTGGACATGGCCTTGTCGCCGCGGCGCCAGCCGCCGCCGTGCACCATCAGGATCACCGGTGCGTCGTGCGCCCCGGCGGGCGCATAGACGTCGAGGCGCTGGAGCGCGTCCGGACCGTAAGCCACGTCGCGTACCACCCGCGTCCCGGCCGGCAACTCCGCTGCCGGAACGCGGTTGCCGTGCCGCTCGCCCCAGCGCTCGATCAGGCCGCTGCGCGTCTGTGCGCCGGCGTCGCAGGCCATGATCAGCAGGCAGGCGCCCAACCACCTCTTGACGATCTTGCGTTGCATCCCGCCCCTCCCCGTCGATATGACAGACATCGCGACCGCCGCCATCGTCGCGCATCCCGGTGCCCGCATGCGGGCATGCCTGCTGCCGGACGGTTCCGACGCGCCGGGGCGTCGCGCACGGGCTGCCCGTGCGCCCGCGTTGCAAGGGTGTCGCGCCGCCGATGGTCCCGCTCCGTCACCGGGCGGCCCGGACCACGCGCCCGGTGCCGTGCCGGCCGCCCCACCGTGGATCTCCCGACGAAGCGTGGAAAGATCCGGGATGAAGCGCTGCAGAGCGTCACTGCCCGGAGGCGACGATGCCACGGCACTTGAACGCATCGACGTGGACCGCACCGGCTCACCGGGACACGGCATCGACCTGGAGGGGTCCGCTGCCGGTCCGCAGCCTCGGCGCCGGACAAGCAAAAGCCGGCATGGCCGGCTTTGCCGATGGTTGGAAATGGTGCCCTCGAGACGATTCGAACGTCCGACCTGCCCCTTAGGAGGGGGCCGCTCTATCCAACTGAGCTACGAGGGCGGCGGCGCGGATTCTGGCACGGATCGTGCGCCGGACGCGACGCCCCGGGGTCGGCCCGCAGCAGCAGGCCTGCTAGACTTGCGGTTTTCACCGCGACGCCACATCTCGTCGCGCAGGTACCCGTCAAGGAGTGTGCATGTCCCACGATATCCTCAAGGCGCTTGGCCTTTCCGCCGAGCTGTCCGGCACGTATCTCGGCCAGGGCGAATGGTCCACGACTTCCGATGCGGGCACGCTGCAGCCGGTGAACCCGGCCACCGGCGAGGTGATCGCCACCGTGCATGCCTCCAGCCACACCGACTACGAGACGATCGTCGGGCGTGCGCAGGCCGCCTTCAAGGTGTGGCGCACCACCCCTGCACCGCGCCGCGGTGAGGCCGTGCGCCTGTGCGGTGAGGCGCTTCGCAAGCACAAGGATGCGCTCGGTTCGCTGGTCGCGCTGGAGATGGGCAAGATCAAGCCCGAGGGCGACGGCGAAGTGCAGGAGATGATCGACATCGCCGACTTCGCGGTGGGCCAGAGCCGCATGCTGTACGGCTACACCATGCACTCGGAGCGCCCCGGCCACCGCATGTACGAGCAGTACCAGCCGCTGGGCCTGGTCGGCATCATCTCGGCGTTCAACTTCCCGGTGGCGGTGTGGGCGTGGAACGCCATGCTGGCCGCCATCGCCGGCGACATCTGCATCTGGAAGCCCTCGCCGAAGGTGCCGCTGTCGGCGATCGCGACGATGAAGATCTGCAACGAGGCGCTGAAGGACGGCGGCTTCCCGGACATCTTCTTCCTGTTCAACGACGGCGGCACCGAGCTGGCGCAGAAGTTCGTCGACGACAAGCGCATCCCGCTGATCAGCTTCACCGGCTCGACCAGGGTCGGCCGCATGGTCGGCGAGCGCGTGGCGCACCGCATGGGCCGCTCGCTGCTGGAACTGGGCGGCAACAACGCGATCATCCTGGACCAGAGCGCCGACCTGAAGCTGGCGATCCCGGGCATCGTGTTCGGCGCCGTCGGCACCGCCGGCCAGCGCTGCACCACCACCCGCCGCCTGTTCGTTCACACCTCGATCTACGACACCGTGCTCGAGACCCTGGTCAAGGCGTACAAGCAGGTCGAGGGCAAGATCGGCGATCCCACCTTGTCGACTACCTTGATGGGCCCGCTGAACAGCCCGGAGAGCGTGAAGGCCTACCTGGCCGCGGTCGAGAAGGCCAAGGCCTCCGGCGGCACCATCGCCACCGGCGGCGCCGCGCTGACCGACCGCAAGGGCAACTTCGTGCTGCCGACCATCGTCACCGGCCTGAAGAATTCCGATGAGGTGGTGCAGTCGGAAACCTTCGCGCCGATCCTCTACGTGATGCCGTTTGACAGCATCGACGAAGCCATCGACATGCAGAACGACGTGCCGCAGGGCCTGTCCTCGGCGATCTTCACGCAGAACCTGAAGGTGGCCGAGCAATTCCTCTCGGCGGCCGGCAGCGACTGCGGTATCGCCAACGTCAACATCGGCACCTCGGGTGCGGAGATCGGCGGCGCGTTCGGCGGCGAGAAGGAAACCGGCGGCGGTCGCGAGTCCGGTTCGGACGCGTGGAAGGTCTACATGCGCCGCCAGACCAACACCATCAACTACTCCGATTCGCTGCCGCTGGCCCAGGGCATCAAGTTCGACCTGTAAGGCGAGGCCGGGCGCGCGGGTTCCCGCCCGCGCGCCCGTGCCAAACTGCGGCAACCCACCGGGGAATCACGCGATGAACACGACGTCCGCCCCCCGCTCCACCTGCTCGCTGGCGGTGGTCAGCCTGTGCTTCGGCATCGCCGCGTGGACCGTGCTGCCGTTCATCGGCGCCATCGTCGCCATCGTCTGCGGCCACATGGCGCGGCGCGAGATACGCCAGACCGTCTCCGAGCCGCTGGCAGGCGACGGCATGGCGGTCGGCGGACTGGTGCTCGGCTACGTGCAACTGGCGCTGTCCGCGCTGGCCATGCTCGCCCTGGCCCTGTTCGGCGCCGCGCTGTTCGGGCTGTTCGAGCACATGCACCCATGAATGGTGCCGCCCTCCCCGAAACGCCATTTCGACTCGCCGACTACCGCGTGGTCATCGCCGGCGGCAGTCGCGGTATCGGCCGCGCCATCGCCGTCGCGTTCGCCGCGGCCGGCGCGGCCGTGTCGGTATGCGCGCGCGGCGAGGCAGCGCTGACCGCGGTCCGCGACACGATCCGCGGCGGAGGCGGCCGGGCGCACGTGCAGTCCTGCGACCTTGCCGATCCGCAGGCGATCGCCGCCTACATCGGTGCCGCTGCCGAAGCGCTCGGTGGCATCGACGTGCTGGTGAACAACGCGACCGGCTACGGCTTCGCGGACGACGACGAAGGCTGGACCGCAAATTTCCAGATCGACCTGATGGCCGCCGTGCGGGCCTCGCGCCATGCCCTGCCGTACCTGAAGCAGAGCGGCCGTGCCAGCATCCTGCACACCAGTTCGATCGCCGCACTGCGCCCGCGTGCCGGCGGGGCGCCGTATGCCGCGATCAAGGCGGCGCTGAGCCACTACACCGCCTCGCAGGCGCTGGCGCTGGCTCCCGATCGTATCCGGGTGAACGCGATCGCCCCCGGCTCGATCAGCTTCGCCGACGGCCTGTGGGAACGCCGGCGCGTGGAGCAGCCCGCATTGCACGCCGCCACGCTGGCAAGGATCCCGTTCGGCCGCTTCGGCACGCCGGAGGAAATCGCCCACGCCGCGCTGTTCCTCGCGTCGCCCTGGGCCGGGTGGATCACCGGTCAGACCCTCGCCGTGGACGGCGGTCAGATGCTCAACGGTTGACCGGCATGACTGGCCTGCGCGGCACCTCGCCCCTCGACGCCTTTCCTTGTCCTCGCGCCCACGGCGGCGCCACGAGCTGACCGCATGTACCGATACCTGCGCCCCCTGCTGTTCGCGCTTGCGCCCGAAACCGCCCACGACCTGACCCTGTACGGGCTCGACGTCGCCCATCGCAGCGAACTGCTGCGCTTCGTCGCCACGCCGCCGGACGACCTGCCGGTGGCCGCCTTCGGCCTGCACTTTCCCAATCCGGTCGGCCTGGCGGCCGGCCTGGACAAGAACGCCGACCACCTGGACGCGCTCGGCGCGCTGGGCTTCGGCTTCGTCGAGGTCGGCACCACCACGCCGCGCCCGCAGCCGGGCAACCCGAAGCCGCGGATGTTCCGGCTGGCCGCGCACGAGGCGATCATCAACCGCCTCGGTTTCAACAACGACGGCGTCGACGCGCTGGTGCGCCATGCCGAGAAGTCGTCGTATGCCGGCGTGCTCGGCATCAATATCGGCAAGAACAAGGACACCCCGAACGAAAAGGCGGTCGACGACTACCTGTTCTGTCTCGAACGCGTCTACGCGCGTGCCAGCTACGTCACGGTGAACATCTCCTCGCCCAACACCCAGGGCCTGCGCGACCTGCAGGAAGAGGAGACGCTGCGGCGTTTCATCGGCACCCTGCGCGAGGCGCAGGAGCGGCTGGGCGCGCGGCACGGCGCGCGCAAGCCGATGCTGCTGAAGATCGCGCCGGACCTGTCCGAGTCCGAGCTCGACGCCATCGCCGAGGTGCTGCTGGCCAGCGGCGTGGACGGCGTGATCTGCACCAACACCACGATCGACCACAGCGCCGTGGCTTCCGACCCGCAAGGGCAGGAAACCGGCGGCCTGTCCGGCCGGCCGCTGATGGCGCACGCTACCGCGGTGCAGCGCGGCATGGCCGAGCGGCTGAAGGGCAAGGTCGGCATCGTCGGCGTCGGCGGCATCCTCGACGGCGACGACGCGGTGGCCAAGCTCGACGCCGGCGCGTCGCTGGTGCAGGTCTACTCCGGCCTGATCTACCGCGGCCCGGAGCTGATCGCCGAGTGCGTCAACGAGATCCGCCGCCAGCGCGGAGGCGCCGATGGTCGCTGAGCGCATCGACATGGGCGGCTACACGCTGATCGAGAACGCCCCGCTGGCCCGCCGCAACACGCTGCGGGTGGCGGCGAAGGCGCGTCTGCTGGCGGAGATCCGCGACGCCAGCAAGCTGCCGGAGCTGCTCGACTTCCCAGCCGTGCGGCACGGGCCGCTGCTGGTGCTCGGCGAAGGCAGCAACGTGCTGTTCGCCGGCGACTTCGACGGCACCGTGCTGGCGATGGCCACCCAGGGCGTGCAGGTGGAGGACGACGGCCGCATCGTGCGGCTGGCGGTGGCCGCCGGCGAGCGCTGGGACGACTTCGTGCGCTGGACCCTGGGCCAGGGCATCGCCGGGCTGGAGAACCTGATCCTGATCCCCGGCACGGTCGGCGCCGCGCCGATCCAGAACATCGGCGCCTACGGCACCGAGGTGGCCGAATTCGTCGACAGCGTGGAAGCCTGGGACACCCGCGAGCACCGCGTGGTCACGCTGGACCACGTCGCCTGCGCCTTCGGCTACCGCGATTCGCTGTTCAAGCGCGAGCCCGGCCGCTACGTGGTCACCGCCGTGCGTTTCGCGTTGCCCCGCACGCGCGAGCTGCGCACGGACTACGCCGGCATCCGCGAGGAGCTGGCGCGCATGGGCGTGGACAAGCCGGCGCCGTTCCACGTCGCCGAGGCGATCATCCACCTGCGCACGCGCAAGCTGCCGGACCCGGCCGTGATCGGCAATGCCGGCAGCTTCTTCAAGAATCCGATGGTCGACGCTGCCACCGGCGAAGCGCTGCGGCGCGAGCACCCGGAGCTGGTCGCCTGGCCGGCCGCAGACGGCCGCTGGAAGCTGTCCGCCGCCTGGCTGATCGAGGCAGCCGGACTGAAGGGTTATCGCGAAGGCGATGCCGGCATCTCCTCGCGCCACGCGCTGGTGCTGGTCAACCACGGCCAGGCCACCGGCCGCGAACTGTGGGCGCTCGCCCGCCAGGTGATCGCCAGCGTGGGAGCCACCTTCGGCGTGAAGCTGGAGCCCGAGCCGCTGGTCATCGGCACCTGACCGCACGCGGCCGCCCGGCCGCGCGACTTTTTACGCGATCTATATGGGGTAGCGATTTTTCGCTACCCCTTTCTTATGCGCCGGTTTCGAGAATGCGCACCGTCACCTCGACGGAGCCCTCTCCCGTGGACATCCCCTATCTCCTGCTGATCGCCGCCCTGGCCGCCCTCACCGGCGGACTGCTGCGCCTGTGCGACCGGCTCGGCCGCCGCTGAGCCGTCATGCACCGAAGGAACCTGCCATGACCGCCTTCTACATCCTCGCCGCCGTGCTCGCGGTGGCCGTCACCGGCTACCTCTGCGTGGCCCTGCTCAAACCGGAGTGGTTCGAATGACCACCAACGACTGGCTCCAGACCGGCCTGTTCCTGGGCCTGCTCCTGCTGCTCGTGATGCCGCTGGGCAGCTACATGGCGCGCGTGTTCGCCGACACGCCGAACCGCGTCACCCGCTTCGGCGGTGGCATCGAACGCGCGATCTATCGCCTGTGCGGCATCCGCGCCGACGAGGACATGGGCTGGCAGCGCTACGCGCTGGCCATGCTGGTGTTCAACCTGGTCGGCTTGCTCGCCGTCTATGCGCTGCAGCGCTGCCAGGCGTGGCTGCCGCTCAACCCGGCACACCTGCCGGCGGTCTCCGCCGATTCGTCGATGAACACCGCGATCAGCTTCGCCAGCAACACCAACTGGCAGGGCTACGGCGGCGAGTCGACGATGAGCTACCTGACCCAGATGCTCGGCCTGGCGGTGCAGAACTTCCTCTCCGCGGCCACCGGCATCGCCGTGCTGGTGGCGGTGATCCGCGGCTTCGTCCGCAAGAGCGCACAGGGCCTCGGCAACTTCTGGGTCGACCTGACCCGCAGCACGCTGTACGTGTTGCTGCCGCTGTCGCTGCTGCTGTCGCTGGCGCTGGTCTCGCAGGGCGTGGTGCAGAACTTCCATCCCTATGCCGAAGCCACGCTGGTCCAGCCCACCCACATTACCGAGACGGTCAGGGACGCCGCCGGCGTGGCGCACGCGCACGACGTCGCGGTGACCACACAGACCCTGCCGATGGGTCCGGCCGCCTCGCAGATCGCGATCAAGCAGCTGGGCACCAACGGCGGCGGCTTCTTCGGCGTCAATTCGGCGCATCCGTTCGAGAACCCGACACCGCTGAGCAACCTGCTGGAGATGCTGTCGATCCTGCTGATCCCGGCGGCGCTGTGCCTGACCTTCGGCCGCATGGTCGGCGACCGCCGCCAGGGCCGGGCGCTGCTGGCGACCATGCTGGCGATCTTCGTGCCGCTGCTGATCGCCTGCACCGCCGCCGAACAGGCCAGCATGCCGCTGCTCGCACACCTGGGCGTGGACCAGCACGCCAGCGCGCTGCAGGCCGGCGGCAACATGGAGGGCAAGGAGACGCGCTTCGGCATCGTCGATTCGACGATCTGGGCCACCGCCACCGCCGCCGCCTCCAACGGCTCGGTCAACGCGATGCACGATTCTTTCACCCCGCTCGGCGGGCTGGTGCCGATGTGGCTGATCCAGCTCGGCGAGGTGATCTTCGGCGGCGTCGGCTCCGGCCTGTACGGCCTGCTCGCCTTTGCCGTGGTCGCAGTGTTCATCGCCGGCCTGATGGTCGGGCGCACCCCCGAGTACCTCGGCAAGAAGATCGAGGCGCACGAGATGAAGATGGCCTCGATCGCCGTGCTGATTCCCTGCGCGCTGGTGGTGATCGGCACCGCCATCGCGGTGATGGCGCCAGCCGGCATGGCCGGTGTCGCCAACCCCAGCGCGCATGGCTTCAGCGAGATCCTCTACGCGCTCAGTTCGGCCTCCAATAACAACGGCAGCGCGTTCGCCGGGCTCTCCGCCAACACGCCGTTCTGGAATGTGCTGCTCGGCATCTGCATGTTCCTGGCGCGCTACCCGCTGATCGTGGCGATGCTGGCCATGGCCGGCTCGCTGGCCGCCAAGCGCCACGTGCCGCCGTCGGCCGGCACCCTGCCCACCCACAC
>JAGWVM010000144.1 GCA_018970895.1 Lysobacteraceae bacterium | reverse complement strand
GCCGGGCGGGGCCTGCGCCAGCCGGTGCATGCCGACGACATCGCGCTGGCCAGCCTGGCGGCGCTGGCTCCGTCCGCGATCAGCGGCGGAATCCTGCCGATCGGCGGCGGCGAGCGGCTGACCGCCAGCGTGATGTTCGCCCGCGTGCGCGACAGCCTGCCGGTCGCCACCGTGCCGCTGCCGGTCCCGCGCGTGGCCCTGCAGCTGGGCGCGCGGCTGGCACCGACGCTGCGCGGGGTGCTGGCCCGGCTCGAGGAGGATCTCGTGGCCGACAACACGGCATTGATCCGCCGGTTCGCCGTGCAGCCGCGGCCGTTCCGGCCCGACGCCCGCTGCTGGGGGCTGGCCCGCTGAATCGCCCGCGGATCGCCCCGATCGCGCCTGCGTCCTGCCCCGCGGAGGCGGGTGGCATTCATTTTGGCGCCGGGGGCCAGGGCCTATCATCGTTCGACGCTTTTCCCGGGAATCCCTCGCGTTGGCCTTTCTGACCCGTGTGCAATCCTTCGCCCGCACCGCCTGGCCGTGGGTGCGCCTTCCGTTCTGGATCGGACTGGGCCTGTTCGTCGGCTTCCTGCTGCCTTACACGCTGGTGCTCAACAAGCGCGTGCAGGACCGCTTCAACGACCTGGTGTTCGCGGTGCCCACGCGGGTGTTCGCACGCCCGCTGCTGCTCGAGGCCGGGGAGCCGATGACGCCGGCCGCACTGGAGCTGGAGCTCACCTTCGCCGGCTACACCGGAGACGGCCGGGGCGAGCTGCCCGGACGCTGGGGCAGGCACGGCGCGCGTTACACGATCTCCTCGCGCGGCTATGCCGGCCCCGATGGCGGCGAACTGCCCAAGCGCATCGTAGTGACGCTGGGACGCGGCGTGGTCGCCTCGGTCGCCGATGCGACGAGCGGCCGAACGCTGAAGGAGGCGCATCTGGATCCGGCGCGCATCGCCACCGTGTACGGCGCGCAGCAGGAGGAGCGCCGCATCGTGCACCTGGCGGACGTGCCGCAGCTGCTGGTCAGCGGCTTGCAGGCGGTCGAGGACCGCGACTTCAAGCACCACATCGGCATCGACTTCACCGCGATCCTGCGCGCGGCCTTCGCCAACCTGCGCGCCGGGCATACGGTGCAGGGTGGCTCGACGCTGACCCAGCAGCTGGTGCGCAACCTGTTCCTGGACCGCAGCCAGAACCTCACCCGCAAGTTCAACGAGGCGATCCTCTCGCTGCTGATCGAGGCGCACTATCCGAAGTCGCGCATCCTCGAGGCGTACATCAACGAGGTGTTCCTCGGCCAGCAGGGCAGCCAGGCCGTGCACGGGTTCGCGGCGGCGGCGGAGTTCTACTTCGGGCGGCGCCTGGAAGAGCTGCGGCCGCAGGAGATCGCGCTGCTGGTCGGGCTGGTCAAGGGGCCGAGCTACTACGATCCGCGCCGCTATCCGCAGCGCGCGCTGGCGCGACGCAACCTGGTGCTGGAGGAATTCGCCCAGACCGGCCTGATGACCGCCGCACAGGCCAAGGCCGCCGAGGCTACCCCGCTGGGCATCGCCGAAAACGCTCAGCTGCCGCACAACCGCTTCCCGGCCTTCATGGACCTGGTGCGCCGGCAGATCCGGGCCGACTTCGACGACGACACCCTGCGCGCCGGCAACCTGTCGATCTTCACCACGCTGGATCCGGCCGCGCAGCTGTATGCCGAGAAGGCCGTCACCGAGACAGTGAAGTCGCTGGGCAAGCGCGGCAACGCTCTGCAGGCTGCCGGCGTGGTGACCGACGCGCACACCGGCAGCGTACTGGCGGTGATCGGCAGCAAGATACCCGGCGACCCCGGCTTCAACCGCGCGATGGACGCGCAGCGCCCGATCGGCTCGACCATCAAGCCGTTCGTCTACCTGGTGGCGCTGACCGACCCGGCGCACTGGAATCTGGGCACGCTGCTGGACGACAGCCCGCTCAGCATGCGCCAGCCGGACGGCTCGATGTGGGAACCCCACAATGACGACAACCAGTCGCACGGCATGCTGCCGATGGTCGACGCGCTGGCGCATTCGTGGAACCTGGCGACGATCCACCTCGGGCTCGAGGTCGGCCTGCCGCGGATCCGGGCGTTCCTGGAGTCGTTCGGCTTCAGCGACATCAACCCCAGCCCCTCGCTGCTGATCGGCGCGCAGGACATGGCACCGCTGCAACTGGCGCAGCTCTACCAGTACCTCGCTTCCGACGGCCATGCGCCGCCGCTGCTGGCAGTGCGCGGCGTGGTCGACGGCAACGGACGCACGATCAAGCGCTACGAGGTGCAGCCCGGTCCCGCCCAGTACCAGCCGGCGGTGCGCCTGATCACCTGGGCGATGCAGCAGGTGGCGCTGTACGGCACCGCGCACTCGATCGGCGATTCCGGACTGGCCTGGCTCAACGCCGCCGGCAAGACCGGCACCAGCAACGACCTGCGCGACAGCTGGTTCGCCGGCTTCACCGGCGACCGGCTGGCGGTGTTCTGGATGGGCCGCGACGACAACAAGCCGACCGGCCTGTTCGGCGCCACCGGTGCGCTGCGCATCTGGCGCAATCTGTTCGCCCAGCTGCCGACGCGCCCGCTGTCGGCCGCGCCCGGACCCGGGCTGGAGATGGCCTGGATCAACCCGGCGGACGACAAGCGCACCGATCCCGAATGCAATGGCGCCCGCCAGTTGCCGGTCATCCCGGGCAGCCTGCCCGCCGATACCGAAAGTTGCTTCTGGCAGCGCGTCGGCAACTTCTTCGGCGTGGGCGACCACCACGACGGCAGCTCGCCGCCACCTGCGCCGGTTCCCAACCACTGATCGCCATGATGACCGTGTCCCGTCCCCTGCGTTTCCTTTCCCTCTCCGTCGCCTCGCTGCTGGCCGGCTGCATGGCCGACAGTCCGCCTGCGCCGACCGTGCCGCCGCCACCCTCGCCGCAGGCCATGCTCAACGCCATCCGCGCCGCCGGCGCAAGCGAGAAGTCGGTGATCGACGTCAGCCCGCTGCGCGAGCCGGGCGTGGCCACGCTGCAGGACGCGGCGCAGGCCGACGAGCGGGCGGGCCGCTTCAAGGCGGCTGCCGACAAGCTCGACCAGGCGCTGCGCCTGAGTCCGGAGTCGCCCGACCTGCTGCAGGACCGCGCCGAACTGGCGGTGCGACTGCAGGAGTTTCCGGTGGCGGAAAAGCTGGCACAGGAGTCGTGGTCGATCGGGCCCAGGCTCGGCCCGCTGTGCGCGCGCAACTGGCAGACGGTCGTGGAGATCCGCCTGCACGACGGCGACGCCGCCGGGGCGGTGAAGGCCCGACAGCAGCGACAGACCTGCCACAAGCCGGGGATCAACCGGTACTGAGTGGAGGACCGGACGGCGTCGGCCGGGCGCCCTCGCTGCGCCTGCCGGCCTCGGCCATACTTGGTGGATGATCGATCCCGATGACGCCGCGCCCGACGACGTCGGTGCGCTGCTCGGCGCCGACGGCCCGTTCGCCCGCGAGCTGCCCAACTTCGCCCCGCGCGCCGCGCAGCAGGACATGGCGCGTGCCGTGGCGCACGCCATCGCCGAGCGCGAGACGCTGATCGCCGAGGCGGGTACGGGCACCGGCAAGACCTTTGCCTACCTGGTGCCGGCGCTGCTGTCCGGCGAGCGGGTGATCGTCTCCACCGGCACCAAGGCGCTGCAGGACCAGCTGTTCTTCCGCGACCTGCCGCGGGTGCGCTCGGTGCTCGGCAGCCGGGTGAAGACCGCGCTGTTGAAGGGCCGCGCCAACTACCTGTGCCTGTATCGGCTGGACCAGACCGTACGCGACGGCGGCAGCCTGGATCCGATGCAGTCGCACCAGCTGGCGGCGATCCGCCAGTGGTCCGCGCGCACCCGCCAAGGCGACCGCATGGAACTGGCCGAGGTGCCGGAAGAGTCGCCGCTGTGGCCACGGGTCACCTCCACGCCGGAGAACTGCCTCGGCGCGGAGTGTCCGTTCTTCGACGACTGTCACGTGATCAAGGCTCGCCGCGAGGCGCAGGAAGCCGAGCTGGTCGTGGTGAACCATCATCTGCTGTTCGCCGACCTGGCACTCAAGCAGGAGGGCTTCGGCGAGATCCTGCCGGGCGCGCAGGCCTTCATCCTCGACGAGGCACACCAGGTGCCCGAGCTGGCCGGCCAGTTCTTCTCGCAGAGCGTGAGCGCCCGGCAGCTGTCCGAGCTGGGCCAGGATGCGCTGACCGAATGCACGGGCATCACCGGTGCGATCGGCCTGCTGCTGGAGCCGGTGGAGGCCTTGCAGGAGGCGCTGAAGAAGCTGCGCGCGGCGATGGAGGCGCTGCCCGCACGCGGTCCGTTCGCCGAACTTGAGGGCCGCGCCGTGGTGCGGGACGGGCTGCGTGACCTGGTCGAGCTGGTCGCCACGCTGTCCGACCAGCTTGCTTCGCAGGCCGACCGCTCGCGCGGCTTCGCCAACGTCCACGAACGTTCGCTCGCGCTCAGCGAGCGGCTCGAGCGCATCGTCGAAGGCCAGTCCGGCGAAGCGCGCGGCATCGACGTGCGCTGGTACGAGCTGTTCCCGCGCGGCTTCGCCATCCATGCCACGCCGCTGGACCTGGCCGCGCCGTTGCGGGCGATGCGTGAGCGCACCCAGGCGGCGTGGATCCACACCTCGGCCACGCTGTCGGTGGGCGGCGACTTCGGGCACTTCGCGCGCCAGCTGGGGCTGGACGATCCGCAGACGCTGAGCCTGGAGAGCCCGTTCGACTACGCGCGCCAGGCGCTGTGCTACCTGCCGCCGGGCCTGCCGGATCCGGCCGCGCGCGACTACACCGACCAGGTGATCGAGGCCGTGCTGCCGGTGCTGGAGGCGTCGCACGGTCGGGCGTTCCTGCTGTTCACCTCGCATCGCGCGCTGCGTCGCGCGGCGGACCTGCTGCGCAACCGCGTGCCGTGGCCGCTGTTCGTGCAGGGCGAGGCACCGCGCCACCGGCTGCTGGAGGAATTCCGCGCCAGCGGCCACGGCGTGCTGCTGGGCGCGGCGAGTTTCTGGGAAGGCGTGGACGTGGCTGGCGAGGCGCTCAGCGTGGTGGTGATCGACAAGCTGCCGTTCGCCGCGCCGGACGATCCCGTCTTGCAGGCGCGGCTCGAAGCGCTGGAGCAGGCCGGCATCAATCCGTTCATGGGCTGGCAGGTGCCCAGTGCGGCGATCGCGCTCAAGCAGGGCGCCGGCCGGCTGATCCGCGACGTGCACGACCGCGGTGTGCTGGTGCTGTGCGATCCGCGCCTGCTCGGCAAGGGCTACGGCAAGCTGTTCCTGGCCAGCCTGCCACCGATGCCGCGCACGCGCGAGGTGGCCGACGTGCGCGCGTTCTTCGCGCCGGCGCCCGCGCCGGCGCAAACGGGCTAACCTAGGGATCGGCCGCACCGATCGTGGTGCGGTGCGGGATGCATACGTATTCAGGCCGAGCGTGCGGTGCGCGCATCGCAGAATCGGCCGGACTTCATACCAGAGGGGTGGGAACAACGATGGCAACGACGGAGACCTCGGCCGACGCCGAGCAGCACGCCACGCTGCGCGTGGTGGTGATCGCGGCGGCGGCCGCGCTGGGCGGCTTCCTGTTCGGTTTCGACACGGCGGTGATCAACGGTGCGGTGGATGCGGTGCGCGGCGCGTTCGCACTTAACGCGGGCGAGATCGGTTTCACCGTGTCATGCGCCCTGCTGGGCTCGGCCGCCGGCGCGTGGTACGCCGGCTCGCTGGCCGACCGCTTCGGCCGCGTGCGCACGATGCAGGTGGCGGCGCTGTTCCTGGCGATCAGTGCGCTGGGTTCGGGGCTGGCCTTCGGCGTGTGGGACCTGATCTTCTGGCGCCTGGTCGGCGGCATCGGCGTCGGCGTGGCCTCGGTGATCGCGCCGACCTATATCGCCGAGGTCTCGCCGGCGCGCGTGCGCGGACGGCTGGGTTCGATGCAGCAGCTGGCGATCGTGCTGGGCATCTTCGTCGCCCTGCTCAGCGATGCCTGGCTGGCCGGGGCGGCCGGCAGTGCGGCGAACAAGCTGGCCTTCGGCCTGGCCGCGTGGCGCTGGATGTTCCTGGTGGCGGTGATCCCGGCGCTGATCTACGGCGCGCTGGTGCTCGGTGTGCCGGAGTCGCCGCGCCACCTGGTCGCCAAGGGCCGGCTGGCCGAGGCGAAGGACGTGCTGCGCCAGGTGCTGGGCATGAGCAGCGACAGCGCGCTCGACAAGAAGGTGGGCGACATCGCGCACAGCCTGAAGGTGGAATACCGCCCGCGCCTGCGCGACCTGCGCGGCCCGGCCGCCGGCCTGCTGCCGGTGGTATGGGTGGGCATCCTGCTGTCGGTGTTCCAGCAGTTCGTCGGCATCAACGTGATCTTCTACTACTCGTCCACGCTGTGGCATTCGGTGGGCTTCAGCGAGGCCGACTCGTTCACCATCACCGTAGCCACCTCGGTGGTGAACGTGCTGGTGACCCTGGTGGCTATCGCGCTGGTCGACAAGATCGGCCGCAAGCCGCTGCTGGTGGTCGGCTCGGCCGGCATGGCGGTGACCCTGGGCGTGATGGCGTGGTGCTTCTCGCAGGCTACCGGCACGGGTGCCGACCTGGTGCTGCCGCATTCGATCGGCCCGGTGGCGTTGGTGGCGGCCAATGCCTACGTGGTGTTCTTCGGCCTGAGCTGGGGTCCGATGGTGTGGGTGCTGCTGGGCGAGATGTTCCCCAACCGCATCCGCGCGATCGCGCTGGCGGTGGCGGCTTCGGCGCAGTGGCTGGCCAACTTCGTGATCAGCTCGACCTTCCCGGCGCTGGCGCAGATCGGCCTGACCTTCGCCTACGGCCTGTATGCCGCTTTCGCGCTGATCTCGCTGTTCTTCGTGATGTCGGCGGTGCGCGAGACCAAGGGCATGGAGCTGGAGGAAATGCCGGGCTGAGCTTCGGCACGGTTCGCTGAGCAAGGGCCGCCTCCGGGCGGCCCTTTGTTTTTCCCGCGCAAGCGGCTCGCCCGCGGATCGTCCCCTACCCGCCACGGATGGCCACGCGCCCGCCCGACCGGACTGCTGCCATGCGGGCTTTCCGGGAGGGACGACTCATGCGTGGATGGACACAGACGGTCACCGCCAGGGTGGTCGGTATCGGGTTGCTTTCGCTGGTGATGCTGATTCCGCTGGCGCAGGTGCGCGGACTGGTCGCCGAGCGGGAGCAGATGCGCAACCAGGCCGCGGCGCAGGTGGCGCAGGGCTGGGGCGGACGGCAGGTGTTGGGCGGACTGGTACTGGCCGTGCCGCTGCGGATCCCCGACGGGGTGGGCGAGGGCGGCGAGCCGCGCTGGCACGCCGGCACCGAGATCGTGCTGCCGGACGACGCACAGGTGGATGCCACGATGCGGGTGGAGGTGCGCCAGTACGGCATCTACCGCGTGCCGGCGTTCGCCTCCACGGTGAAGCTGGCCGGGCGCTTCACGGCACAGGACCTCGCGCAGTTCCGGCGCGATGCCGCCGGCACCTGGCTGGGCCAGCAGGCCGAGCTGCAGCTGCCGCTCGGCGACGTGCGCGGCCTGCAGGGAGTGGACGACCTGCAGATCAACGGGCTGCCGGCGCGCTTCCGTTCTTCCGCTCGCCAGCTGGGCGGGCTGGCGAGCGTGGTGATCCCGTTCGACCTCGATGCGCTGGGCGACCAGCCGATCACGTTCTCGATGACCCTGCACCTGGCCGGCACCGGGTCGATGGCCTGGCTGCCGCTGGCGCGCACCACCGACGTGCACGTGAAGGCGCCCTGGCCGGATCCGAGCTTCACCGGCGCGGCGCTGCCGATGGAGCGGTCGGTCACGGCGGACGCGTTCCAGGCACACTGGCGG
>JAGWVM010000143.1 GCA_018970895.1 Lysobacteraceae bacterium | reverse complement strand
TCGAAGATCGGCGCCTCGCCATCCTTGTTGATCGCCACGATGGTGCCGGCGTCCTTGATGCCGGTGAGGTGCTGGATGGCGCCGGAGATGCCGATGGCCATGTACAGCTCGGGGGCGATGATCTTGCCGGTCTGGCCCACCTGCAGCTCGTTCGGCACGTAGCCGGCGTCGACCGCCGCACGCGAGGCACCGACGGCCGCGCCGATCTTGTCAGCGAGCTTGTAGATGATCTCGAAGTTCTCCTTCGAGCCGACGCCGCGGCCGCCGGAAACCACCTTGCTGGCGCTCTGCAGGTCGGGGCGGTCGCTGGAGCCCTGCTGCAGCTCGACGAAGCGGGTGTGCGAGGGCAGGGCGACGTCTAGCGCCAGCGCTTCCACCGGAGCCTTGCCTGCACCGTTCGCGGCGGCCGGCCAGGAGGCGGTGCGGATGGTGGCGACCACGGCGTGCGCCGGGTTGGCCTCGACGGTGACGATGGCGTTGCCGGCGTAGATCGGGCGCTTGAAGGTATGCGTACCTTCCACGCTCATCACGTCGCTGACCTGGGCCACGCCCAGCAGGGCGGCCACGCGCGGGGCGAGGTCCTTGCCGAAGGTGGTGGACGGGGCGAACACATGGCTGTAGCCGGCCGCGGCCTTGGCCACCTGAGGTGCCAGCACGGCGGCCAGCGTATGGGCGTTCTCGGCGCGGGCGACGGTGAGCACGCGGCTCACGCCCTCGATGGCGGCGGCCTCGGCGGCGACGGCGTCGACGCTGTCGGCCAGCACCAGCACGTCGATGGCGTCGGGCTTGACCGCGGCAGCGGCGCTCACGGCGCGCGCGGTGGCCGGGTTGAGCTTGCCGTGCAGGTGCTCGGCGATGATCAGGACTTTGGACATGTTCGATTCCTCGTACCGTCGTTCCGGCGAAAGCCGGAATCCAGTGTCTTTTGCTTGATAAACACGAACCTTGCCGGATCCCTGCGCGAGCAGGGATGACAAGCGATCAGAGCAGACCCTTCTGCTTCAGGGCGGCGACCAGTTCGGCGGCGTCCTTCACCATCACGCCCTTGCTGCGCTTGGCCGGCGCGGCGTAGTGGGTGGTGGTGAGCTGGTCGTGCGCTTCGACACCCAGCGAGGCGAACTCGATCGTGTCGATCGGCTTGGACTTGGCCTTCATGATGTCCGGCAGCTTGATGAAGCGCGGCTCGTTGAGGCGAAGGTCGGTGGTGACCAGGGCGGGCAGCTCGGCCTCGATCACTTCCAGGCCGGCATCCACTTCGCGGGTCACCGTGGCCTTGCCGTCGGCGATCTCCAGCTTGCTGGCGAAGGTGGCCTGCGGACGATCCCACAGCGCGGCGAGCATCTGGCCGGTCTGGTTGGCGTCGTCGTCGATTGCCTGCTTGCCCATAAGCACCAAGCCGGGCTGCTCCTTCTCGACCAGCTTGAGGAAGGCGCGCGCGGCGCTGAGCGGCTGCACGGCATCGGCGGTGACCACGTGGATGGCGCGGTTGGCTCCCATCGCCAGGCCGTTGCGCAGGTGCGCGGTGAGGTCGGCCGGACCGACGCCCATCACCACCACCTCGGTCGCCACGCCCCTCTCGCGCAGGCGCAGCGCTTCTTCCAGGGCGATGTCGTCGAACGGGTTGGCGGAGAGCTTCACGCCGTCGGTCACCACGCCGGTGCCGTCGGGCTTGACCTGGATGCGGACGTTGTAGTCCACGACGCGCTTGTAGCCGACCAGAATCTTCATTCGCGTTTCCTTGGGAGTTGCGGGCCACCGGGGCCTGGAATCGAACCCCCATTCTAACCCGATCGCGCTCTCCGTGCGTCCGCGTATGGTTGGCTCTCCCGGTAGCGCCCGCACAGAGGGGGCGCTTGCCGGCCGGTGCGCTCAGCCGCGCCGCGCGTAGGGGAAGCCACGATCATCCGCCGCCGACTCGCCGCCGACTCGCCCGGCCGTATCGGTCCGGTAGCCGGCGTGCTGCGCGGCAAGGAGGAAGACGCGCTCCACCGCATGGGCCAGAGTGCCGTCCACCTGACCGGCTTCGTCCTCGAATTCGTCGATGCCAAGGTGGGCGTCGAACAGCGGCCGCAAGGCATCCAGCCGCAGCCAGAACATGCTTCCGGCGATGAACTGGTCGCGCGCGACGTCCGGTGGCGTGAGCCCCAGCCTCGCGGCGAGATGGTCGACGTTGTGTCGGTTGGCGCCCCAGTAATAGTGCAGTGGCTGGATATGTCCATCGGCTGCCACGATTCCCAGCCGGGGTTCCTCGCTGAAGCGCTGGAAAATCCTATGGGCACGTTGCGGCTCCAGCAGGCCGTCGAGCAGCTCGCGTCGCCAGGTCTCGCCGTCCTGCCGGTGCAGCGAGCGCTTGGTGTGGAGCTTCAGTACGACCTGCACCCCTTCGTCGAGCAGACGGTCGGCGAGCCGGAGAAAAGGCAGGATGTCGCGGCCGCGGTTCTCACTGGTCACGATCTCGCCGTCGACGCCGGCGCGGGTCATCGCCTGGCGCACGACTTCCGACTTGTCCGGGACCGTGGTCACAAGCAAGCGCCAGTCCAGGCCCGAGGCTTTCAGGCGGTCGAGGATCTCGCCCAGTACTTCCGGGTACCAGGCGTGGATCACTGCGCAGGGGCGCGGGTCGGGTTCGACGGGCGGCCTGATGGCCGCGCGGGTCGCATGCAGCCACGCATGCCCGAGCCGCGCATCCGGTTCGAGCACGGCGCCCTCGGCCCACTCGTTCCACGCGTTGATGAACACCAGCGGCGGCCGACCGGGAGGTTGCGTGGCGGCGGCATGCGCGATGCTCCGGCGCAGCCATTCGCCGTACGAGCGAGGCGAAGCGTGCATGAAGACGCGTCCCCGCCCGGAGCGGCGCGGCTCGTTGTCCCAGCCCGGGTTCACGGCCGGATAATAGGTATGAGGCGGCTTCGGCAGGTCGGCGGCGGCGAGCTCACGCCAGTCGTGGATATCGCCGCGGAAGTCGGGGTTGATCAGCCGGAAGCGGTCGGTTACCGGCCTGGGCGTGATGTTGTTCGGCGGGAAGGCCACGGCCGCATCGAAGCCGATATCCGCCGGATCCACGTTGTCGAAGCTCTGCACGTAGGCGAGGTGGATCTCGCCGACACCGTGCTCACGGCACCAGCGGCGCCAGCGCCCGGCCGTGTTTCGCGGCTCGGGCAGCAGACCCGGGCGGTACACCAGCAGCAGCGGCTTGCCGTCCACGCGCAGGTAGCGCGGATCGCGCAGGTACGGCGCCACGTGCTCGATAAAGGCCAGGTCGTCCTGTGCGCTGTGCTGCTGGGCGATCAGCACCTGGTCGGCACGACCGTCCCAGCGCCGCGACCAGTTCTCGTTCGCCCAGCACAGGCAGACCGGCAGATCCAGCGTCGGATCGTCCAGCCATTGCCGCAGCGGCTGCTCCAGCAGGGTCTTCCCGCCGAACCAGTAGAAGTAGCTGCAGAACGCGCCGATGCCGTACTCGCGCGCCAGCCGCATCTGCTGGCGCATCGCCTCGGGCAGCCGCAGGTCGTAAAAGCCCAGTGCCCCGGGCAACCGGGGTTGGATATGGCCCTCGAACTGCGGCAGCGCGCGCGTCACGTTGCGCCACTCGGTGAAGCCTTCACCCCACCATGCATCGTTTTCGGGGATCGGGTGGAACTGCGGCAGATAGAACGCCACCAGCGTGGCCGGGAGTGGCTCGGGCAGGGCACCGGGAACGTGTTCCCGATAGCCGAGCGCACGACCGCCCGCGTGGCGGAACGCCCTCCGTGAAGTTGCATCCGCCGGCGCGTCCTGCCCGCGCGGACCTTCCGGCACCAGTCCGGCGTATCGGTCCAGGAAGCGCTGGCGCCAGCGATCGCGCACGCCTGTCGGCAGCGGCAGCAGGCGGAATGCTTGGCGCAGGGCCGAGAACAAGGGGCGGCGGAGGCGGTCGGGAAGCGGCATGGTCATGACGTGGGTGAGCCCGGGATGGTTGCCGAGCCCGTGCGGCCGGTCAATCCAGCGCGCGCCCGAGCGCGGCAGCCGCCCGCTCCGGCGAGAAGTGGCGACGGATGTTGTCCGTGCCGTGGCGCGACAGCGCGTCCCACAGTGCCGCATCGTCGTGCAGCCGGCGCACGGCGTCCGCGAACGCGGAGCCGTCGTCGGCCACCAGCACGTCGTGGCCATGCCGCAGCTGCATGCCTTCGACGGCCAGCGTCGTGGCCACCACCGGTGCGCCGTGGCTCATCGCCATGTTGATCTTGCCCTTCACGCCCGCGCCGAAGCGCAGCGGCGCGATCGACGCCAGGCAGCAATCGAGCCATGGGGCGAGGTCCGGTACGCGGCCGTGCAGCTCCAGCCCGGGTGTGGCCAGCTCGCGGCGCAGCGCGTCGGGCATGTCGCCCAGAGCATGCACGCACAGCTCCGGGATGACCTCGCGCAGTCGCGGCAGGATCTCGCCGGCGATCCAGCGCAGGGCATCGACGTTCGGCGGGTGGCCGGCACCGCCGATGAACACCAGGTCGCGGCGTCCCGCGTGGCTTCGGCGGCGGTGATGCCCCCGGTGGATGTTGGACAGCAGCGCCACGTTGGCCGATGGGACCAGCTGCGCCAGCAGCTCCTTCTCGTAGGGACTGACGACGAAACTGGTGTCGGCCTGTTCGATCAGGGCCAGTTCGCTGCGGCGCGAGTGTCCCGCCTGCTGCGCCATGCCGGTATGGCCGGCCAGCGCCGCGGCGCGTTCTTCGCGCAGGAAATGCAGGTCCACCGTGTCGAACAGCAACCGGGCCTGCGGTGCCAGGCGCCTCACCAGATCGGCATATTGTCCGGCGACGGTGTGCCGGCAGAGCATGACCGCGTGCAGTTCGCGGCCGTGCCGGCGCAGCCAGTCGGGCAGCCGGCCGATGTCGCGGTGGGCGAGCACCTCGCAACCGAGCGCACCGAGGCGGTCGATACCGACCTCGTCCGCCCGACCGTCATCGGGATGGAACGCGACGCTCCAGCCCAGTTCGTCCAGCATCTGCAGGATCTCGCACAGCCGCAGCGAGCCCGAGTCGCGCGTGGGATCGGGCAGCGTGGCGTCCACCACCAGCACGCGGCCGCGGCGATGCCAGCGCACCGCGCGATCGAGCGGCGTGCCCGGCGGCGGCTGTCGCCCGAGTTCGAGCTTCCACTTGTTGGCAAAGACGGCCTGGTTCGGGCGCTGGTGGCGCTTCATGCCGGCGTCGATGTCGGTGCCGGCGCTGATGCCTTCGAAGTGCACGACCGTGCTGGCCGGCTCGTACCAGACCTCGAGGCCGAGGCGACGCACGGTGAAGGCGAGATCGGCGTCCTCGTAGTAGGCGGGGGCATAGCGCGTGTCGAAACCGCCGATGCGCTCGAACGTCTCGCGCCGGATCATCAGCGCCGCGCCGGACACGTAGTCGGTACGCCGGCGATAGCGGAACGGCGCCGCGTCGCGCGGTTCGAAGCGGCCGAGGTTCCAGGCGCTGCCGTCGGCAAACACCAGCGCGCCGGCTTCCTGCAGCCGGCCGTCCGGATAGACCAGGCGGCTGCCGGCGATGCCGCAGCCGGGGCGCTCGGCGAAGCAGCGCAGCAGCGCATCGATCCAGCCGGCGGTGACCTGGGTGTCGTTGTTGAGGAGCACCACGAACTCGCCGCGCGCCGCTGCCGCGCCGGCGTTGCAGCTGCCGATGAAGCCGAGGTTCTCGCCGTTGCGCAGCAACCGCAGGCCCTCGATCGGGTCGAGCACCGCGACGGTGTCGTCCAGCGAGGCGTCATCGACCACGATCACCTCGAACGGCACCGCTGCGCCGTATCGCGCCAGCGAGCGCAGGCAGGCGACGGTGTACTCGCGCTTGCCGTGCACGGGGATCACCACCGACACCACGGGTTCCCCGGCCGATGGCAGGGCGAACGGGGCGAACGGCTCGTCGAGCGCGATCAGTTCGAGGCTGTCGTCACGGGCGGGGAGCGGCTGGAATTCCTGCCGGATGCGCGAGAGCGTGCCGCGCCAGCCGCGCAACGCCACGCTGCCGCGCAGGCGCTGCAGGAGGTAGGCGATGCGCTTGAGCCGCCAGGAGAGCTTGCCGGCCAACGGACTGGATGCCTGCGCTCAGAGGTTCTGGTAATTCGGTCCCGACCCGCCTTCCGGCGTGACCCAGTTGATGATCTGGTACGGGTCCTTGATGTCGCAGGTCTTGCAGTGCACGCAGTTGGCGGCGTTGATCTGCAGGCGCTTGCCCGCCTCATCGTCGACGATCTCGTAGACGTTGGCGGGGCAGAAGCGGATGCAGGGGTTGCCGTATTCCTCGGCGCACTTCGTGACGCAGACCGAGGTGTCGGCGACCTGCAGGTGCACCGGCTGGTCCTCGTCGTGCTCGGTGGCGGCGAAGTAGACGGCGGCGAGGCGGTCGCGCGGCGGCAGGTCGCGCTGCATGTAGTCGCGCTTCGGCTCCTCCTGCTGGCCGAGCTTGTGCAGCATCGACCAGTCGGCCTTGTTCTTCAGTGTCCACGGCGAGGCGCCGCCGACGGCGGTCTCCCACGCGGCATTCACCATGCCGAACCACAGGCCCTTCTTGAAGCCGGGCTTGATGTTGCGGACCTTCTTCAGCTCGGCCATCACCTCCGAGCCGCGCAGCTTCGCGTCGAAGCCGGCGGGCTTGAGATCATGGGCCGCCAAGTGTTCGGCCGCGAGCATGCCGCTCCTGATCGCCTGGTGGGTGCCCTTGATCTTCGGCACGTTGAGCAGGCCGGCGGTGTCGCCGATCAGCAGGGCGCCGGGCATCTCCACCTTCGGCAGCGACTGGTAGCCGCCGGTGACGATGGCGCGGGCGCCGGCGGAGAGGATGCTGCCGCCCTCGAGCAGCGGCTTGACCATCGGGTGGTTCTTCCACTGCTGGAAGGCTTCCCACGGCTGGTAGTTCGGGTCGGTGTAGTCCAGGCCGCTGACGTAGCCCAGCGCGATGCGGTCGCCGTCCAGGTGATAGAGGAAGCTGCCGCCGTAGGTGCGGCTGTCGGCGGGCCAGCCCACGCTGTGCACGATCTTGCCCGGCGTCACGCGTCCGGCCGGCACCTGCCACAGCTCCTTGATGCCGATCGAGTAGCCCTGCGGGTCGCTGTCCGCATCGAGCCTGAAGCGCTTGATCAGCTGCTTGGTCAGGCTGCCACGCGCGCCCTCGGCGAGCACCGTGACCCTGGCCCTGATGTCGATGCCCTGGGTGTAGCCGCTCTTGTGCGAGCCGTCCTTCGCCACGCCCATGTCGCCGATGCGCACGCCGGCGACCGAGCCGTCGTCGTTATGGACGGTGTCGGCGGCGGCGAAGCCGGGGAACACATCCACGCCCAGCGCCTCGGCCTGCGGCGCCAGCCAGGCGCACATCGCGCCCAGCGAGACGATGAAGTTGCCGTGGTTGTTCATGCCCGGCGGCACCGGCAGCTTGCGGCCACCGGTCTTGTTGAGCAGCCAGAACTCGTCGTCGGTGGCCGGCACGCAGATCGGCGGCGGGTTGTCGCGCCATCCGGGCAGCAGGGCGTCGAGTGGCTGCGGCTCGATCACTGCGCCGGAGAGGATCTGCGCGCCGATGGTCGAGGCCTTCTCGATCACGCATATGGATGTATCCGGCTGCAGCTGCTTGAGCCGGATGGCGAAGGACAGGCCGGCGGGGCCTGCACCCACCACCACCACGTCGTATTCCATCGTCTCGCGTTCGCTCATGGCGGGCTCCATCGGGTCGGGCAGGTGTGCACGGACCGACCGTGCGCACGGGTATTGAACAGGTGGCGCATTGTCCGGGTTCCCGCGCTGCCGGGCAAACGTGCTGCGGCGGGCCTTGCAATCGCTTCACATCGCGTAGGGATAATCCCGGCACGTCTTTTACAGGGAGCCCGCATGAATTCGTTGCCGCCGATTGCCGAACGGGACATGCGCCGGGCCACCCTCTGCCA
>JAGWVM010000142.1 GCA_018970895.1 Lysobacteraceae bacterium | reverse complement strand
AAGATCACGTCGGTCAGCGAGTCGCCGCGCAGGCGGCTGGCCGCGCTCTCGCCCATCACCCAGCGGATCGCGTCGATGATGTTGGACTTGCCGCAGCCGTTCGGACCGACCACGCCGGTCATGTTGGTGGGCAGGTGCAACGTGGTCGGATCGACGAACGACTTGAATCCGGCAAGTTTGATGGTGGTCAGGCGCATCGGCGGCTCAACATTCCTTAAGAGCGCCCACGCGGACGCGGGGCGACGGGGCACTGTGCCAAACGGCAGGCGCCGCCGCAATGCGTTGCGGCGGCGCAATCCACTTGAAGAAGTTACTACAAGCGACTGATTTTAAACGCTTGGCGTCCGCGCATCGATGGACAGGGCGTGGATCCCGTGGTCCATCAGGCCGTCCAGCGCCGCGTACACCATGCGGTGGCGCTTGATCGGCAGCACCCCGGCGAACGCGGCGCTGACGATGCGTACATGGAAATGCCCCTTGCCCGCGTTGGCGTGGCCGGCGTGCTTGTGGCCCTCGTCCAGCACGTCCAGCTCGGTCGGCGCCAGCGCGGCGGCGAGGCGCTCGCGGATCTGCTCGACCATCGCCGCGCTCACGGCAGGGTCTTGCGGAACGGCTTGACCTCGACCTCGGCGTAGACGCCGGCCGCCACGTAGGGGTCGGCGCCGGCCCAGGCTTCGGCATCGGCCTGGCCGGCGAACTCGGCGATGATCAGGCTGCCGGTGAAGCCGGCCGGGCCCGGGTCCTCCGAGGCGATTGCCGGAAACGGACCGGCCAGCAACAGGCGCCCTTCGGACTGCAGTGCCTGCAGGCGGGCGAGGTGCTCGGGGCGCGCGGCCATGCGCTTGGGCAGCGAGTCGGGATGATCCTTGGCGTGGATGGCGAACCACATGGTCGGGCGTTCCTGATCGGTCAAAGCGCCATGGTACTTCAGGCCTGCCCGGCATCGGTCGGTGAGCGCCACCGCAACGCCGGGGCCGCGGCTTGACCTCGGTCAAGGCCTGCCGACCGGTCGGGGCGCATCCTGTCGACCTTGCCGCCGGGCACCGCACGTCCGGCGGCGCCCCTCCAGCTCCAGCGGGTGATCCGATGAAGCCCCCCGCCCCAGCATCCGCGGTTCCCCCGCCCAGCCCGGCCGACCGCGCCGACCGCGCCGACCGCGCCGACCGCATGGTGCGCGCCGCGCTGGCTCGCTGGACCGCCTCGATTTCCCCGGCTTCCCTGCAACTGGCATGGAGCGACTGGGCCGCGCACCTGGCCGCATCCCCGGGCAAGCGGCTGGCGCTGATGCATCTCGGGCTCAGCCAATGGCAGGCACTGGCCGACTATGCGGCGCGCTGCGCGCTGTCCGATGCCGCCGCCCCGGGCGAGAACTGCCTGGCACCGCGACCCGGGGATCGCCGCTTCCGCGAGCCGGAGTGGACGCGCTGGCCGTTCAACGTGATGCAGCAGGCCTTTCTGGTGGCCGAACGCTGGTGGGAAGAAGCCACCCACGGCATCGAGGGCGTGGAAAAGCACCATGCCGACGTGGCCGCCTTCGTCGCCCGCCAATGGCTGGACATGTGGTCCCCGGGCAACCAGCTGGCGACCAATCCGGTCGTGCTGAAGCAGACGATCGAGCAGGGCGGCACCAATCTGTGGCGCGGCTGGCTGAACGCGCTGGACGACCTGGACCGGCTGGCGATCGGTGCGCCGCCGGCCGGCACCGAGGACTACGCGGTCGGCCGCAACCTGGCGGTGACCCCGGGCAAGGTGATCATGCGCAACCGGCTGGCGGAGCTGATCCAGTACGCGCCGACCACCGACACCGTGCGGCCCGAGCCGGTGCTGATCGTGCCTGCGTGGATCATGAAGTACTACATCCTCGATCTTTCGCCGCATAACTCCTTGATCCGGCACCTGGTGGACCAGGGGCACACGGTGTTCTGCCTGTCGTGGAAGAACCCCGGTGCCGACGACCGCGATCTCGGCATGCAGGATTACCTCGACCTGGGCGTGCGCGCCGCACTGGACGCGGTGCGGGCGATCGTTCCGGAGCACGGCGTGCACGCCGTCGGCTACTGCCTCGGTGGCACCCTGCTCGCCATCGCCGCGGCGGCCATGGCCCGCGACGGCGACCCCCGACTGGCCTCGATGACCCTGTTCGCCGCGCAGACCGATTTCACCGAGCCGGGCGAGCTGGGCCTGTTCATCGACGAGAGCCAGGTGTCCCTGCTCGAGGCGCAGATGGCCCAGACCGGCTACCTCACCGCACAGCAGATGGCCGGCGCGTTCCAGATGCTGCGCTCGTACGACCTGCTGTGGTCGCGCCTGGTCGGGGAATACCTGATGGGCACGCGTCCGCCGATGAACGACCTGATGGCATGGAACGCCGACGCCACCCGCATGCCCGCGCGCATGCATTCGGAGTACCTGCGGCGCCTGTTCCTGCACAACGACCTGGCGGAAGGGCGCTTCCCGGTGGACGACCGGCCGGTCGCGCTGAGCGATATCAGCCTGCCGATTTTCTGCGTCGGCACGCAGACCGACCACGTGGCTCCGTGGCGCTCGGTCTACAAGCTGCACTACCTCACCGTGGCCGACCTGACCTTCGTGCTCACCAGCGGCGGGCACAACGCCGGCATCGTCAGCGAGCCGGGGCATCCCCACCGCAGCTACCAGTGTCTGCAGCGTGCGCAAGGCGCTCCCTACATGGGCCCCGACGACTGGCTGAAGCGGGCACCGGTGCATGACGGCTCCTGGTGGCCGGCCTGGTTTGCCTGGCTCGACGGGCACTCCGGCGCACTGGTCGAGCCGCCGGCGACCGGCCATCCGGACGCCGGCTACCGTCCCCTGGGCGATGCCCCCGGTCGCTACGTGCGCGAGCCATGAGCCCCCTCCGCGCCCCGCGCCAAACCGCCCGGTTCGCCGGGAACCATCGCGCCGGACGGCGCTCCCAGTCACCCGGATGCGCGCACGGTCGCGCGCGCCCCCAACCGCGGACGACCGCCGGCAGCGTCCGCCGCATGATCCCGATGGATGCCGGCTCCCAGCCTGCCGCTGCCCCCGAAGCGAGGAGACCATCATGAGTATCGATACCAACCTTCCCATGGAGCTTTACAAGGCCAATGTCCAACTGTGGTTGAACATGGGCCTGCTGATGCAGGAGGCCCGCCAGCAGTGGGCCGACCTCGGCGACAAGACGCTCGAGGACGACCTCGAGGAGACCCGCAAGGAGCTCGAGGAGCTGTCCCGCGCCAGCGACTGGCGCGACCTCACCAGCCTGCCCGGCAGCACCGCCTGGCGCCGCATGCAGAAGCGCGTGGGCGACGCCCAGGCCTGCACCGAGACGGCCATCGCCGAACAGACGCGCTTTGTCGCGGGCGTGCAGCATGCGCTGGCGGACTGGCAGAAATCGGTGACCCGTGCCTTCAGCAACGTCGGCAAGGCCATGCCGGTCACGGCGCCGATGCAGGGCGTGGTGCCCGATTTCAGCGCCCTGATGGCCATGTTCGCGCCACCGGGCAGCCCGGCCGCTTCCCGGCCGGCCGGCAAGGGCAAGCCCCATGCGCACTGAGCACACCGCCTTGATCACCGGCGGGATGGGCTGCCTGGGCGAGTCGATCGCCCAGGCACTGCACGATGCCGGCTGCCGCGTGATCGTCACCCACTCGCCCGGACGCAGCGACGTCGACGCCTGGCTGGCCGAACACGCCGCCCAGGGCCGCAGCTACCTCACCTACGCCATGGACGTGGCGGACGCCGACTCCTGCGCCGCCTGCGCCGAACGCATCCGCGCCGACGGCCACGTGGTGGACATCCTCATCAACAACGCCGGTATCACCCGCGACGCCAGCTTCCGCAAGATGCAGAAGGTGGACTGGGACGCGGTGATGCACACCAACCTCGATTCGCTGTTCAACGTCACCAGGGCGTTCGTCGAGGGGATGATCGGCGGCGGCTGGGGGCGCATCGTCAACATCGCCTCGGTCAACGGCTCCAAGGGCGCGTTCGGACAGACCAACTACGCCGCATCCAAGGCCGGCATGCACGGCTTCACCAAGTCGCTGGCGCTGGAGCTGGCGACCAAGGGCGTCACCGTCAACACGGTGTCACCGGGTTACCTGCAGACGCGGATGGTGGCGGCGGTGCCCGAGGAGGTGCTCAAGACCAAGGTGCTCTCGCATATCCCGATGGGACGGCTGGGACACACCGACGAGGTCGCTGCGCTGGTGGCCTTCGTCTGCAGCGAAGCGGCCGGCTTCATGACCGGGGCGAACCTGGCGATGAACGGCGGCCAGCACATGGCCTGATCCCCTCCACGGACCCACGGAGCGCGTCCATGCCCGATACCCCCGCCGCCCCCGCCGGCCCACCCGGCGACCCCGACGACATCCACTTCATCCGCAACCGCACCTTCGAGGACATCGCCGTCGGCGACACCGCGGCGATCGAGCGCACGCTCACCGCCGAGGACATCCAGCTGTTCGCCGTGATGTCCGGCGACATCAATCCGCAGCACCTGGATCCGGATTTCGCCGCGTCCACCCGTTTCCACGGCGTGATCGCGCACGGCATGTGGGGCGCGGCGCTGATCTCGGCCGTGCTTGGCACCCGCCTGCCCGGCCCCGGCACGATCTACCTGTCGCAGACGCTGACATTCCTCGCCCCGGTGCACATCGGCGACACGCTGACCATCCGGGTCACCGTGCGCTCCAGGGACGAGGCGAGGAAAGAGCTGGTGCTCGACTGCAGCTGCATCGACCAGGCCGGCCAGTGCGCGATCAAGGGCGAAGCCCGGGTGCTGGCACCGGTGGAGAAGATCGTCCGGCCGCGCGCCACCCTGCCCGAAGTCCGCCTGACGAGGGGCAACGACGGCGTGCAGCGCCTGCTCGACTACGTGAAGCCGCTGGGCGCGATCCGCATGGCGGTGGTCCATCCCTGCGACGAAGCCAGCCTCGGCGGTGCCGTCGATGCCCGGCGCGCGGGGCTGATCGAACCGGTGCTGGTGGCCCCGCGTGCGCGACTCGAGGCGGTGGCCGCCCAGGCGGGATTCGACCTGGCCGGCATCGCCATCGAGGATGTCCCGCACAGCCACGCCGCAGCGGCACGGGCGGTCGAGCTGGCCGCGGCCGGCGAGGTCGATGCGCTGATGAAGGGCAGCCTGCACACCGACGAGTTGATGGGTGCCGTGGTCGCCGCGGGCAGCGGCCTGCGCACCAAGCGGCGGATCAGCCACTGCTTCCTGATGCAGACGCCGGCCTACCCGCGGCCGTTCATCATCACCGACGCGGCGATCAACATCGCACCGACGCTGGAAGAGAAGGCCGACATCATCCGCAACGCCATCGATCTGGCCCAGGTGATCGGCGTGGCGCGGCCGCGCGTGGCGATCCTCGCCGCGGTGGAGACGGTCAACCCGCACATGCCGGCCACGCTGGATGCGGCGGCGCTGTGCAAGATGGCCGACCGCGGACAGATCCGCGGCGGCGTGCTCGACGGCCCGCTGGCGTTCGACAACGCGGTGTCGGCGGCGGCTGCGCGGATCAAGGGCATCGTCTCGCCGGTGGCCGGCCAGGCCGACGTGCTGGTGGTGCCGGATCTGGAGAGCGGCAACATGCTGGCCAAGCAGCTCGAGTACCTCGGCGGCGCGGCCAGCGCCGGCATCGTGATCGGCGCGAAGGTGCCGATCGTGCTCACCAGCCGCGCCGACTCGCGCGAGTCGCGGATGGCCTCCTGTGCGGTGGCACTGCTGCTGGCCCATCACTACCGGAGCCATCCGCTGTGAGCGCGTTTCCGATGGCCCAGGCGGCGGGCGATCTGCTGCTGGCGCTCAACTGCGGCTCGTCCAGCATCAAGTTCGCGCTGTTCGACGCCGCGGTCTCGCCGCTTCCGCGCCATCCGGCCTGGAGCGGCAAGATCGAGGGCATCACCGGGCCGGCGCCGCGCTACGAAGCCACCAGCGAGCCTTGTGCGACGCTCGCGCTCGACAGCGCCGATCCGTACACCGGCGCCTTGATGCACATCCGCGAGCGACTGCAGGCCCGGCTCGGCGACCGCCGGCTGGCCGCCGTGGCGCATCGCGTGGTGCACGGCGGCAGCAAGTATTTCGCGCCGGTGCGGGTGGACGCCGCGGTGCTCGCCGACCTGCGCAGCTACATTCCGCTGGCGCCGCTGCACCAGCCGTTCGCGCTGGAGGCGATCGAGGCGCTGCTCGGCCTGCACCCGGAGCTGCCGCAGGTCGCCTGTTTCGACACCGCCTTCCACCACACGGTGCCGAAGGTGGAGCAGATGCTGCCGCTGCCGCGTGCGCTCTGGGACGAGGGCCTGCGACGCTACGGCTTCCACGGGCTGTCCTATGCCTACATGGCCACGGTGCTGGCCGAGCGCTACGGCGACGACGCCCGGGGCCGCACGATCTGCGCCCACCTGGGCAGCGGCGCCAGCCTGTGCGCCATGCACGGCCTGCGCAGCGTCGCCACCACGATGGGCTTTTCCGCGCTGGACGGCCTGATGATGGGCACGCGCTGCGGCGCGCTCGACCCCGGCGCGCTGCTGTACCTGATGCAGATCCGCGGCCTCGGCGTGGAGCAGGTCGGCCACATGCTCTACCACGCGTCCGGCCTGCTCGGCGTCTCGGGCGTGTCGCCCGACCCGCGCGAACTGCTGCCGCGCGAGGACGAGCCCCCCGTGCGCGAGGCGCTGGCGCTCTACGTGCGACGCATCGTTCGCGAGATCGGCGCGCTCGCCGCCGTGCTCGGCGGCCTGGACATGCTGGTGTTCACCGCCGGCATCGGCGAGCACAACGCGGTGATCCGCGAGCGTGTCTGCCACGCGCTGGGCTGGCTCGGCGTCGCGCTGGACGACGGGGCCAACGCGGCACACGCGGCGGTGGTGTCCGTCCCGGAGAGCCGGGTGCGCGTGGTGATCGAGCCGACCAACGAGGAGTGGGTCGCCGCCCGCGCCGCGCTGGACCTGCTGCAGGGCGGATCCGTTCGGGATTGATGCGAGTCAACTCGTTTGCGCGAACGATGACCGAGGATGGCGCCATCGCGCGCCGGCGGCGCGCCGGATGCAGGCAGGTCCCCTCCATGGCCGGCAAGCACGAAGGACAGGTGACGGCGGTGCGCGGCGCGGTGCTCGACGTGCGCTTCGCGCAGGCGCCGCTGCCAGCGGTCGGCGAGGCCCTGCACGTGCTGCGCGACGACGGCACGCCGCTGCGGGTGGAGGTCACCTCGCAACTTTCCACGACGGACGTGCGTGCAATCGCCCTGCAATCGACCGAAGGCATCGCACGCGGACTTCGCGTGCAGGCCCAGGGGCAGCCGCTGCAGGTGCCGGTCGGCCCGGCGGTGCTCGGTCGATTGCTCGATGTCACCGGCCAGTTGGGTGACGACGGCCCCGCCCTGCCCGCCGACGCGCCGCGCCGACCGATCCACCGCGTCGCACCGCCGCTGGCCGCGCAGAGCGGCACCAGCACGCTGTTCGCCACCGGACTGAAGGTGATCGACCTGCTCACCCCGCTGGTGCAGGGTGGCAAGGCGGCGATGTTCGGTGGCGCCGGCGTCGGCAAGACCGTACTGGTGATGGAGCTGATCCACGCCATGGTCGAGCGCTACCAGGGCATCTCGGTGTTCGCCGGCGTCGGCGAGCGCTCGCGCGAGGGACACGAGATGCTGCTGGACATGCGCAACACCGGCGTGCTCGGCCATACCGTGCTGGTCTATGGACAGATGAACGAGCCGCCCGGCGCGCGCTGGCGGGTGCCGTTCACCGCACTGACCATGGCCGAATACTTCCGCGACGAGCGGCGGCAGAACGTGCTGCTGCTGATGGACAACATCTTCCGCTTCGTGCAGGCCGGCTCGGAGGTATCCGGCCTGCTCGGCCGGCAGCCGTCGCGGGTCGGCTACCAGCCCACCCTGGCCGACGAGGTGG
>JAGWVM010000141.1 GCA_018970895.1 Lysobacteraceae bacterium | reverse complement strand
GGCAGCGCCAGCAGGCGATCGCCCACGCGCACCATCAGCACGCGCAGGATCGCCAGGGTCAGCGGCACCGCCAGTTCCAGCGTGCTGCCGCGGCCGAGCCTGGAGGTCACCTGCAGGGTGCCGCCCAGCTCGGTGATGCGGGTCTTGACCACGTCCATGCCGACGCCGCGGCCGGAGATGTCCGACACCGTTGCCGCCGTGCTGAAGCCGGCGCGGAAGATCAGCTCGTAGCACTCGTTCTCGGTCAGGCGCGCGGCCTGGGCCTCGTCGATGACGCCCTTCTCCACCGCCTTGCGCTTGAGCACGTCGGGGTTCATGCCGCGGCCGTCGTCGCTCACCGAGATGACGATGCGCTCGCCGCGCTGGCTGGCCGACAGGGTCACCCGACCCTTGCGCGGCTTGCCGGCGCGCTCACGCTCCTCGGGTTTTTCCAGGCCGTGGTCGAGCGCATTGCGCAGGAGGTGGATCAAGGGATCGGCCAAGGACTCGACCAGGCTGCGGTCGAGGTCGGTGCCCTCGCCTTCCAGCACCAGCTCCACGTCCTTGCCGAGCTGGCGGGCGAGGTCGCGCACGATGCGCGGGAAGCGCTGGAACAGCCGGCCCACCGGCTGCATGCGCATGCCGAGCACGGCGTTCTGCAGGTCGTCGGCGACGCGGTCGAGCTCGTCCACGGTGGTGGCCAGCGTGTCGTCGCCGTGGCGCGCGGCCAGGGTGAGCAGGCGGTTGCGCAACAGCAGCAGCTCGCCGGCCTGGTTGACCAGGGCGTCGAGTCGGGTGGTGTCCACGCGCACGGTGGCCTCGGCCGCCGGCGCGGCGGCGCGGGCGGGCGCGGCCGGTGCGGACGGTGCGGCCGCCGGGGCGGGGGCGGGTGTCGTTGCGGGCGCGGGTGCGGCGACCACCGATCCCTGGCCCGGCGCGCCGACGCCATGCAACTGGTCCAGCAGCGCCTCGAATTCGTCGTCGCCGATCGCACCCGCGGCGACCGGGGCGGCCGACGCCGCGGGAGGCTGGCTGCCCGGCACGGCGCCGCCGTGCAACTGGTCCAGCAGCGCCTCGAATTCGTCGTCGCCGATGCTGCCCGACGGGGCGGGCGCCGCGGGAGGCGGCGTGACCGCACCGGGCGCGGCGTTGCCGTAGAGCGAGTCGAGCAGGGCCTCGAACTCGCTGTCGTCGATGGTGCCGGCCGCGGCCTGCGGCGGCGGTGCGACGGGCGCGGGCGCCGGGGCCGGCTTCGGCTTGCCGGGGGTCAGTCGCGCGAGCAGGCCGGCCGGCGGCATGTCCATCGACGCACCGGCCGCGAGCGCGGCCATCATCGACTGCAGCAGGTCCAGCGCTTCCAGCAGCGCGTCCATCCGCGGCGGATCGATCAGCAGCGCGCCGTTGCGGGCGGCGTTGAGCAGGTCTTCGGCGTGATGGCACAACTGCACCATCGGCTCGACGTTGAGGAAGCCGGCGCCGCCCTTCACCGTGTGGAACGCGCGGAACACCGCGTTGAGCAGCTCGGCGTCCTGCGGCGAGGCCTCCAGGTCGACCAGCTGTTCGCCCAGCCGCTCGACCAGCTCGCCGGCCTCGACCAGGAAATCGTCGCGCAGTTCGGCGTCGAGCGAGGGATCCATCACCACCTCCCCGCGGCGCAAAGCGCGCCCCTGCCGGCCGCCGTGGCGGCGGGAGGGCGTCGCGGCGGCGGCATCGGCATCATGCGCGCCTCAGAAACCGAATTCGCTGAGCAGGCGGTCGGCCTCGTCCTGGCTGCTGATCTTTTCCACCGCCTCGACCGTTTCGCGGCCGGACAGCGCGCCGGTGAGCCGCACCAGCTCGATCATCGCCGACTCCACCGAGCCGATGAAGGACACCACCTTCTTGATGCGCTGGCCGGACAGGTCCTGCCAGGACTGCGCCATCACCATGTCGTTGAGGCCGGCGGTGCAGTGCTCGGCGAAATCGCTGGCCTGCTGTGCCAGCGCCCGCGCCGGTGCGGCAACCGAAGCGTCGGCGGCGGCCAGCATGGCCTGCGCGTCGCCGGCCAGCGCGGCGGCTTCCGGGCGCATGCGCTCGGCAAAGTCGATGGTGCGGTGCGCCGCCTGCGAGCTCATCTCCAGCACGTCCTGCAGGTGCTTGCGGGCATCGATGACGTTGTCGGGATAGCCCTCCTGCACGAGATCGCCGCCGAGGCGGCTGACCGCGTCGTGCAGGTCGCGGGCGAGTACGCCCAGCGCGCGGAACAGGGTCTGCTCGCGCTGGCGCACGAGGGAGTCCAGCGCCTGCTCGAAGGCCGGTCCGTCCGGACTGGTCAGCAGCTGGTGCAGTTCGTCCGGCAACGCCTCGCGGGTCAACGACAGTTGGGCGCTCATGCGGCGGCTCCCGCGGCGGCCAGCCGCTCGAAGATCTTCGTCAGCTTTTCCTCCAGCGTGGCGGCGGTGAACGGCTTGACGATGTAGCCGTTCACGCCGGCCTGCGCGGCGGCGATGATCTGGTCGCGGTTGTTCTCGGCCGTGACCATCAGCACCGGCATGGTCTTCAGCGCCGGTTCGGCGCGGATCGCGCGCAACAGGTCGATGCCGGTCATGTTCGGCATGTTCCAGTCGGTCACGACCATGTCGAACGGCTGGGCCTTGAGCATCGCGATGGCCACCTCGCCGTCGTCGGCCTCCTGGATCAGGTTGCCGGCGAACCCCAGCTCCACGAGGAGGTTCCTGACGATGCGCCGCATGGTGGAGAAGTCGTCCACCACCAGGATTTTCATGTTCTTGTTCAAGCCCGTCTCCACTTGCACGCCCCGCGGCATGCGCCAGCCCTAGGTGTCTCCGTGCGTTGCTCAGTCGTCGTCCCGCCACCCGGTCATGCGCGCACGCAGCCGGATGATGGCCTGGCCGTGGATCTGGCAGACCCGCGACTCGGTGACGCCGAGCACCGCGCCAATCTCTTTCAGGTTGAGTTCCTGCTCGTAGTACAGCGACATCACCAGCTGCTCGCGCTCCGGCAGGGTGGTGATCGCATCGATCAGCGCCTGGCGCAGGCCGTCCTGCTCCAGTCCCTCCGCCGGACCGATGCTGTTGGCGTCGGCCACGTCCATCGCCGGGCTTCCGTCGCCGTCGTCCGGCGCCGTGAGGCTCAGCAACCGGGAACTGGCGGCATCGGCCAGTACCTGGTGGTACTCGTCGGCGGTCATGCCCAACCGCTTCATGACCTCCGCATCGTCGGCGTCCGCGCCGGTCTCGATCTCGACCTGGCGCACCACGTCGGCCACTTCACGTGCCTTGCGGTGGACCGATCGCGGCGTCCAGTCGGTCCGTCGCAGCTCGTCGAGCATCGCCCCCCGGATGCGGATGCCCGCATAGGTCTCGAAGCTCGCCGAGCGATCCGTCGCGTAATTCCGCGCCGCCTCCAGCAGGCCGATCATGCCCGCCTGGATGAGGTCGCCCACGTCGACGCTGGGCGGCAATCGCCCCATCAGGTGGTAGGCGATGCGCCGGACCAGCGGTGCATGCGTCTTCACCAGTTCGTCGGCGCTTTGCCGTTGGAGTTGAAGGTATTCGGTCGCCACGCTCATCTCACCACCCCGTCGCCGGTGCAGCCTGACCACTGAAGAAAGCGATGCGGTCGAGCCCCGGGCGATCGGGTTCTGCCCATGTATCGGCCGCACCTGCCAATTGCTTGAATGCCTGCGCCGAACGACTGTCCGGCGCCATGTCCACCACCGCGTTCTGCCGGCGGATGGCCTGGCGCAGGCGCTCGTCCTGCGGCACCCAGCCCATGAAATCCAGCATCACGTCAAGGAACCGGTCGGTGACCCGCGCCAGCTTCTGGTGCAGCGCGCGGGCCTCGCCCAGGTTGCGCACCATGTTGGCCACCATGTGCAACCGCTTCACGCCGAAATCGCGGCTGAGCACCTTGGCCATGGCGTAGGCGTCGGTGATCGAGGCCGGTTCGTCGCACACCACCAGCAGCACGTCGTCGGCCGCGGCGGCGAACATCGACACCGAGTCGGAAATGCCCGCGGCGGTGTCCACCAGCAGGAACTCCGGCACCTCGGGCAGCTCGTCGAAGGCGCGGATCACCGCGGCCTGCTCGCCCGCGCCCATCTGCGCCAGCCGGCGCGCGCCGGAGCCGGCAGGAATCACTTTCAACCCGTGCGGCGCCTCGATCACCAGATCCTGCAGCGTGCACTGGCCGTCGAGCATGTGGCCCAGATGCCGCGACGGCGCCAGGCCGAGCAGCACGTCCACGTTGGCCAGGCCGACGTCGGCGTCCAGCAGCAGGGTGTCGCGCCCCATCATCGCCAGGGTCATGCCCAGGTTCACCGCCACCGTGGTCTTGCCCACGCCGCCCTTGCCGCCGCACACGGCGATGGTGCGGCAGCGCGGGCGCGCGGCGCGCCGATCGAGGTTGGCCGCCTGCGTCCCGGCCACCCGCTCGGGTGTGACGATGCCGCTGCCGCTGATCGACGAAACCATTTGCTTGAGTCCCCAGGCCTGATTCATGGAAGGCGCGCGCGCATCTGCCGCGGCGCCGGAAAAGTCGTTGCAGGTGGACAGCGCGCTCATGCGTGCGCCACCTGGAAGCCGAAGCGCTCGGCCAGCATGCCGTCGTCCATCGCCGGGGCGGCGGCCTTCAGTGCATGCGCGGCGCGCAGCACCAGCACGCGGGCGTCGGCCACGGCGAGATCCTCCGGCACGCGCTGGCCGTCGGTGGTGTAGTCCAGCGGCAGGCGATGGCGGATCAGCACCGACAGCGCGCCGCCGAGATTGGGCGCCTCGTCGAGCTTGGTCAGCACCACGCTGGCCGGCTCCAGCGGCATGTAGGCACGCACCGATTCCTCCAGCGCCTGCGACTGCGCGTTGGCCGCCAGCACCAGCGAGATGCGCAGCGCGATGCCATCGCTGTGCGCGACCTCGTTGAGCACGTCCATCTGCTGCTCCAGCCGCGGATCGGTGCCGGACACACCGGCGGTGTCGATCAGCACGGTGTGCTTGCCCTTGAGCATCTCCAGCACCTGGCGCAGGCTCGCCGCGTCGTCGGCCGGGTACACCCGCACGCCCATCAGCCGGCCGTAGTGCTCGAGCTGGGCGGCTGCGCCGATGCGGTAGTGGTCGGTGCTGACCAGCGCGACGTTGCTGGCGCCGTGGCGCACCACCGCCCTCGCTGCGAGTTTGGCAATCGTCGTGGTCTTGCCCACGCCGGTGGGCCCGACCAGCGCGATCATGCCGCCGTCGCCATCGCCGCGACCGCTGACCGCCACGCTGCGGCTGAGCATGCCCAGCGGCAGGTAGCGGGCCTGCTCGGCGCTGATCTGCTCGGGCAGGTCGTCGGCCAGCTTGCGCGCCACGTCGGCGTCGATACCCAGCCGGGTGAACTCGCGCAGCACGCGCGCACGCAGCGGATGGCGGCGTTCCATGTCGTTCCACGCCAGGCTGGACAGCTGGGTCTCCAGCATCTCGCGCAGGAAGCCGAGTTCGGTGCGCATGCGCGCGGTGTCCTGCATCGCGCGCTCGATCGCCGGATGCACGGTGGCCGCCTCGGTGTTGGCGGCGGCGGCCGCGGGGGCAGCGGCGGCCGGCGGCGGCGCGGGCACGGTTGCCACGGGCGTCGCAGCGGCGACCGGGGGGACCTTCGGTGCAGGTGCCTGCGGCGCCGGCACGGTCGGCGTCATCACCACGCGCGGCGGCTCGCTGGCGATCGCGGTGGCGACCATGACCGGTGCCTCGGCGACCGCTGCGGCCGGGCGACGGATGGACCGGGTCAGCGCGAGCGTGTCCTCGGCCAGCGCTTCCCCGTACGGGCGGGCGGCGGCCGGAAGCGGCGCCGGCGTTGCCTCGGCGGCGGCGGACGCCGGCGCGGCAGGGCGACGCCACAGGCGCGCCGGGCGCGGCGCAGGTTCGGCCGGTGCCGGGGTTTTGACTTCCGGCGTCGGCGCGACGTCGGCGGCGGGTGCCGCGCCGTGACGGGCGGCCTCGCGCACCAGCGCCTCGTCGTAGTCGAGCGCGGCGATGATCTCGATGCCCTCGGCCAGCCGCCGGGTGGACAGGATGACCGCATCCGGCCCCTGCTCCTCGCGCACCAGCTTCATGGCCTGGCGCATGTCCGATGCGACGAAACGTTTGATCTTCATGCGTGCGTGCTCCGCAGCGAATGGCGGTAAACCGTGGACAAGGTGCGCGGCGCGCGGCGGCGGAAGGCGTCGGCGGCGAACACCACGATGCCGGCGGGATGCCGCGCCACGCGGTGCCAGCTCAGCGCCGGCGGCGTGGCTGCGGTGCGGCTCGACCCTCGCTTCTCACTTCTCATCGCTCGTTCCTCGTTTCAGCGGCCCAGCGCCTGCACCAGCCGTACCCGACGGTTGTCGGGAACCTCGTTGTAGGCGAGTACGTGCAGGTTCTGTGCCACGTGGCGGGTGAAGCGCGCGAGCCACGGACGCAGCGGCGGCGAGACCAGCAGCACCGCGGGTTCGCCGCTCATTTCCTGCTTGCGCGCGGCATCGGCCACGCCCTGCTGCAGGCGGTCGGCCAGGCCCGGCTCCACCGCGGCACCGGTGCCGCCGTTGCCGGTCAGCGACTGGGTGAGGATCTGCTCCAGTTCCGGCGCCAGCGTGATAACCGGCACCTCAGTGCCCAGCCCGGTGATCTCCTGCACGATCTGCCGGCCCAGCGCGACGCGGACGGCGGCGGTGAGCATGCCGGGATCCTGACTCTGGCTGGCGTGCTCCGCCAACGATTCGACGATCGAACGCATGTTGCGGATCGGCACCCGCTCGGCCAGCAGGTTCTGCAGCACCTTGACCACCGTGCCCAGCGGCAGGCGCTTGGGCACCAGGTCCTCGACCAGCTTCGGCGCGTTCTGCGCGAGGCGGTCCAGCAGCTGCTGCACGTCCTGGTGGCTGAGCAGTTCGTGGGCGTGGCTGCCCAGGATGTGCGACAGGTGGGTGGCGACCACCGTGGCCGGATCGACCACCGTGTAGCCCAGCGACTGCGCGTTGTCGCGCTGGCCCTGCTCGATCCACACCGCCTCCAGCCCGAACGCCGGGTCGCGCGTGGCGATGCCCGGTACCGGACCGTGCACCTGGCCGGGATTGATCGCCAGCAGGCGGTCGGTGTGCACCTCGGCCTCGCCCATCGGCACGCCCATCAGGGTGATGCGATAGGCATTGGGGCCCAGGTCCAGGTTGTCGCGGATGTGCACCGGTGGCACCAGGAAGCCCAGTTCCTGCGAGAGCTTGCGGCGCACCGACTTGATCCGCCCCATCAGCTCGCCACCCTGGTGGGTGTCCACCAGCGGGATCAGCCGGTAGCCCACCTCCAGCCCCAGCGGATCGACGCTGGCGACGTCCTCCCAGCCCAGCTCCAGCCGCTCGGTCGGCGCGGCGGGCAACGGCACCTCGGCGGCCTGCTGCGCCACCCGGGCGGCCGCGTCCCGCTCGCGCCGGATCATCAGCCACGCCGCGCCGCCGCAGGTGCAGCCCAGCAGCAGGAAGGCGATGTTCGGCATGCCCGGCACCAGGCCCATCACGCCCAGCACGGCGCCGGCCACCGCCAGCGCGCGCGGCTGGCCGAACATCTGCGACACGAGCTGCTTGCCCATGTCCTGCGCCTTGGACACGCGGGTGACGATCACCGCGGCGGCGATGGACAGCATCAGCGAGGGCACCTGCGCCACCAGGCCGTCGCCGATGGTCAGCAGGGTGTAGGTGCGGGCCGCCTCGGAGGCGGACAGGCCGTGCTGCAGCACGCCGACGAAGAAGCCGCCGACGATGTTGATGATCAGGATCAGGATGCCGGCGGTGGCGTCGCCGCGGACGAACTTGGAGGCACCGTCCATCGAACCGTAGAAGTCCGCCTCCTCGCGCACTTCCTGGCGGCGCTCGCGCGCCTGCTCCTGGGTGAGCAGGCCGGCGTTGAGGTCGGCGTCGATCGCCATCTGCTTGCCGGGCATCGCGTCCAGGGTGAAGCGGGCGGTGACTTCCGACACGCGGGTGGCGCCCTTGGTGACCACCA
>JAGWVM010000265.1 GCA_018970895.1 Lysobacteraceae bacterium | reverse complement strand
CCCGGTGCGCTCCTGGTAGGCCGCGGCCACCATCGGCTCCAGCAGGGTGCCCCAGTAGCGCGGGTCGTCCTGGCCGGGGCGCGTTTCCTCCGGCGGCGTGCGGCCAGTCTTCTCCATCCACAGTTCGAGCTGGCTCTTGTACGGGCACAGGCCCACGGCGGCGGCAGCATCCGAACTGCCGATGCCGTTCCGGCGCACGTCCAGCCACTGCCCGTAGGGCAGTTTCTTTGTATCCACCAGCCGCACGGCGGCATTTGGCTTGCTCATCGGGTTTCTCCAGGCAAAAAGAAGCCCGGCCGATGCGCGCGCATCAGCCGGGCGGTGGGTGGTTCGCATTCCAGGTGGCGTTGGCGCTTCGCTTCGAGGCACATCTCGCGTCGCGTGCCATCGCCCCCATCAGCTGACCAATTTCATGGCTTCGTCCCAGGCACGCTGCTTCAGCTGCGCGCCCTGGCCGAACCAGGCGGCATCGCGGCGGTGATCGTCGCTGCGTGCACGCCGGTGGTGATCGACGTACTCGGTGACGCTGTTGAGCAGGCCCCACGCCGTGCCGCGACTGGAAGCCATCTGTGCGCCCCGTCCGCCACCCTCGTACAGGGCACGCACCGTGGCGACCGCCTGCTCATTGACCACCATGGCCTTGCTGTCCTGCCCCTGGTAGGTAAGGACGCGACGCAACAGTCCTTCCACCGAGTCCGGATCGACCGGACGGTCCACCAACGCCTTCATCCGCGCGACAAAGCCATCCCAAGACGATACGGTGATGCCCAGCTGGCGCTTGACCGCCTCGGGATCGAATGCACTGCGGTGCGGCACCTTGATCGCGCCGCTGGCCTGCCCCAGGGCGATTTGGAGCGTGTTGTTACAGACCACCCTGACGCTGGTGAACTGCGCCGTCGTCGCCAGCGTGCCGTCGCAGGCGGTCGCCAGCAGCAGGTAGCCATCGACCTTGTCGCGGCCCTTCAGCGTCGTGCTCTGGCCCGTTCGCGCCAGCGCCCAGAACTTCCGTCCCTCGCGCAGCACGCCGGCCGTTTCCAGCTCGAAACCGTTGCAGGCGGTCAGGTCGCGGTAGAACTCCAGGATCTCGCCCGGCTGGACGACCTGGAAGCGCTTGCTGACCACCGCCAGCGGCGCCTTGGTGTCGGAGCGATACAGCACCTTCTGCTCCGGAAAGGCGTTGATGACACCGACGGTGGTGCTACCGGTGATATAGCGAACCTCGGAGGCCTCGATCTGCCAGTCCATGCCGGCGCTGACCTTCCAGACCTCGATGGATTGCTGGGCTTCGAGCTTCTTCCCCAGGCCATGCCACGGCTTCTCGCCGGCATAGGCCATCGTTTCGACCAGGTGCATGTGTATTTCCTCGGTGAGGCGACGGCATAAACGCCGAAGGCCCGGAATGTCCGGGCCTTCGGTGTCTGTCGCAGTGGTGGGTGGGTGAATCAGTCCGGCTTCGTGAGGCGACCGCTGCAGCGGAGAAAGCCCAACAGCAGGGCGGCCGTCGCGACGAGGACACAGGTCACGACATCGTTCTTTTCAGGGATCATGCGAGTCCATCCCAAG
>JAGWVM010000016.1 GCA_018970895.1 Lysobacteraceae bacterium | reverse complement strand
GGCGTGCCGCGCCCGGCGATGTGGCTGAACCTGGTGGTGTCGTTCCTGTTCCTGTTCTTTTTCCGCGGCTGGGACTCGCTGGCGGCGGTGATCTCGGTGGCGACGATCATTTCCTACCTGACCGGACCGGTCAGCGTGATGACCCTGCGCCGCACGGCGCCGGAGCTGCACCGCCCGTTCCGGCTGGCCGGCCTGCCGCTGATTGCCGGCATCGCCTTCATCATGTCGGCCGAGCTGCTGTACTGGGCGAAGTGGCCGCTGACCGGCGAGATCATCCTGCTGATGGTCGTGGCGCTCCCGGTGTACTTCTATTACCAGGCCAGGCACGGCTGGAAGGATTTCGGATCCCACCTGAAGGGCGCGTGGTGGCTGGTGGCCTACCTGATCACGCTGGCCGTGGTGTCGAAATTCGGCAGCGCCAAGTTCGGCGGCCTGGACTACATCCCCTACGGCTGGGACCTCGCGCTGGTGGCGGTGATCGGCCTGGTGTTCTTCCTGTGGGGCGTGAAGTCGGGCTGGCGCACGCCGTCGATCATCGCCGAGCGCAGCGAAGCCCACGCGCATCCGGACGATCTGCAGATCCCGCCGGACGAGGACGAGACCGAGCGCATGACCGGTCACCGCTGATCCCGGCGGCCCTCCCGTCGAAAGCGCGCGGCCCCGGCCGCGCGTTTTCGTTTGGGGCGTGTCGAATCGCCGGCGGCCGGTTCGTCGTCCGGACAAAGCCACCCGCCGGAGATCCCGATGCCGCCGCCCCTGCCCCTGCCGTTCGCCCTCCTGCTCGCCGCCCTCCCGGCGCTTGCCGCTCCCCGGGCCGACGCTGCCGCGACGACCTACCGGATCGACCCGGACCACACCTACCCGAGCTTCGAGGCCGATCACATGGGCGGCCTCTCGGTGTGGCGCGGCAAGTTCAACCACAGCCGGGGCACGGTGACGCTCGACCGCGCCGGACGAACCGGCACGGTCGACGTCGTGGTCGACATGGCCAGCGCGGACTTCGGGCAGGACAAGCTCAATGCCGTGGCGCGGGGCCCGGAGCTGTTCGACACGGCGAAGTGGCCCGAGGCCCGCTACACCGGACGCCTGGCCGGCTTCCGCAACGGGGCGCCGACAAGTGTCGACGGCACGCTGACCCTGCACGGGGTCAGCCATCCGCTGACCCTGGCCATCCGCAGCTTCAAGTGCATGCCGCATCCGCTGCTCAAGCGCGAGGTGTGCGGCGCCGACGCCTTCGCCACGTTCCGGCGCGACGACTTCGGCATGCCGGCGGGCAAGGACTACGGTTTCCGCATGGGGGTCACGCTGCGGATCCAGGTCGAGGCGATCGCCGAGCCGACGGCCGGCGGCGACCGCTGAGCCGCATCAGGCGAGCGCCAGCACGTCGCCAAGCAGGGCCTGGGCAGTGACTTCCGGTCCCGCGCCCGGTCCCTGGATCACCAGCGGCTGGGTGTTGTAGCGGGTGGTGGTGAGCGCGAACTGGTTGTCGGTGCCGTACAGGCGCGCGGCCGGATGGCTCGGCGGCACCTCCACCAGGCCGACACGGGCGTGGCCGCGCTGGTTCAGGCGCGCCAGGTAGCGCAGCACGTGCCCGCGTTCGCGCGCCTCGGCCGCGCGCGCCGCCAGCGGCGCGTCCAGCTCGGGCAGGCGCTCGAGGAAGTCCTCGGTGGACAGGCCGCGCAACGCCTCGGGCACCAGGCTCTCCACCTCCACCTCGTCGGCGTTGAGCGCGAAGCCGGCGTGGCGGGCGAGGATCAGCAGCTTGCGCGCCACGTCCTCGCCGGAGAGGTCCGAGCGCGGATCGGGTTCGGTGTAGCCGAGCCGGCGCGCCTCGCCCAGCAATGCGGAGAACGGCGCGCTGCCGTCGTACTGGTTGAACAGGTACGACAGCGAGCCGGAGAACACGCCCTCCAGCGTCAGCAGCGCGTCCCCGCAGCTGCGCAGGCGGCGCAGCGTGGACAGCACCGGGAGGCCGGCGCCCACCGTGGCCGAATCGCCGTAATCCGCCGCGCCCGACGCGGTGGCCGCCTGCAGCGCGCGCCATCCGGCCAGATCGCCGCCGGCCAGCGCCTTGTTGGCGGTCACTACGTGGTAGCCGCGCCCCAGCCATTCGGCATGGCGGGCGGCCAGCGAGACGTTGGCGGTGGCGTCGACGATCACCTTCACCGCCACGCCACTGGCGTCCAGCGCGGCGAGCAGGGCCGCGTTGTCGCGCGGATCGCCCTCGGCCCGGATCTGCTCGCGCAACTGGCGACTGGCGAGCTTGGCCGGGTCGGTCTGCTGGCGCTTCGAGTTCGCCGCCCCGACCAGCCGGATCCGCGCGGCGGCCGGCGTGCACAGCAGCTTGAGCAGGGCACCGCCGACCACGCCCGTGCCCAGCAGCACGATGGCGACCGTCGGGGCCTCGGCCGGGGCCTTCAGCGGACGCGGCGCCGCGCCCGGTTTGTCCGCCACCACCGCGCTCATGCGCGCACCTTGCGTTTGGCGGCACCCGCGGCAGCGGCGCGGCGCAGCGCCGCGTCAAGATCGCGCAGCAGGTCGTCGCCGTCCTCGATACCGACCGACAGACGCAGCAGGGTGTCGGCGATGCCCGCGTTGCGGCGCGCCTCCGGTGCCATCGCCGCATGGGTCATCGAGGCGGGGTGGGCGATCAGGCTCTCCACGCCACCGAGCGATTCGGCCAGCGAGAAATATTCCAGCCCGTCGACGAAGGCCGCAATCTCCTCCACCTCGCCGTGCAGCTCGAAACTGAGCATGGCGCCGAAGCCCTGCTGCTGGCGGGCGGCCAGCGCATGCCCCGGGTGTTCGGCCAGGCCCGGGTAGTAGACCTTGCGCACGGCACCGTGGCTGGCCAGGTGTTCGGCGATGCGCGCGGCATTCTCTTCATGCTGGCGCAGGCGCACGCCGAGCGTGCGCAGACCGCGCAGGGTCAGGTAGCTGTCGAAGGCACCGCCGGTGAGGCCGTTGCAGTTGCCCCACCACTTGATCTGCTCGGCCAGCTCCGGCGTGCGGGCCACCACGGCGCCGCCGACCACGTCGCTGTGGCCGTTGATGTACTTGGTCGTCGAGTGCACGACCAGGTCCGCGCCCAGGGTCAGCGGCTGCTGCAGTGCCGGCGAGAGGAAGGTGTTGTCCACCACCACCAGCGCGCCGACGGTATGCGCGGCATGCGCCACGTGGCGGACATCGGTGATCCGCAACAGCGGATTCGACGGGGTTTCCACCCACACCAGCGCCGGCCGGTGCGCCAGGCCGGCGGCCAGCGCGGCCGGATCGGTGAGGTCGGCGAACACCACGCGGAAGCGGCCCTTCTTCGCCCACGCGTCGAGCAGGCGCCAGGTACCGCCGTAGCAATCGTGCGCGGCCAGCACGGTGGCGCCGGCCGGCACCAGCTCCAGCGCCAGCGCCACCGCGGACATGCCGCTGGCGGTGACCACCGCGCCGGCACCCTGCTCCAGGTCGGCCAGCGCCTCGCCGAGCAGGTCGCGGGTGGGATTGCCGCTGCGCGAGTAGTCGTAGGCGCGCTTGCCGCCCAGCCCGGTGAAGCTGTAGTTGGTCGACAGGTGCAGCGGCGGCACGATGGCGCCGTGCTGGGTGTCGGACTCGATGCCGGCGCGGACGGCGCGGGTGCTGGGGGCCGAGGTGGTCATGGAACTCTCCGGAAAATCAATAGGGACGCGGCACGTTTTCTGTCGCAGGAGCCTGCTCGCAGGCGATGCTCCTGCTCCTGATCGCCATCGAAGGGCAACGGAAGAAGCCATCGCCCGCGAGCGGGCTCCTACATCAGTGCCTGGCGCAGCAGCGGAGCGAGGCGGTCGGTTTCCTTGAGGAAGCCGTCGTGGCCGTACGGCGACTCGACCACCTCCAGCGTGACCGGCCCGGCGAGGCGGCGTTGCAGCTCGCACAGGTCGGCCAGCGGCACCAGCCGGTCGGACGGGAAGCCGATCAGCGTGGTCGGAGTGGGCACCTGCTCCGGCGGCACGTCGTGCAGGTCGATCGACTCGGACAGGGCCAGGAAGCGCTCGGCGTCGAAACGCTCGACAAAGCGGCGGCCGGCCTGGTCGAGGTAATCCTCCACCGGGAAGTGGAAGCGGTCCTCGCGCAGTTCGGGGGCACCGGCAAAGCGGCGGGCGAACTCCTCGCTGCCGCGGTAGGTGGTCATGGCCAGCTGGCGCGCCAGGCCGAGCGCCTCGTCGAGCTGGCCGCTGGACTGGCCCAGCCGCACGATGCCGCGCTGCACGCTGCGCAGGGCGGTGGCCATCGGGTGGGCGCGGTGCGCGCCGGCCAGCAGCACCAGCCGGTCGAGCTGCCACGGATGCCGCCGGGCGAACGCCAGGCCGACCATCGCGCCGTAGGACGAGCCGACGAAGGCGGCGATGCGACCGATACCGAGGGCGTCGACCAGCGCGCTGATCGCGTGGGCCTGGTCGTCGCTGGACACCGAGGTGGCACCCAGCTCGGTCGGGCTCAGCCAGTCGATCGAGAGCACGCGGTAGCGGTTCAGGTCGATCGCCCGGCCGTCGCCGACCAGCGCCTGCCACCAGCCGGCGGCCTCGCCTTCCGGCGCCACCACGTCACGGCCGGCGGAAATGCCGCCCTGTACGACCACGGTCGGCGCGTCCGGCGCGCCGCACCAGAGGTAGCTGACCTCGACCCCCCGCGCGCCACCGCCGTAGGTGGGTTCCAGCGTGATGCGGCGGGTGCTGCGCTGGCGGGTGAGTGCGGACGGACAGGCCGACGGCGCAGCGACGGCCTGGGGACGGGCCGACGCGGTGGCAGGGAAGTGGGCGAGCTGGGCGGACATTCGGGACTCTCCTGTGACATCGCACCTGCGGAGAGCCGAGTGAGTTGCCGTCACGACGCGCCGTCGGCGCTCTTGAGCGGCATCCCATCTACCGGCGGCGCCCGAGGGCACCCCGCAGGAGTTGGCACCGTCGCAGGCTTGCGCCTGCAGGTTGCCCCGGCATCAAAGGGCCTGTCCCTCCGCCGGTCTCGATGAGTGGAGTGCAATGTATCGATCTCCACGAACCGATGTCAATAGACGTTTAGACGTCTATACATCCATATTCGATTTGATCATGTAGGAATCGGATACGGGTGAAACCATCCGGGTCGAAGCCGCTTCCGGCCGGCGGGGCATCCAGCCGCGGGCGCAGGGCGGCCCGGACCCGAGGCCCATGGCGGCAGCCAGCTGCTACGCTTTCGCGCATGCCCTTCCTCCCCGACTTCACCGCGCTGGGCGAACGCCTTCGGCGCGACGGCTTCGCCTTCCTCGAGGCCCCGGTCACCGGCGCCCTGCTCGACGCCCCGGCTGCCCTGGGCGACTGGCCGGCGTTCGCCGCCAGCTGGAACGACCTGGCTCCGGACAGCTATCTCGCCGCCCGGGGTCGCCACCGGCGCCGGCGCCACGCCACCTTCGCCGTGGGCGAGGACGGGGTGATCCGTCGCCTGCCCCACCAGCCGCATTTCCAGAGCCTGGCCTACAACCGGCTGCAGGGCGACATCCGGCGCTGGTTCGAGCCGATCGAGCCCGAGGTCGGCGAGGGCGCCAGCCTGCAGCGGATCCTGGCCTTCAGCCACGAGCTGTTCGGCGTGCTGGCCCCGCAGACCCGGGAGTGGCACGTGGAGGTGCACCAGTTCCGCATCGAGGCGCTGCCGGAGCAGGCCGGCGAACCGACGCCCGAAGGCATGCACCGGGACGGCGTCGACTACGTACTGGTGCTCATGGTCGACCGTCACAACATCGCCAGCGGAACCACCACCATCCTCGCCCCCGACGGCACCGAGCTGGGCAGCTTCACCCTGACCCGCCCGCTGGATGCCGCCCTGGTGGACGACGCCCGCGTGTTCCACGGCGTCACCCCGGTCACGGCACTGGACCCGTCGCAGCCGGCCCACCGTGACGTGCTGGTGGTCACTTTCCGCGCCGCCTGAGCCGGCAGCCGCCGCCGGGCATTTGCCGGCGGCGAGGACGGCTTGAGACACTGGCAGGCCTGTCGTCACCGCCACCGACTCCGCATGAGCCTCGCCGCCACCCTCGTCATCGCCATCATCGCCCTGCTGCACCTGTGGTTCCTGGTGCTGGAGATGGTCCTGTGGACGCGGCCAAGCGGGCGGCGGGCCTTCGGGCTGACCCCGGAGTTCGCCGAGCAGTCGAAGGTGCTGGCGGCCAACCAGGGCCTGTACAACGGCTTTCTCGCCGCCGGGCTGGCCTGGGGCCTGTGGCTGCGCGGTCCGGAGGGCCTGCACGTGAAGGCGTTTTTCCTCGGCTGCGTGCTGGTGGCCGGCCTTTACGGTGGCCTGACCGCGACCCGCAAGGTGCTGTGGATCCAGGCCGCACCGGCGGCGCTGGGCCTCGGCCTGCTGCTGGCGGCGGGCTGAGGTGGCCGCCGCCCCCGATCGCGAGGCCGTCGGCCGCCGCTTCGACCCCGCCCTGCTCGAGCGGGCCCGCGCGCGCAGCTGGGCGGTGCTGGCGGCGATCCGCGAGCGCATGGTGCCCGGCATCGACGAGGCCGGTGCCCGGGCGATGGCCGAACAGGTGTTTGCCGAGGCGGGGGTGGCGCGGATCTGGCATCCCACCCTGATCCGGATCGGCGCCAATACCGTCAAGACCTGGCGCCAGCGCTCCGACCCGACCGTCCGGCTGGGCGAAAACGACAGCTATTTCATCGACCTGGGGCTGGTGTTCGACGGCCACGAGGGCGACGTGGGCGACACCTTCACGGTCGGCCACGCGCCGGAGCGTCAGGCGGCCGCCGAGGCCGCGCGGCGGCTGTTCGGCGAGGTAGCGACGGCCTGGCGCGAGAACGGGCTGTCCGGCGCTGAGCTTTACCGTTTCGCCGGCGAGCGCGCCGCGGCCATGGGCTGGCGCTTCAACCATGCGGTCAAGGGCCATCGCATCGGCGATTACCCGCACGCCGTCCATCGGGGCGGCACGCTGGGCGATTTCGCCGGCCCGCCGGCCGCCCGGCGCTGGATTCTGGAGATCCAGATCGCCCACCCTACCGAGCCGTACGGGGCGTTCTACGAGGATCTGCTGGACGCCGCGCAGGAAACCTGAACGGGCCCGGCGACCCCCGCATGGCGCGCAGGGCTCTGATTTGCCAAGAAACCCGGTTATAATCGGCGGTTTGACGCCTCTGCGCGCCGGGCAATCGGGCGCCAAGCAAGCATCGAACCACCGCAAGCGATCGAATTTTCATGGGGCAGCACGAGCGCTGTCCTGCTCACGCTTCCCTTAAAACGCACCTACGGAACTCCGACAGTGGCCCGACAGAAACCCCTCAAGCTCTATCGCAACATCGGCATCATCGCGCACATCGACGCCGGCAAGACGACGACCACCGAGCGCGTCCTGTACTACACCGGCAAGAAGCACCAGATCGTCGACGTTCACGACACCAAGGACGGCAAGGGTTCGACCACGACCGACTACCTGGAGCAGGAGCGCAAGCGCGGCATCACCATCCAGTCGGCCGCCGTGTCGACCGAGTGGAAGGGCCATCAGATCAACGTGATCGACACCCCCGGGCACGTGGACTTCACCATCGAGGTGAACCGCTCGCTGCGCGTGCTGGACGGCGCCGTGGTGGTGTTCGACGGCGTGGCCGGCGTGGAGCCGCAGACCGAGACCAACTGGCGCCTGGCCGACCAGTACAACGTGCCGCGCATGTGCTACGTCAACAAGATGGACCGCATCGGCGCCAACTTCAAACACTGCGTCGACGGCATCAAGAACCGCCTCGGCGCCAACGTGGTGCTGTGCCAGGTGCCGCTGGGCAGCCATGACGACTTCATGGGCATGGTCGACCTGATCGCCGGCCAGGGCTACATCTGGCTGGGCGACGACAAGGACAGCAAGTGGGAGTCGATCCCGCTGGAGGAAGTGGCCAGCCACCCGCGCGTGCAGGCGCTCAGCGCCACCGCCGACAAGGAGTGGGTCGCCAACCTCGCCGCCCTGCGCGAGCAGGCCATCGAGACCGCCGTGGAAATGGACGACGAGGCGATGGACGCCTACCTCTCCAACGGCGAGGTTCCCTCGCTGGAGAAGCTCAAGGAGTGCATCCGCAAGGGCTGCGTGGCCGGCAAGCTGGTCCCGGTGTTCTGCGGCTCGTCCTACCGCAACAAGGGCGTGCAGCAGCTGCTGGACGGCGTGATCGACTACATGCCGTACCCGGGCGAGAACGGCGGCATCCAGCTGGTGGACGAGGATGGCAACATCCTGGGCGAGCAGGAAGTGACCGACGACGCCCCGGCCCGCGCGCTGGCGTTCAAGGTGATCAACGACCAGTTCGGCACCCTGACCTTCACCCGCATCTACTCCGGCGTGATCAAGAAGGGCGACACCCTGCAGAACGTCACCCGTGGCAAGAAGGAGCGCATCGGCCGCATCGTGGAAGTGCAGGCGAACGCCACCAAGGAAATCGACGAAGTCCGCGCCGGCGACATCTGCGCGTTCGTGTCGCTGAAGGAAACCGAGACCGGTGACTCGCTGACCGATCCGGGCCATCCGGTGCTGCTGGAGCGCATGCGCTTCCCGGATCCGGTGATCAGCGTGTCGGTCGAGCCGAAGAGCCGCAACGACGTCGACAAGATGTCCACCGCGCTCTACAAGATGGTCAAGGCCGACCCGTCGCTGAAGCTGGAAGTGGACAAGGAAACCGGGCAGACCGTGCTGAAGGGCATGGGCGAGCTGCACCTGGAAATCACCATCGACCGCATGCGCACCGAGCTGGGCGTGGACGCGAACATGGGCAAGCCCAAGGTCAGCTTCCGCGAGGCCTTCGGCCAGACCGTCGAGCACACCTACACCCACAAGAAGCAGTCCGGCGGCTCGGGCCAGTTCGCCGAAGTGAAGATGATCTTCGAGCCGGGCGAGCCGGGTTCGGGCGTGGTGTTCTCCGACGAGATCGTCGGCGGCCGCGTGCCGCGCGAGTACATCCCGGCCGTGCAGCACGCGATCGAGGTGGAGTCGCGCCAGGGCCAGGTGGCCGGCTACGAAGTGCTCGACTTCAAGGCGCGCCTGGTGGACGGCAAGTACCACGACGTCGACTCGTCGGCGCTGGCGTTCGAAATCGCCGGCCGCGCCTGCTTCCGCGAAGCGCAGCGGATGTCCAAGCCGAAGCTGCTCGAGCCGATCATGAGCCTGGAAGTGGTGACCGAAGCCGACTATCTCGGCGACGTCATCGGCGACATCAACCGCCGTCGCGGTTCGGTGAGCGAGCAGGGCCAGAAGGGTCCGCAGGCCTACGTGCAGGGCTTCGTGCCGCTGGCCGAGATGTTCGGCTACATCAACTTCCTGCGTTCGGCCACCTCCGGCCGCGGCAACTTCACGATGATCTTCGATCACTACGAGGAAGTGCCGGCGAACCTGGTCGACAAGCTGATGGAGAAGGAGGCGAAGTAAGCCTTCGCATCCGCCACCATGCCGGCGTCACCGCCGGCATGCGGAGGGCCCGGGGAGCGATCCCCGGGCTTTTTTTGTGGTGCGCACGTTCATGCAGCCCCTGCAGCCCGCACGCCCACTGGCTTGGTGCGTCGCATGGTGACAGTGCCTCCGGTGCTCGCCGATGCTTCGAGGGAAGGGAATCCATCACGCTCAACCAGGGAGAAGAGCATGCGCATCCGTCGCCCATGCGATTTGCCGGGCATCACGCGCCGGCCATCAGGTCACCCACGACTCACGCAGGCCTGCCAGATCGCGCTGGCAGGATTGGTCGGTCTCGGCGTCGCACACGCCCAGCAGGCGCCGTCCCCGCCCCCGCCGGCCCGGGACGCCAGCCAGGCGAACGCCCCACCGCCGTCGAAGTCCCGCCAAGCGGCCGCCACCACCCTGCAGACGGTGGTGGTCACCGGCATCCGGGGCAGCATCGAGAGCTCCATCAGGGCCAAGCAGAACGCCAACGACATTGTCGAGGCGATCTCGGCCGAGGACATCGGCAAGCTGCCCGACGCCAGCATCGCCGAGAGCCTGGCGCGGCTGCCGGGACTGGCCACGCAGCGGCTGGACGGTCGCGCCAACGTGATCTCGATCCGCGGCCTGTCACCCGATTTCGCCGGCACCACGCTGAACGGGCGCGAGCAGGCCACCATCGGCGAGAACCGGGGCGTGGAGTACGACCAGTACCCGTCCGAGCTGATCAGCGGGGCCACCGTCTACAAGACCCCCGACGCCAGCCTCGTCGGCCAGGGCCTGTCCGGCACGGTGGACCTGCACACGATCCGCCCGCTCGACCTGCCCCATCGCGCCATCGTGCTCAACCTGCGCGGCGAGCACACCACCAACGGCAATCTCAATCCCGGCGCGGGCGTCGGCGACATGGGCCACCGCGCCAGCGCGTCGTACATCGACCAGTTCCTCGACCACACGCTTGGCGTCGCGCTCGGCGTCGCGCAGCTCGACTCGCCGATCCAGGAAAAGCAGTACCAGGCCTGGTGGTGGAGCGTCGACAACGGGCCCGGCAGCGCCGAGCAGAACTGGGGTGCCCCGCACACCCCCGGCATGCCGGACGGCGTGATCTCGCAGGAGGGCATGCAGTTGCGTGCCAAGTCCGAGCGGCAGAAGCGCAACGGCCTGATGGCGGTGATCGAGTGGGCGCCGGGCGAGCACTACCACTCCACGCTGGACATGTACTACTCGACCTTCAACCAGCGGCAGTACACGAACGGCCTGCAGTGGTCGAGCAGCCCCTGGGACGGCATCTCCTACAGCAACGTCGGCGTCACGCCCTACCAGCCCTATCCGCTGGTCACCTCGGGCACGATCGACGGCATCAAGCCGATCATGCAGAACGAGTTCAACCGCGAGCACGACAAGCTGTTCTCCGCCGGCTGGAACAACCAGTACGACTTCGGCAACGGCTGGCAGGCGACGGCCGACCTGTCCTACTCCACCGCGAAGAGGAAGCTGCGCGACGCCTACCTGTTCACCGGCCTGCCCAACGGCGGCACCACCCGCGTGCAGTTCAACACACCGGCAGGCAACGGCTATCCCGATTTCAGCACCGGCATCGACCTGTCCAACCCGGCCAACGTGGTGTTCACCGACCCGGACAACTACGGCTACAACGGCCGCGAGGAATTCGACCGCCAGCGCGACACCATTCGCGCGATCCGGCTGGAGGCCACCCATCCGGCCGGCTGGATCTTCTCCGACTTCACCCTGGGCGTGGACTGGTCCGAACGCACCAAGACCAAGCAGGCGGACGTCTATTTCGCCTGGCTCAACGGCAACGGCTCGACCCGCGGCACCTACGACAACAACTTCGGCGCACCGATAAGCGCAGGCCTGATCCGCTCGCCCACCTCGCTGGCCTACGGCGGCATCCCCGGCATCGTCTACTACGACGTGCTCGGCGCGCTGGGCAACCAGTTCTACCTGACCGCCCGCAATGGACTGGCCGACTACAACCGCAACTACAGCGTGCGCGAAAAAGTGCCGCTGGGTTACGTGAAGTTCGACATCGACACGCAGCTTGGCGACATCCCGCTGCGTGGCAACGTCGGCGTGCAGGTGGTGCACACCAACCAGTCGTCCGATGCGCTGCAGACCAACGGCGATACCCTGGTCGGCCACATCTCCGGCGGCGCTTCCTATACCAATGTATTGCCCAGCCTGAACCTGGTCGCCCAGCTCACCGACCACCAGGTGCTGCGCTTCGGCCTGGCCAAGACCATGGCGCGCGGCCGCATCGACGACGAGAAGGTGGCTACCTCGGCCGGCGTGTCGCTGGTGCAGAACGGCCCGGCGGCCGGCCAGGTGCTGTGGTCGGGCAGCGGGGGCAACCCGAAGCTCAAGCCCTACGTCGCGGTCGGCACCGACCTGTCGTGGGAAAACTACTTCGGCAAGTCCAGCTATGTCGCGGTCGCGCTGTTCAACAAGAACCTGCTGAACTACATCTACGACCAGACCACCCTGCACTACGATTTCTCCCACTACACCAACGACAACCCCACGCTCACCCCGACCAGCAACTACGGCTCGTTCACCCGGCCGCAGAACGGCGCCGGCGGGCGCATGGAAGGGCTGGAACTGTCCGGCTCGCTGGAAGGCGGACTGGTTGCCGATGCGCTGGACGGCTTCGGTGTGCAGGCCAATTTCTCGCTGACCAACAGCAGCATCCCGAAAAGTTCGGTGTCGGCGATCCCCGGCGGTCCGCACACCCTGCCCGGGCTGTCCCGCAAGGTGGCCAACGTCGCGCTTTACTACGAGAAGCACGGTTTCTCCGCGCGCATCGCCGAGCGCTACCGCTCTTCGTTCACCGGCGAGGCGGTCGCACTCTTCGACCAGCTCGGCTACACCACGGTACTGGCCAACCGGCAGACCGACCTGCAGCTGGGCTACGCCTTCGACGAGGGGCGCCTGAAGGGATTGTCGCTGCTGCTGCAGGTGAACAACCTGAGCAACTCGCCGGACACCACCCGACAGATCGCCGGCCTGCCGAACGGCGTGCAGGTCGCCCGCCCGCTGGAGTACGACACCTGGGGCCGGACGGTGATGTTCGGGCTGAACTACAAGCTCTGATGCCGCTCACCCGCCCCGCGCACCGGCGCGGGGCGGGACCCCATAGGCAGCGCGCGCGTCGGCACGCATACTCGGACGAACGTCACTCGACGCACCATGGGGAGAACCATCGAAATGAGAGCAGCACGCACCCTGCGGCCCCTGGCCGCCCTGATCGCCCTGGGCCTCACCACTGCTCCCGCCATGGCGACGCATCCGGGCCCGCCAATGCAGACCCGCGAACTGGGCGAGGCGATGGCCATGCTGCGCCACGCGATCAGCGTACCCACGGTCAAGGGCAACCACCAGGTACCGGCGCTGGCGGCCTACCTGGCCGGCAAGCTGAAGGAAGGCGGCTTCGCCGCCGACGATGTCCAGATCATCCCCGTCGGAGAGACCGCCGCGCTGGTCGCCCGCTACCGCGGCACCGGACACGGCAAGCCGATCTACCTGTCCGGCCACATGGACGTGGTGGCCGCCAAGCGCGCGGACTGGACCCGCGACCCGTTCACCCTGCTGCAGGAAAACGGCTACCTGTACGGTCGCGGCACGGCCGACATGAAGACCGCCGTGGTGGTGCTGGTGGAAACCCTGATCCGCCTCAAGCGCGAGGGCTTCAAGCCGAGCCGTGACATCGTGCTGCTGCTGTCGGGCGACGAGGAGACCGACATGGCCACTACCCGCGAGCTGGCCAGGCGCTACCACGACGCCGAATTCCTGCTCAACGCCGACGCCGGCGGCGGCACGCTGGATCCGGCCACCGGCAAGCCGGTGGTCTACCAGATCCAGGCGGCGGAAAAGACCTATGCGGACTTCCGCATCACCTTCACCTCGCCCGGCGGCCACTCCAGCGAGCCCTCGCCGGACAACGCGATCTACCGGCTGTCGCATGCGATCGACAAGGTCGCGGCCTACCAGTTTCCGCCGATGATCAACGACATCACCCGCGCTTCGCTGCGGGCCACCGGCACGCACACGCCCGGCGCGCTCGGCCAGGCGATGGTCCGCTTCGCCAATCACCCGGACGATGCGCAGGCGGCGGCGACGATCTCGGCGGACCCGGCCTACGTCGGGCAGATCCGCACCACCTGCGTGGCGACCATGCTGCAGGGCGGCCATGCGCTCAACGCCCTGCCGCAGAGCGCCAGCGTCAACGTGAACTGCCGGATCTTCCCGGGCACGCCCGTCGCCAGCGTGCGCGAAACGCTGACCCGGGTGATCGACGACCCGACCGCCACCATCACCGTGCTGGATCCGAAGCCGGTGGAGAGCCCTGCCTCGCCGCTGCGCCCGGACGTGATCGCGGCGGTGACCGCGGCGGTGCACGCGCGCTTCCCGGGCGTGGAGATCGTGCCGGGCATGTCCGCCGGGGCCTCCGACAGCATGTACTTCCGCAACGCCGGCGTGCCCTGCTACGGCACCGATGCGGCCTTCACCAAGCCGGACGACACCTTCGCCCATGGTCTCAACGAAAAGCTGCCCGCCTCGGAAGTTGGCGCGGGACTGCACTTCTGGCACAAGGTGCTGACCACGCTGGCACGCTGAGCGCGCCTTCCGACGCCCTCAGCGAGAGCGGCGCCGGCAGGTGAAGAATCCGTTGAGGGTCAATCGCCCGACCCTGGGATCATCGGTGAGCCGGTCCGGCTCACCGATGTCGCCGGAATGCAGCATCGCGCCGTCGTAGAACACGAGACGGTTCCATCGCGCCGGAACGCTGCCGACCTGCCGGAAATAGGCGTTTGTGCCGTGCATGTAGCCGGGTTGCAGTCCGTACCGGCGCGCGAACACGGCGCCCTGCATGGCCAATGAATCGGCGAACAGCTGCTGCGTGTCGCGCGTGGACAGGGTCGACTCGTAAAAGCTGGTGCCACCCAACGACGGATCATCGAACAGGTAGAGCACCGCGGCCTGGATGCTGAGCGCGGGATCCACGCCAAAGTCATCGGCGTGGCACAACCATTGGCACGGCCGCAACGCGGTCGGCGGTGTCGTCACCATCGCCAGACGCGCGTTCATGCGAAGCAGTTGCCCCGCATCGAACCAGGACTGGGCACGCTGCGCGAAGAACGCGGCAAATGCCGCCTCGATCTCGCCGGGCACCGGCAGAAAGACGCCGGGATAGGCGTAGGAATCCACCGACCGGAACGCAGGGCGGTGCGCGGCAGCCCACGCCACCATGCGCTCAGGCTCCCGCAGGGCGTCGTCGATCACCAGGCAAAGCTGCCCGTTCTCCAGCTCCATGCGCTGCAGCGTTGCGGAGGGATTGAACAATGTTATCGCCTGCATGACGTCCTCTCACCGGTACCGCCGCCCGACCCTGGGGAGTGACCACCCCTCCCCGAACTGCGCCAGCGGGGCACCGGCCGGAAAACCGGCCCGAGGCAACCGGGTTATCATTGCCGGCTGATATTTAAACAGACATGCCCCATGTCCACCCAGCAGACCGAAACCCGTCGCCGCCGCACCTTCGCCATCGTCAGCCATCCTGACGCGGGCAAGACCACGCTGACCGAAAAGCTGCTGCTGTTCGGCGGCGCGATCCAGATGGCCGGCTCGGTGAAGGGCCGCAAGGCGGCGCGCCACGCCACCTCCGACTGGATGGCGCTGGAGAAGGAGCGCGGGATCTCGGTCACCTCCTCGGTGATGCAGTTCCCGTACGAAGGCAAGATCGTCAACCTGCTCGACACGCCCGGTCACGCGGACTTCTCCGAGGACACCTACCGCGTGCTCACCGCGGTGGACTCGGCGCTGATGGTGATCGACTGCGCCAAGGGCGTGGAGGAGCGCACGATCAAGCTGATGGAGGTGTGCCGCCTGCGCGACACGCCGATCATGACCTTCATCAACAAGCTCGACCGCGAAGGCCGCTCGCCGATCGAGCTGATGGACGAGGTGGAGTCGGTGCTCGGCATCGCCTGCGCCCCGGTGACCTGGCCGATCGGCATGGGCAAGCGGCTGAAGGGCGTGTACCACCTGGTGCTCGACGAGGTGCACATCTTCGAGCCGGGCAAGAACTTCACCCGCCAGGACTCGACCATCTTCAAGGGCCTGGACGCGCCCGGGCTGGAAGAAGCGGTCGGCGCCGAGGCCATGGCCGAACTGCGCGAGGAGCTGGAACTGGTACAGGGCGCCGCCCCGGCCTTCGACCTGGACGAGTACCTCGCCGGCAAGCTGACCCCGGTATTCTTCGGCTCGGCGGTGAACAACTTCGGCGTGCAGCTGCTGCTGGACTTCTTCGTCGAGCACGCGCCCTCGCCGCGCCCCCGTGGCACGCTCACCCGCGAGGTATCGCCGGAGGAGGAGAAGCTCACCGGTTTCGTGTTCAAGATCCAGGCGAACATGGACCCGGCGCACCGCGACCGCGTGGCCTTCATGCGGGTCTGCTCGGGCACCTACACCGCCGGCATGAAGATGATCCAGCCGCGCACCGGCAAAGACGTGCGCATCGCCAACGCGCTCACCTTCATGGCCAGCGACCGCGAGATCGTCGAAACGGCCTATCCGGGCGACGTGATCGGCCTGCACAACCACGGCACCATCACCATCGGCGACACCTTCACCGAGGGCGAACTGCTGAGCTTCACCGGCATCCCCAACTTCGCGCCCGAGCTGTTCCGCCGCGCCCGGCTGCGCGACCCGCTCAAGGCCAAGGCGCTGCAGAAAGGCCTGGCCCAGCTGTCCGAGGAAGGCGCCACCCAGTTCTTCCGCCCGCTGATGTCCAACGACCTGATCCTCGGCGCGGTCGGCGTGCTGCAGTTCGACGTGGTGGCCTACCGCCTCAAGGACGAATACAACGTCGACGCCAGCTTCGAGCCGGTCAGCGTGGCCACCGCCCGCTGGGTGCACTGCGACGACGAGAAGATGCTGGCCGAGTTCCGCGAGAAGAACGCGATGAACCTGGCGCTGGATGCGGCCGGCGAGCTGGTCTACATCGCGCCGACCCGGGTCAACCTGCAGCTGGCGCAGGAACGCTGGCCGAAGGTGCGCTTCTCCGCCACGCGCGAGCATGCGGCCTCGGTCGAGGTGTGAGGACGGCGGTCGCTACGTCTTCCGCCGTGGCGAGACCCACATCTCGATGGTCGCTTCGCACACCGCATCGCCGGACGCATCGGTGACACGTACCTGCACGGGCAAGGCACAGCCCTCGGTGGCCATCGCCGGCAGCGAGCCTGCCGTAGCCTCCGCCAGCATCGGGCCGACCGCCTTCTTCAGGTAGGCCACCGTCATGCCGCGGGGAATCCAGCGCAGCGCCGGCGGCAGAGTCGCATCGGTCATCACGCCGGCGCTCAGCTCGGCCAGGTTGCACAGGGCGATCGCGTGCACCGTGCCGATGTGGTTGTGCACGCGGCGGCGGTCGCGGATGCGCACCACGCAGCGCCCCGGCTCCAGCGCCACGAAGCGTGGCGCGATGGTCGCGAAGTACGGCGCCTTCAGGCACACCGCGCGCGAAAACAGCCAGTGGCCGAGCGGCCAGCGGGTGATCCGGCGATACAGCGCAAGCACGCTGGATGACATGGTCCCCTCCCCGACAAAAGAACAGCGGCCCGGGGGCCGCTGTCATCCGTGCGCCGGTCCGAGCGCGGCTTACGCCGCGTCGGCCAGACCCCTGGGTGCCGATTCGCTGTGCACCACGGCGGCGCGCAGCTCCTTCGGGTCGAAGTCGTCCACCGAGATGAACTCGAAGGTACCCTCGCGCACGCGCCGGAGCAGGGCCGCCTCGCCGTCGGTGATGACCCCGGCCTTCACCGCCTCGATCAACTGCTGGTTGTATTCGTGCGAGACGAACTGGCCGGACTTTTGCGCCTTGAGGAACTTGCGCTCGACCGGCTCGGCGGCGATCACGTCGGGCAGCAGCGCGTTCATGCGACCGACCGTGTTGTTCGCCGTGGGCGTGAGGTAGGTCCACTCGGTGAGGCGGTCGCGGGCCTCGCCCGGCGCGGTGATGATTGCCGCGACGCGACGACCCAGCCGGTCGGACGGCGGCACCTCGCGGCGGCCCAGTGGGAATACCAGCATCCGCAGCAGCCAGCCCACCGGCTTGACCGGGAAGTTGCGGATCGCGCCGTCCAGCGCCATCTGCATGCGCCACACGCACTCGTGGAAGGCCCAGGCCAGCAGCGGCCGGTCGGCCTCGGGGCGGCCGGTGTCCTCGTAGCGCTTGAGCATCGCGCTGGCGATGTACAGGTAGCTGAGCACGTCGCCGAGCCGGGCAGACAGCTTCTCCTTGAACTTCAGCTTGCCGCCGAGGACGCCCATGAACACGTCGGCGCACAGCGCCAGCGCGGCCGAGTAGCGGTTGAGCTTGCGGTAGTAGCGACGGGTGTAGGCGTCGCCGGCCGCATCGCCGATCGCCGAGCCGGTGATGCCCAAGGTGAAGCTGCGCACCGCGTTGGAGATGCCGAAACCGAGGTGGCCGAACAGCGCACGGTCGAACGCCTTCAGGCGATCGCCGTAGTCGGCGATCGACAGCGACTGCATTTCCTTCAGCACGTACGGATGGCAGCGGATCGCGCCCTGGCCGAAGATCATCAGGCTGCGCGTCATGATGTTCGCGCCTTCCACCGTGATCGCGATCGGCACGCCCTGCCAGGCCCGTCCGGCGTAGTTCTTCGGACCGAGCTGCACGCCCTTGCCGCCGTGCACGTCCATCGAGTCGCCGGCCACGATACGGCCCCACTCGGTGGCGTGGTACTTGGCGATCGCCGACGGCACCGCCGGCTTCTCGCCGCGATCCACGGCCGCCGCCGTGGCGCGCGACAGCGCCGCGGTGGCGTAGGTCAGGCCGCCGATGCGCGCCAGCGCCTCCTCGACGCCCTCGAACCGGGCCACGGCCAGGCCGAACTGCTTGCGCATGCGAGCATAGGCGCCGGTGGCGGCCACCGCCATGCGCACGCCGCCGGTGGCATTGGACGGCAGCGAGATCGCGCGTCCGACCGACAGGCACTCCACCAGCATGCGCCAGCCGTGGCCGGCCATGTGCGGACCGCCGATCAGCGTGGTCAGCGGTGCAAACACGTCCTTGCCGTGCACCGGGCCGTTCTGGAACGGGATGTTCAGCGGGAAATGGCGGCGGCCGATCTGCAGGCCCGGCGTCGTGCGCGGCAGCAGCGCCAGGGTGATGCCGAGGTCTTCCTTGTCGCCGAGCAGATGGTCCGGGTCGTACATGCGGAAGGCCAGGCCGACCACGGTGGCGACCGGCGCCAGGGTGATGTACCGCTTGTCGAAGGTGAGCTTCACGCCGAGCGTCTCGACGCCGTCCACCACCTGCTTGCAGACGATGCCGTAGTCGGTCAGCGAGGTCGCGTCGGAACCGGCGTAGGGGCCGGTCAGGGCGAAGCAGGGAATCTCCTCGCCGACGGCCAGCCGCGGCAGGTAGAAGTTCTTCTGCTCCTCGCTGCCGTAGTGCAGCAGCAGCTCGGCCGGTCCCAGCGAGTTCGGCACGGCGACCGTGGAGGCCACCGTGGCGGACATCGTGGCCAGCTTCTGCAGCACCGCCGAGTGCGCCAGCGCGGAGAACTGGAGGCCGCCGTACTGCTTGGGAATGATCATGCCGAAGAACTTGTGCTTCTTCAGGAACTCCCAGACCTCCGGCGGCAGGTCACCCAGCTCGTGGGTGATCTGCCAGTCATCGAGCATCGAGCACAGCTGCTCGACGGGGCCGTCGAGAAAGGCCTGCTCTTCCACGCTGAGCTCGGGCCTGGGCTGCTTGAGCAACTCGTGCCAGTCGGGCTTGCCGGAGAACAGCTCGCCCTCGAAGCCGACCGTGCCGGCCTCCAGCGCGGTCTGCTCGGTATCGGACAGCTTGGGCGTCACCTTGGCGAAGATCTTCAGCAGCGGCGCGCTGATCTGGCGGCGGCGGAACGCCGGCATCAGCAACGGCACGGCGATCACCGCCTCGATGACCAGCAGGATCACCGTGGTCACCTGAGCACCGGCGAGCGCGCCGACGGCCAGGGTGGCGATACCGGTAACGATTGCCCACGTGCGCAGGCTGGAGCGATGGTAGGCGCACGCGCCGGTGGCGATCAGCGCGGCCAGCAGGGTCAGTAACACGGACATCTCGACACCCTCGTTGCAGGTTGGTGTTGCGGTTCAACCGGCCATGGCGCCCGGACGGGCGTCGTGGCGATCCAGGTCGCGGACGAACGTTGCGATGGCGCGCGTGAACGCGTCGTTCGCATCGCCCGCCAGCATGTGCGTGGCCGCCGGCAGCTCGATATGGCAGGCGTGCGGCACCAGTTGCAGGAATTCGGCGACGGTGTCGCGCGACACCACGTCGCTGCGGCCACCGGACAGGAGCAGCACCGGCACGTCCACCTTCGCCGCGGCAGCAAGCAAGCGCGGCTGGTAGCGCTCGCTGTCGCTGACCACGCCGGCCAGCAGCGCCGGATCCCAGTGCCAGTGCAGGCGGCCATCGTCGCCTTCGCGCAGCAGCGGACGCAGCTGGTCCTCGCTCTTGCGTTCGCGCCGCTGCGGCAAGTACGCGGCAATGGCCTCGGCCGCGTGCGTGTAGTCGGCAAATCCTTCGGGGTGCGCCTGCATGAAGGCCAGGATCCGCTCCACGCCCGCTGCCTCCCAGCGCGGCGTGATGTCCACCAGCACCAGGGCGCGAAAGGGCGGCGGGGTCGACTCGCCGGCCACCACCAGCCCGAGCAGGCCGCCCATCGATGCACCGACCAGGACCGGTACACGTGGTTGCACGCCAGCCACGAGGGCCAGGTCGGCCGCGAATTGCTCGATGTGGTAACGGCCATCCGGCACGCGGTCGCTCTCGCCATGGCCGCGGCTGTCGAAGCTGACGCAGCGGTAGCCCGCCCGGGCAAGTGCGTGGGCACTGCCCGACCAGGCGCCACGGGTCTGCCCGAAGCCGTGGGCGAACAACAGTACCGGCGCCTCGGCCGGACCGCGGGTGTCCACCGCCAGCGACAGGCCATCGGCGGCGGTCAGGCGTTCGGTCGTGGCATGGTCACTTAACATACGCATGAGTATGGATTTGCCGGCAACCCGCCGTCAACCCGCGGCGCAGCATCGGACTCCGGCGTCATCACGGGATGCGCCGTGGAACCGGGTTGGCGCGTCGCACATTGCAATGAAGGGGCCGCGGGCTACCATACGCGGATGAATGCCAACGCCAAACCCGAACGTACCCGCCTCAGCGCCGAGGACTGGGAAGAAGCCGCCCTCAGCCTGATCGCCGAACAGGGAGTCAATGCGGTGGCCGTCGAGGCACTGGCCCGCCAGCTCGGCGTCACCAAGGGCAGCTTCTATTGGCACTTCCGTACCCGCGAGGCGCTGGTCCAGGCCGCACTGGAGCGCTGGGAGCAGTTCGGCGAGCGCGAGATCATCAGCCAGATCGAAGCGATCCCCGACCCGCGCGCGCGCCTGCCGGAGCTGTTCCGGCGGGTCGCCCACGAGCTGCAGGCCCACCGCGTCTATGCCGCCCTGCTCAAGGCGCTGGATCATCCGCAGGTGGTACCGGTGATGGCGCGCGTGTCGCAGCGGCGGATGGAATTCCTCAATACCGCCTACCGCGAGGCCGGCATGCCGCCTACCGAGGCGCTGAACCGGGCACGGCTGACCTATGCCGCCTACGTGGGTTTCCTGCAGCTGAATTTCACGCTCGGCTTGCCGCGCATCACCCACGAGGAGTTCGACGCCTACGTCGAACACATGATCGCCACCCTCACCCCGGCCTGATTCCACCGGCCGGAGTATCGACGGCGCCTGCGGGCGCCGTTTTTGTTGCACCCGTCCTTGCAATGCCAGTGGACGCAAACTAGCGTGCGCGCTTCGTTTTCCGGCAAGACCACGGTGAGGAGCACATGGCAAGCACGCTGCAGGCATTGGAACGCTGGGTCGACGAGACGGCGGTGCGCACGCGCCCGGCGAGGATCCACTGGTGCGATGGCTCCGAGGCCGAATATGCCGCCCTCGTCGAGCAGATGCTGGCCAGCGGCGACCTGATCAAGCTGAACCAGCAGACCCATCCGGGTTGCTACCTGCACCGCTCCAGCCCGTCGGACGTGGCGCGCGTGGAACATCTCACCTTCGTCTGCACGCCCGGGCGCGAGGACGCCGGCCCCAACAACCACTGGATGGACCCTGCCGAAGCGCACGCGAAGATGGATGCGCTGTTCGACGGCTGCATGGAAGGCCGCACCCTGTACGTGATCCCGTACTGCATGGGGCCGATCGAATCGCCGCTGTCGCGTTGCGGCGTGGAGATCACCGACAGCCCGTACGTGGTCGCCAACATGCGCACGATGACCCGGATGGGCGCCGCGGCGCTGGCGCGCATCGAGCGCGAGGGCAGCTTCGTGAAGGGTCTGCATTCCACCGGCGAGCTGGACCCGGAGCGGCGCTTCATCATGCATTTCCCCGAGGAGCTGACGATCCAGTCCTACGGCTCGGGCTACGGCGGCAACGCCCTGCTCGGCAAGAAGTGCCACGCCCTGCGCATCGCCAGCCACCAGGCCCGTCGGGAGGGCTGGCTGGCCGAGCACATGCTGATCGTCGGCATCGAGAACCCGACCGGGGAGACGCACTACATTGCCGCCGCCTTCCCCTCCGCCTGCGGCAAGACCAACCTGGCCATGCTGATCCCGCCGCAGGGCTATCGTCACGAGGGCTGGAAGGTGTGGACGGTGGGCGACGACATCTGCTGGATGCGCCCGGGCGAGGACGGCCGCCTCTACGCAATCAACCCGGAGGCCGGCTTCTTCGGCGTGGCGCCCGGCACCAGCGCCAGCAGCAACCCGAACGCCCTGGCCAGCATCGCGCGCAACACCATCTACACCAATGTCGCGGTCACCGCCGACAACCAGCCCTGGTGGGAGGGCCTGCCGGGCGAGCCGGCGGTCGACTGGCAGGGTCGCCCCTACGACCCGGCCAACGGTCCGGCTGCCCATCCCAACGCCCGCTTCACGGTGAGCGCCCGGCAGTGCCCGACCTGGTCGGACAAGGCAGAGGATGCGCAGGGCGTGCCGATCAGCGCCATCGTCTTCGGTGGCCGTCGCCCGTCGCTGCTGCCGCTGGTCATGCAGGCGCGCGACTGGACCCACGGCGTGCTGATGGGCGCGGCGATGGGCTCGGAAACCACCGCCGCGGCGACCGGCGCGGTCGGCGTGCTGCGTCGCGACTCGATGGCGATGAAGCCGTTCTGCGGCTACCACTACGGCGACTACTTCGCGCACTGGCTGTCGTTCGATCGACCCGACGCGCAGCTGCCGGCGATTTTCCACGTCAACTGGTTCCGCAAGGGCGAGGATGGCCGCTTCCTGTGGCCGGGCTTCGGCGACAACCTGCGGGTGCTCGAGTGGATGATCGAACGCATTGCCGGCCGTGCCGAAGGCAGGGAGACGCCGGTGGGCATCGTGCCCGAGGCCGACGAGTTGCGTCTCGACGGGCTCGATCTGCAGGCCCGTCAGCTCGATGAGCTGCTGGCCATCGACGAGGACGGCTGGCGCGCCGAGCTGGCAGCTATCGGCGACTACCTCGACGGGCTTTCACCGCGCCTGCCCGAGGCGCTGATCCGCGAGCGCGACCGCATGGCGGCATGGCTCGCGCAGGCGGCACCGGTGCGCCGGCGCAGCGCCGCCTCCGCCTGAGGCCCACGGGCAGGTCACCCGAGAGGCGACCTGTCCGCTGATTCAAACCATTTCGGCAGGTGCCGCATCCAAGCTGGCAAGATGAGCAGCGCCTGCCTCGCCACCGGATACCCGATGACGCCCGCGACGACCGCAGCCACCCCCGATGCGGAGGATGCGCGCGCCGCCGCTGGCGGCGACCGCGCGGCATTCCAGCGGCTCTACCGTCGTCACGTCGACCGCGTGCACGGCGCGCTGCTGCGTCTGGCCGGGTACGACCGCTCCCGCGCCGAAGACCTGACCCAGGACGCGTTCATCAAGGCCTGGCAGAAGCTGGCCGAATTCCGACACGAGAGCGCGTTCGGTACCTGGCTCTATCGGCTCGCGGTGAACGTCGCACTGATGGACCTCCGCTCGCGCGGCGCCAACCCGGTCGGATTCGTCGACGACGAGGCCTTGCCGGACCACGGCGAGACCCCCTTCTGCGCTGCCGAGCGGGAGGAGCTCGAACGGGCGATTGGCAGGCTTCCTCCGCGCGCCCGGGCGGTGCTCGTGCTGCATGACATCGAAGGCTGGAAGCACGAGGACATCAGCGTGGAACTGGACATGGCCGTCGGAACCTCCAAGGCGCAGCTGCATCGCGCCCGCGCGCTGTTGCGCAAGTTGCTGGGAGAACCCGCATGAATGAATTCGAATGGCGCCACCAGTTGCGCAACCTGCGCCAGCCGGCCGCACCGCAACGCGACCTGTGGGCCGGCATCGAGCAGGCACTCGACGCCGACCGGCAAAACCCGCCCGCGGAGGTCGCACCGTCACGCGTGGCCTGGCTCTTTGCCGCCGGCCTGGCGGCCGTGAGTCTGCTTGCGGTCGGCCTGGCCAGGCAGCAACCTTCGCTGGCTGCCGGGAGCGCGGCGATCGCTGCGCAAGCCGACTGGAAGCCGGCCGACCCTCGCCTGGCCGGTGCGGCCATCGAACTGGGCGCGGCTCGCATGGAACTGCGCGAAGCCATCGCCCAGGCGCCCGATTCGGCCGCCCTTCGGCGCCTGCTCGCCCGCACCGAACAGCAACAGTCACGCCTTCGTCGGCTCGGCCGCGACGCGGGCTGACCCCAGGAGCATCCCGATGAAACCACTCCACTATCTCGTCCTGCTTGCCAGCGTCTACGCCGGAGCCGCCTGGGCCGACACGCCGCTGGATCTCTCGCACGCCGCGACCCCGTCCGTCCGGGTGACGATCAGCAACATCAAGGGCGAGGTGAACATCACCGCATGGGACCGCCAGGCCGTCCATGTCGGCGGCACGCTGGGCGACGGCGCCGAGCCGCTGGAGATCACCGGCACGGACCACGATCTCGAGATCAGGGTCCGCGCCCGGGGACACCGCGGGCTGCTCAACTGGGGCAGCGACAACGCCATGGGGCCGAGCGTGCTCGACGTGCAGGTACCGCGCGGTGCATCACTGGACGTGAGCGTCGTCAGCGCCCCGCTCAGCATCGACGGCACCGACGGCGGCACGATCAAGGTGGACTCCGTGAGCGGCAAGATCCGCATCAACGCGCGGACGCCCCGGCTTGGCGTGGACAGCGTCAGCGGGAGCATCGAGCAGGCGGGCCACGCCGACGTGGCCGACCTGCAGACCGTCAGCGGCGACATCCTCGCCCCCGCGCTCGGCGACGAGGCACGGCTGGAAACGGTGTCCGGCAGGGTCCAGGTTCGCGGCGGCCCGTGGAAGAAGCTCAAGCTGAGCACGGTGTCCGGCGACGTCGACATCGCGGGCGGCATGGCGCCAGGTGGACGGATGGATGTCGACAGCATGAGCGGTGACGTGCAGGTCTCGCTGCCACCTGAGGTATCGACGTCGATCCATGCCAGCAGCTTCAGCGGCGACCTGCGCAGCGCCTTCGGCACGGCCGAACGTCATGGGCACGGGCCGGGCAGTGAGCTGAATGCGACGGCTGGCGACGGCAATTCCCACATCGCGATCGAAAGCTTCAGCGGAGACGTGCGTATCCGCAACGACGGCCGCTGACGACGCGTCTCCTGCGCAACGGCAGACGCAAACGAAAACGCCGTCGCGGTGCGACGGCGTTTCTGCTTCAGGCCCGGCAGGGAAGGCTACAGATCCTGGTGGTACTGCACGTATGGCGTCCTGGACTGGTCCGGCTCGGGGCCCGCCGGCGAGTTCGTCGGCGAACCGGAGGACCACAGGTTCTGCGCACCCACGCTCAACTGGCCCTGCCACGGAAGCTTCCAGGTCACGCCGAAATCGATGCTGCTCCATCGTCGATCCGGGCTGTAGGCACCGGGAATGCCGGCCGTGGGCTGCATGACCCGCCCCACCAGGCTGCCGCTGAGCGGCCCCCGATCGATGCCGAAGCTGAGCGCCTTCTGGTCGAGCGTGTCGACGCCCATCAGGTTGCCCGGAAGCAAGTGGATGCGCCCGACGCTGGCGCCCAGGTCGATACCGCTGCTGGCATCCAGCGCGACGCGCCCACGGGCATTGAGCTGGGTGCTGCTGCCGAAGGCGGACAGACCGTTCACTCCCGGCAACGCGCCGGGCAGGACACGTGGCAGCCTCGACGAGTTGCTGGCCGCATCCGCGCCCATGCTCAGGCCGAGGCTGTACCGACCGGCGCTGTAGGTGGCACCCACCTCGCTACCGAGTACCCGGTAGGGCGTGTTGATCCAGCCGTGCTCGGTGACTCCCGCGTGCGCGCGAAGCGCGGGGCTGAGCCGGTACTGCAGGCTGCTGCTCGCCACCGGGCCAGCTCCGATCACGCCGAACGCCAGCGGCGCATCGGCCGCCTGGGAACCCGCCGGGCGCTGGTCCGAACCGAGCATCAGCTCGCGGCCATCGGCCCCGCGCCAGAGCGGCACAGCCACGCCGGGACTGACTTCGGCGATGCCGTCACCCTGCCCGGCGAGCAGATCTCCGGCCATCCGCTGACCGACGCCCGGCAGCACCTGGCCGGCCGCGGCGAGCGGCAGCAACAGCGTGACGGCGAGGGCGAGAGGGCGTCGCATGGCGAAACAGGGGCTGTCCGGTGCCAGGTTCGGTCCAAAGTATATCGCTTTTTACGTTTTGCTAACAGCGTCAAAAAGACGGTCTGGTGCACAGAACGGCGACGAGCGCGTCATCGGACCGTCCGCCGGACGGATGGTTTCGCATGCCGGCAAAAGACCTCCGGCCGGCGACAAAGCCCGGCCGCCGAGCTATAAAGGCTGCCGGCAACTTTTGACGTCGAGTTCACCCTTTCCGATGAGTTTCGTGCCCACACCGAGCGCGAGCGGATCCGGCCGTACCGGATCCGGCCAGATCGCGCTGCGCGGGGCAGTGGAACAGCTGTTCAGCGTGAGCGATGCAGCGGGCGTGGTCGATGTGTGCGAGCGGCTGCTGGGCAGCCTGGGCATCCCCGGGCGCCTGCGCTGGCGGCTTCACGGCGACAGCTGGACCCCCGACCCCGGACTGCGCCAGATCGACCTGGCCGACGATCCCCAGGGCCTGAGGACCCTCGCGCTCGAGTGCCCTGCCGCGCCGCTGCCGGTGGCCCTGGAGGCCGAGCTCGCCTGGCTCGGCCGGGTCGTGGCCTCACGCCTGCGCCAGCTGGCCGAAACGTCCCGGCTGTACGAGGCGATCTCCCGCCTGGCGATGGCCGAGCGCCTGCAGCGTGCCCTTTATGCCATCGCCGAGCAGGCCGGCTCGGACCATGCAATGCCGGACATGATGCGCGCACTGCACGGCATCGTCGGCAGCCTGATGTACGCGGAAAACTTCTACATCGCGCTGTACGACGGAGCCTCCGAAAGCGTGCGCTTTCCCTATTACGTGGACACCGTGGACGATGATCCGCCTTCGCCGGACGAGAACGTCCCGCTGGCGGAAATGGAGTACAGCCTCACCTGGAACCTGCTCAAGAGCGGGCAGCCGATCATGGGCTCGATCGATGAAGTGTCCCGCCAGCTCTCCGGGCGGCTGGTACCGATCGGGCCGAACTGCGAACACTGGCTTGGCGTACCTCTGCTGCGCGATGGCCACGTGGTCGGCGGCATCGTCATGCAGAGCTACCGCAGCGACACCCGCTATACCCAGAACGACCGCGAACTGCTCAGTTACGTGGCCCAGCACGTGCAGACCGCGCTCGAGCGCCGCGCTGCGCACGCCGAACTGGAGCGCCGCGTGACCGACCGCACGTCGGCGCTGCGCGAGGCCAACCGCGTGCTGCGCCAGCAGGTGCTGCAGCGCCAGCGTGGCGAACGCCTGCAGGCGGCGCTGTTCCGCATTGCCGAGATGGCCAGCGCACCGGAGAGCCTGGAAGGCTTCTATGCGGCCGTGCACCGGATCATCAGCGGCCTGATCTATGCGCGCAATTTCTACATCGCGCTGCTGGACGAGGATGGCAAGCAGATCAGCTTCCCCTACTCCGTGGACGAGGTCGACGCGGTGCGCCCACCGCGCTCGCACGGTCGCGGTGCCACCGAGTATGTGCTGCGCCACGGCAAGCCGCTGCTGGCCGATCCGGCGGAGATCGACCGCCTCGTGTCGATCGGCGAGATCAGCCAGTTCGGCGCGCGCTCGGTGTGCTGGCTGGGCGTGCCGCTGGTGTGGAACGACCGGGTCATGGGCGTGCTGGCGGTGCAGAGCTACACCCCGGAACACACCTACACCGAGCGCGACCAGGAACTGCTTACCTTCGTCAGCTACCACATCGCCAACGCGCTGCAGCGCAAGCACACCAACGAGTCGCTGAAGCAGGCCTATGCCAGCCTCGAACGCCGGGTCGACGAACGCACTCGCGCGCTGGCGCTGGCCAACCGCGACCTGCGCGAGCAGATCGCCGAGCGCGAGCGGGTCGAGCGCCGCCTCAAGTACGAGACGCTGCACGACTCGCTGACTGGCCTGCCCAACCGCACGCTGCTGCTGCAGCGCCTGGACCACGCGCTCAACCAGTACAAGACGGACCCGCAGCGACTGTTCGCGGTGCTGTTCATCGACCTGGACCGCTTCAAGGTGATCAACGATTCGGTCGGCCACCTGGTCGGCGACGACCTGCTGTTCCAGGTCGGCGGGCGCATCCGCGGCTGCCTGAAGACCCGCGACCTGGTCGCCCGCCTCGGCGGTGACGAATTCGCCGTGCTGCTGGACGGCATCACCGAGCCGGCCATGGCCGTGCAGATCGCCGAGCGGATCATCGCCCAGCTGCAGGCCCCGTTCCGGCTCGGCATCAAGGAGATCTTCACCTCGGCCTCGGTCGGCATCGCGCTGCCGGCGGCGCACTACCAGCAGCCCGAAGAGTTGCTGCGCGACGCCGATGCGGCGATGTACAGCGCCAAGGACGAGGGCCGCCACCGCGCCGCACTGTTCGACGACCGGCTGCGCTACGAGGCGCTGTCGCTGCTGGAAATGGAAGGCGATCTGCGGCGCGGGCTCTCGCGCAGCGAGTTCGAACCGTATTACCAGCCGGTGGTGGCGATCGCCGATGGGGAAATCGTCGGCTACGAGGCACTGCTGCGCTGGAATCACCCCGATCGCGGCGTGCTCTCGCCGGGCGACTTCCTGATCGTGGCCGAGGAAAGCGGCTGTGCCGAGAGCATCGACTGGCAGATCTTCGAGCAGGTGTTCGCCCAGACCCTCGCGCTGACCCGGGGCGAGGGCTTCATCAGCATCAACGTGTCCGGCCGGCACTTCCGGCTGGCCGACCTGGACCTGCGCCTGCTCGCCGCGATGGAGCGCCACGGCGTACCCACCCGCTGCATCCGCATCGAGGTCACCGAGCGGGCACTGCTGGAGAACCCGCCGCAGGTCAAGCGCATCCTCGAGAACCTGCGCCAGCAGGGCGTGAAGATCTCGCTGGACGACTTCGGCACCGGCTATTCCTCGCTGAGCTACCTGCACCAGTACCCGATCCAGACCCTGAAGATCGACCGCTCCTTCATCACCGAGCTGCCGAGCGATCTCGCCGACCTGGAAGACAACCAGGGCCTGGCCGTCGTACGCGGCATCCAGGTGCTGGCCGATTCGCTGAAGATGCAGGTCATCGCCGAGGGCATCGAGGAAGAGCACCAGCGCGAGGCGCTGCTGCGCATCGGCACGCGCTACGCGCAGGGCTTCCTGTTCTCGCGCGCGCAGCCGGCCTCGCACTGGCTGGGGCCGGAAGCACCGACGTCGCTGGCGCCCGCGCGGCGCTGAGCGCGCCGGCGCAAGCGAGGTGCCTCCGCTACTGCGGTGTGGTCGGCAACTGCCCGGCCGGGCCGCTGAGCAGGTGCTCTGCGTCGATCCGGTCGAAGGCGTAGCGCTGGGCACAGAATTCGCAGATCACCTCGATCTCGCCGTCACGGGCGGCCAGCGCCGCCTCCACTTCGTCGCGTCCCAGCGCGCGCAGCATGGCCGATACCCGGTCGCGCGTGCAGCTGCAGCCGAAGGCCAGCGGGCGCGGCTCGAACAGACGCACGTTCTCCTCGTGGTAGAGCCGGTAAAGCAGCTGATCCGGTGCCGTGGCCAGCATCTCGTGCGCCCCCAGCGTGGCGGTGAGATGCTCGATGCGCGACCACGCATCCTCGTCCTGCACCGCGTCGTAGCCGCCCTCGCCCGGCAGGCGCTGCAGCATCAGGCCCACCGCATGATCGCCGTCGGCGGCAAGCACGATGCGCGCCGGCAGCTGTTCGGACTGCTCGAAATAGGCCTCCAGCGATCGCGCCAGGTCCGCATGCCGCAGGTCCACCAGGCCCTGGTAGCGCTGGCCGCGCTCGACCGAGCCGATGGTGATCGCCATGACCGCCCCGGGCAGCTCGGCCAGCGCCAGCGGCTCGGGCAGCGGATCACTCCAGCGTGCCAGGCCGCGCAGGCGGCCCTGGTCGGTGCACTCGGCGAACAGCAGGCGCAGCGCGCCGGCGCTCTTCAGTTCGATCGACAGTGCCCCGTCCAGCTTGATATTGCCGGTCAGCAGCCCGCTGGCCGCCAGCGACTGGCCCAGCAGCGAGCGCAGCGACGCGGGGTAGCCGGCGCGGCCGGCGACCTCGCGCCAGGCCGGGCCCAGCCGCACCAGCACACCGCGCACGCCCGCACGCTCGAGCAGGAAGCGGTGCAGCACGTCTTCGACCAGAATCGTTTCCACGGCAAGCCTCGTCATTCGTTGAACCGGACCATATGGGGCCGGCCGCCGCCGCCTCAACGGCTGCTCCACGCGCGCCCCTTATACTCGGCGCTTTCGAGCCCCGCCGCCGCCCATGCCCCCACGCACCACCCTCCGACGCCTGCTGCGCTGGACCGGCCTGCTGGCCCTGGCCTGGGTCGCACTGAGCTGGCTGTTCGTGCTGGTGCTGCGCTTCGTGCCGCCGTGGACCTCGGCGGTGATGATGGAGCGGCAGCTCGACGCCTGGATCCACGGCGAGAAGGACTTCCACCTGCGCCAACGCTGGGTGCCGTGGCGCGAGGTCTCGCCGTGGGTGCCGCTGGCGATGGTGGCCGGCGAGGACCAGAAGTTCCCGTTCCACCACGGCTTCGACTTCGACCAGATCCAGGACGCGATCGACGCCGCCGACGACGGCCGGCGCCTGCGCGGAGCGAGCACGATCAGCCAGCAGACGGCGAAGAACCTGTTCCTGTGGAACGGCCGGAGCTTCGTGCGCAAGGGGCTGGAGGCCTACTTCACCGTGCTGCTGGAGGCTACCTGGCCGAAGCGGCGGATCCTCGAGGTGTACATGAACATCGCCGAGCTCGGCGACGGCATCTACGGCGTGGGCGCGGCCAGCGACGCCTACTTCCACGTGCCGCCGGCGCGCCTCGGCCCGGAACAGGCGGCGCGGCTGGCCGCGGTGCTGCCGAGCCCGCGCCGGTTCCACGTCGACCGCCCCAGCGCCTACGTGCTGCGGCGGGTCGACTGGATCGAAAAGCAAATGGAAAGGCTGGGCGGGCCAGGATACCTGGACAGCGACCACCCTCCCGCCCGTACCGGCCGGCGCTGATGCCGACGCTTGGCCTGACCGTGCGCGGTGTCTAGCATGCCCTGTCGTCCCAGGCTGCCCCGTCCATGACCGAACTGACCATCGTCGTCCCTGCCTACAACGAATCGAGCGTGCTCGACGCGTTCCACGCACGCGCACTGGCCGTGCTGGACGGCCTCGGACTCGCCGGAAGACTGCTCTACGTCGACGACGGCAGCCGCGACAACACCTGGGACCTGATCCGCGGCTACTGCGCCGACCCGCGCGTGAGCGGGCTGCGGCTGTCGCGCAACTTCGGCAAGGAAGCGGCCCTCACCGCCGGCCTGGACGCCGTCACCGAGGGTGCCGCCGTGGTCATCGACGCCGACCTGCAGGATCCGCCTGAACTGATCCCCGCATTGGTCGAGCAGTGGCAGGCCGGCTACGACGTGGTCTACGCCACGCGCAGCGCCCGCGCCGGCGAGAGCCGTCTCAAGCGCTTCACCGCGGCGGCCTTCTACCGGACCATGGAGCGCCTTTCCGCCACGCCGCTGCCGCGCGACACCGGCGATTTCCGCCTGCTCTCGCGCCGCGCGCTGGACGCATTGGGCACGCTGCGCGAGCGGCAGCGCTTCATGAAGGGCCTGTTCGCCTGGATCGGCTTCCGCCAGACCGCCATCCGCTACCAGCGCGACCCGCGCCTGGCCGGCGAAACCAAGTGGAACTACTGGCGACTGACCCAGCTGGCGATCGAAGGCATCACCTCGTTCTCCAGCGCACCGCTGCGCCTGGCCACCTGGATCGGCGTCGCAGCCGCGGCGCTCTCGTTCGTCTACGGCGTGTGGGTGTTCACCAAGGCACTGATCTGGGGCGATCCGGTACGCGGCTACCCCACGCTGATGGTGGTGATCCTGTTCCTCGGCGGCGTGCAGCTGCTGGCGCTGGGCGTGATCGGCGAATACCTGGGCCGCAACTACACCGAGACCAAGCAGCGCCCGCTGTACTTCGTGCAGGAACGCGTCGACGGCGAACGCTGAAGCCCTTCACGATGCCGCCACGCCGGGCGCGCGCGCCGGCGCTAGACTCGTCCCGGATCCATACCCGGGAGGCGGCCATGAACCAGGTCAGGCATCTGCTTCAGATCAAGGGGCACGCCGTATACGCGGTGGCGCCGGAGACGCCGGTGCTGGAGGCCATCCGCCAGATGGCCGACCACCGCGTCGGCGCCCTGCTGGTGATGCAAGGCGAGCAGCTGGAAGGCATCGTTTCCGAACGTGACTACGCGCGCAAGGTGATCCTGCAGGGGCGCGCGTCGGCATCCACTCCGGTGTCCGGGATCATGAGCGCACCACCGGTCACGGTGACGCCCGAGACCGACGTGCTCGAATGCATGCGCCTGTGCACGCACAGCCGCATCCGGCACCTGCCGGTGATCGACGAGGACGGGCGCGTGGCCGGCGTGATCTCGATCGGCGACCTGGTCAAGGCGGTGATCGACGCACAGGCCGAGCAGATCGAGCAACTGCAGCGCTACATCACCGGCTGAGCGGCGCAAGCGGGCTCAGGTCGATCGCGACCCGGCGATCGACCCGTCGCCGTCGACGGACGCTTCCGGCAACAGGTCCGGCGAGTGCCCGGCGCGGTGCGCCACCCACGTCGCACCGCCGGACACCGCCACGCCGACCAGCGCCATCCCGCTCAGGCCGATACCCGCCGTCCCCAGCACGCTCACGCCACTGGTGACCAGCAGATCGCCGAATCGCCAGACCGCGGTCTCGACGAAGTTCTTGCCCTTGTAGCGGGTCTCGCGAGGCACGCGGGTGTAGAGCGCGTCCACGGCCGGCTTGGTCATGCCGTAGGCAAAGCCGCGGGTCACCACCTGCATCACCGCCACCAGCGGCAGGGTCATCCCCAGCAGGGCCACGCTGCCGTGGCCGCCGACCGTCACCATCGCCAGCAGCGCCATGTTCACCAGCGCGGGCACCAGCAGGCCGAAGCCGGCGCCCCAGCGACGCATCAGCCAGCGGGTGGCGGTCAGCTGCAGCAACGCACCCAACCCGTTCACCGCCAGGTCCAGGTGGGCGTAGAACGCGGTCCGCGCCGCGCTGTCGACGAGATGCGCCCTGGCGTAGTCGGCGACAAACGCGTAGGCCAGCGTGCCGATGCCGTCACCCAGCAGCATCAGGATCGCCATGTAGCGCAGGAACGGCCGCGACCACAGCTCCTGGATGCCCGCCCACAGCGAGCCGCCGATCGCCTCCTCGTCGCGCCGCACGTGTCCGCCACCGCGGCCATGCGACAGCCGCAACAGCAGGGCCAGCGCAAGGCCGAGCATGACCGCCGAGACCACCAGCAGCGGCGCCACGCCCAGCAGGCCCACCAGCAGGCTGGTGACCACCGGTCCGAACACCGCGCCGGCCATGCCGCCCAGCGCAATCAGCGGAAACATCCGGCGCGCCTGCGCGCTGTCGAAGATGTCCGCCATGAAGCTCCAGAACAGCGACACCACGAACAGGTTGAACACGCTGACCCAGATGAAGAACACCACGCCGAGCTCGCGCGCGCCGATGCGCGCCTGCGCCAGGAAGGCCGGTACGAACGCCAGCAGGCAGGCGATGAAGAAGCAGTAGCTCCAGCCCAGCAGTCGCCGGCGCGGGAAACGGGCCACCATCGCCCCGAACACCGGCGTCAGCGCCAGCATCGCCACGAAGGTGCCGAGGTAGAACAGCGGCAGCGACTGCGATCCGACCGCCCCGCTGAGCTGATCCCGCACCGGCCGGACGATGTAGTACGCGGTGAGGACGAAGAAAAACGCCAGCGCCGACAAGGCGGCGGTACGTCGCTCGCTTGCGGCCGCTTCGGGAGAGGATGTCACCGGGGAGTTCCAGCGTGGGTCCGGCAAAGACTAGCATGCAGGCATCGGGCCGCCCGGCGGCCCCGGGGGAAGCGGAATGGCTTACGACTACGTCATCGTGGGAGCCGGCTCGGCCGGCTGCGTGCTGGCCCATCGGCTGAGCGCGGATCCGAACACGCGGGTGCTGCTGCTGGAGGCCGGGCCGCGCGACTGGAACCCGCTGATCCACATGCCCGCCGGCCTGGCCCGGCTGGTCAAGGTGCGCAGCGTGAACTGGGACTACCACACCGAACCCGAGCCACAGCTGCTCGGCCGGCGCCTGTGGTGGCCGCGCGGCAAGACGCTCGGCGGCTCCAGCTCGATCAACGCGATGTGCTACATCCGCGGCGTGCCCGGCGACTACGACCGCTGGGCGGAGGCGACCGGCGATCCGCGCTGGAGCTGGGACCACGTGCTGCCGTGGTTCAAGCTGAGCGAGGACAACACGCGCGGTGCAGGCGCCCGCCACGGCAGCGGCGGGCCGCTTGGCGTGTCGGACCTGCGCCACCACAACGTGCTCTCGGATGCCCTGCTCGAGGCCGCGGGCCAGGCCGGTCATCCACGCAACGACGACTTCAACGGCGAGCACCAGGAGGGCTTCGGCCTGTACCAGGTCACCCAGCGCAACGGCGCGCGATGTTCCACCGCGGCCGGGTTCCTGCGGCCGGTGCGTGACCGCGCCAATCTCGAGGTACGCACGGGCGTGCTGGTGGAGCGGCTGCTCGTCGAGGGCGGCCGTGCGGTCGGGGTGCAGCTGCGCAACGGCAGCGGCTCGCAGCGCATCGATGCCGGCCAGGTGCTGCTGGCGGCCGGGGCGATCAATTCGCCCCATCTGCTGATGCTGTCCGGCATCGGCCCGGCCGACCACCTGCGCGAGCACGGCATTCCCGTCGTGCTCGACCGGCCGGAGGTCGGCGGCAACCTGCAGGATCACCTGGATATCTGCACGCTGGTGGGCAGCACCCGCCCGGTCACCTACGACCACCTGAACGAGGTGTCCGCGGGACTGCGCTACCTGATCGCACGGCAGGGCCCGGGCACGTCCAACATCGCCGAGGCCGGCGGCTTCCTGCGCAGCCGGCTGGCCGACGACGAGCGCTGCGACATCCAGTTCCACTTCGTGCCGGCCCTGCTCGACGACCACGGCCGGCACCGCCTGCCCGGCGACGGCTACACCCTGCACGCCTGCTACCTGCATCCGCGCAGCCGCGGCCGGCTGCGCCTGCGCTCGGCCGATCCCGCGCGCGCGGTGGCGATCCACGCCAACTACCTGGGCGACGGCGAGGGCCACGACCTGGCCCGGATGATCGAGGCGGCGAAGCTGTCGCGCGACATCCTTGCCCAGCCCGCGTTCGATCCCTATCGGGGCGAACCGGTGTTCCCGGAGGCGGCACTGGACAGCGACGCGGAATTCGAGGCCTTCATCCGTCGCAAGGCCGAATCGGTCTACCACCCGGTCGGCAGTTGCCGGATGGGGCGCGACGACGGGGCGGTGGTCGACAGCGAACTGCGCCTGCGCGGGATCGAGGGCCTGCGCGTGGTCGATGCCTCGGTGATGCCCAGTGTGCCGACGGGCAACACCAACGCGCCGACCATCATGATCGCCGAGCGGGCCAGCGCGATGCTGCTGGGGCACCCGCACTGACCGCAGCAGCACGGGCATCCCCGCGCAGCTGACCGGCACCTGTTCGGCGATGCGGTGGCTTCGTTGTGGGCCGGCGCGAACTCGCCCACAATCCCGCGACCGTATGGCTGCACGGCATCCGGTCGCCCCGTCCCCTCCCTTCCGGCCGCTCCGGCCGGACACCAAGCCGAGCTGCATGCCGTTCCGTCCCCTGACCCTTGCTCTCGTCGCCGCGCTGTGCGTGTCGGCCACCACCTCCGCCCACGCCGGACCCGAGCCACAGACGACGGGGAGCCAGGTGGTCAGCAATGTCCCATCCGCGCAACTTCCGCCGAAGCGGGTCAAGGAAGCGCTCGGCGACTACCGGCGCTGGCTGGACGAACTCGGCCGTCGCCACTCGGTCGCCGGTCTGGCGACCGCGGTGGTGGTCAATGACAAGGTGGTGTTCGAGTACACCACCGGCTACGCGGACGCGGCCACGAAGCAGCCCATCACGCCGCAGACGGTGTTCCGGCTTGCCTCGCTGTCCAAGGCATTCGCCACCGGGCTGACCGCGCTGCTGGTGCGCGACGGCAAGCTGAGCTGGGACACCAGGCTCATCGACGTGCTGCCGTTCTTCAAGCTCAAGGACATGCAGGCCGCCAGCCAGGTCACGGTCGGCGACATCCTCGGCCAGCGCGCCGGCCTGCCGCGCAATACCTACGACAACATGCTCGAGGACGACGTCCCCTACGAAGAGCTGGTGCGCAAGCTCGACGAAGTGGACATGACCTGCGAGCCGGGCCAGTGCTACGGCTACCAGAACGTCGCCTTCAGTCTGATCGGCGACGTGATCTATGCCGAGACAGGCGACTTCTTCTACCGGCTGGTGGACAAGCGCATCTTCTATCCGCTCGGCATGAAGACCGCCAGCTACGGTCGTGCGGCACTGGAGGCCAGTCCGAGCTGGGCGCGCCCGCATGTTCCGGCACGCCACGGCGAGTGGCGCCCGTTCGAGCCGAAAGAGGCGTACTACCGGGTCGCCCCCGCCGCCGGCGTCAATGCCAGCCTGCGCGACATGGAGAAATGGCTGATCGCCCAGATGGGCGGCCGACCCGACGTGCTTCCGGCCGAACTGCTGGCAGTGCTGCATGCACCGGGCGTCGCGACGCCGGTGGAAATGCATTCCACCCCGTGGCGGCGCGCGCGCATCACCGCGGCCCACTACGCGCTGGGCTGGCGCGTGTTCACCTACGGCGGGGAGACGCTGGTCTTCCACGCTGGCGCGGTGCAGGGCTATCGCACCATGATCGGCTTCTTTCCCAAGTACCACGCGGGCATCGTGACGATGTGGAACTCGGCCGGCGCGGCGCCGTCGGGGCTGATGCCGATGATGTTCGACCGCCTGCTCGGACTGCCGCACGTGGACTGGGCCGGACTGGAAAGCCCGCCACCCCGCGCCCCGGAGCGCCGGCACAAGCCCCGTCGCAGGCACCGTCGCTGAGCATGCGGCGCGCGGCGGGAACACCGCCGCGCCGGTTGCCGATCCCGGGTGGCCGATCCTCAAACACAGGACGGCCAGCCGGACCAGGCTGGCCGTCCTGCGCAGCGCCTGCCGCGGCTACTGCCCGGTGAGCGTGAAATTGATCCGGTTCGTCACCGTGCTATCCACCGGCTCGCCATTGCGGGTGGCCGGCTTGAACTTCCAGCGGTCGACCGCATCGATCGCCGCACGATCGAACACGTGGCGCGGCTGCGCTTCGACGACCTTGATGTTGGAGGTTGCGCCTTCGGCGGTCACGGTGAAGCTCAGCACCACGAAACCTTCGGTCCGCGCGCGCTGGGCCTGCGTCGGATAGCGCGGATTGATACTGCGTATGAGCACGGCGGGCGTCGACGTCTCGCGGACCGGTGCCGCCGCCTGCGCGGTCTGGCTGGCGGGCGCGCTGGCCGGCCGGGTCGATGCCGCCGATGCCGGTGGCTTGCTGGCGGCGACAGTCTCCGTCGTCTGCTGCTCGGCCTTGGCGGCCGCGGCCTTGTCTTCAGCCGCCTTCTGCGCGGCGAGCTGCTGCTGGCGCGCCTGGTCAGCAGCTTCCTGCTGTGCCTTGTCGGCCACCTTGCGCTGGGCGTCGAGCTTGGAACGCAGGATGGTCAGCGTGTAGTTGGCGGGATCGGCCTTGGCGAGCAGGTCGATCTCGCGCTGCGCCTCGTTGAAGTTGCCGGCGTTGATCTGCTGCTCGGCAGCGCTGGCAGCGAACGGAAACGTCTCGCGCAGCGCATCGGTGGCGACGGCGTTACCCGGCTCGCGCTCCAGCGCCTTGAGGTAGAACTCGAAAGCGTTGTTGCCGGCCGGCGCCAGGTAGCGCTGGTCGTTCATCGCCTTGCGCGCCTCGGCCAGCAGCTGGTCGGTGCCCATCGCCTCGACGTTGACCGGTGGCGGTGCCTGCACCGCATTCGTGGTCACCGGGCTGGAAGGATGGCCGCCGGCGTCGGAGAGCACCAGCTCTTCATGCGGCTGAATCACCAGGAACCAGGACGCGATGGCCAGGATGACGATGACGGCCAATGCGGCCAGCGTGACGGGCCGGATGGCCCCGCGCGCGCGACGACGCGCCTCGAGTGTGATTCGGGTATCCATGATCTCTCGCTGAGTGGCATCAGATACCCGCGCTTTTTCCCCCCGTGAATCCAGGAGCGGGGACCTGCCCCCAGGTCCGTCGCGGCGCGGATGAGCGAAAGGTAACCGCATTGAGGGGTCACGGCAAACGGATGCGGTAAGGGGTATTCCACGCGTTCCGGATCGGGAATTTCCGGGCCCCGGAACGAAGCATCCCGGCGCTTGGCCGGGATGAATCGCTTTCGAAGGGCTTCCCCGCGCTGGGCACCGCGGGGAAACAAGATCGAACGGACTTTCTGGTTTTGTGGTGACTTACTTCTTGGCGGTCTTGGTGGCCTTGGCCACCTTGGCCGGCGCAGCAGCCTTCTTGGCAGCGGCCTTCTTCGGCGCAGCCTTCTTGGCAGCGACCTTCTTCACGGCAACCTTCTTGGCAGCAGCCGGCTTCTTGGCGGCGGCCTTCTTCGGCGCTGCCTTCTTGGCAGCAACCTTCTTCACGGCGGCCTTCTTGGCAGCCGGCTTCTTCGCCACCGGCTTCTTGGCGGCAACCTTCTTCACGGCGGTCTTCTTGGCGGCCTTCTTGGCAGCCGGTTTCTTCGCAGCAGTTTTCTTGGCAGTGGCCATGGTTCGTCTCAGCTCCTCATCAGTTGGCAGTGGTTGCCCAGTAAAAGCGTGAAGGAACGCCTCGACCAGCAGATCGCTGTTGGTGGCGTGCCGAAGATTGTTTACCTGGCGATGCGTGCGCAGGTCGGACAGGAGTCGCAGTACGTGAAGTGGAATCGAGACGGTGATCTTGCGTACCGCTCCGGCCTTTTCGCCGTGCTCGACATAGGGCTTTACATACTTCGCTGCCGACATAACACCTGTTCCCCGGAATCTGGTGCGAAAGCTATTCCCGAAGATTTCAGCTGTCAATTGATTTTGCGCCTGTTCCAGACCGCCTGCGAACGCCCCCGGGACCACCCGCAAGCCGCGTCCCGCAAGCCGCGAGGGCCCTGTCGAAAATAATCAATTGGCCGTATAGCCGTCCATCCCAAAATCGCCTCACGGATTCGCGCGACACGGGAAGCCGCACTGGACAAAGGTTTGCCGGCAAACAAGCCATGCAGACCGTCATCGCCATGCGCGATGCGCAACCGCGCGGCACCCCCTCGCGAATGCGATCGCGGACGGACGGAAGTGCATGAATGGGAAGCGACTGACACCGCGCCGTCCGCAAAATATTTTTCGTCAGCGGGCGCGTTTGCGCAC
>JAGWVM010000264.1 GCA_018970895.1 Lysobacteraceae bacterium | reverse complement strand
TGCTCGCTGGGCAGGCCAGGTGCGTTTGCTGCAACGACATCAGTTACTGCCGGAGAGCTTGATGTTCGCAGTCAGCATGCCTGATGCGAAGCACGAGCGTGCTCGCGCTGCCGTCGAGGAAATCCTTGATGATCTGCGAGGTACGGCTACCGTCCAAGCCGTGCCGATCACGGACGTGGCTGCGATCACGGCTTTTGCCAACGCCGCGGCAGTCGCACCCTGACGCCAGCGACGTCGGTGGCCTCGCTCGACCAGGCACTCTCGCACTACGCGCACAAGATTGTGTCCCCCAGGCAAATGCCTGGGGGACACCGTGTTGCTAGAAGGTTCCGCCCAGATGAACTTTCGTCCTCTGGCCGGTCAAGGGGTCGTAGAGCTCCTTGTAATAGGCCAGCAAGGCCCGTTCGACGATTTCCGCGCTGAACTCGTTGTTCTCCGTGTCGGCCGCAAGGTCGCGAGCCATCCACTTCGGGACGTTGATAGTGATGTCCATCATGATTTCCTCTGAAGTTGCAGCAGACGCTGCGCTGGTTTGAACTCGGTGGCCATGCACGCCAGTCGAGCCCGTTCTATTTGCTCCGGGCGCCAACCCGGGGCGCATGCCTGCCTGCCGGCGCCAACCGGCAAGCAGGGCACGCTTCACCACATGGGCCTCCCGGCCCAGAACGTTTCGTCACTCACTCCCGCTTTCGGCGTCCTCGGTGCCAACCGAGGCTGTCAGGCCATACCTGACTCGCGTGTCCTTTCGGGATCACGCTTTGTTGCCTGATCGCGGTTCGCTCTCGCAGCTTTCGAGCTTTTTCGCACGCGCTTTGTGCGCACCGACACCTGCCAAGGTGCCGATCTCGACTGCCACTTGCCCAGTTCTCCGGAACGGTCAATCTTGTCTCGCCTAGGACCTCGTCAACCTGTCGCTACCCTCGCTGGCGCGTCTCCAGCTTTCATCGGCCCGATGCTCCACAGCGGCTCGATTACGTCGACATGTCTTTGATCCATCGCAGTTCACTAACCTAGTCGGCTAGACAAGCTCCACACAGCGCCATGACTAGGCGCCATTACACGCTTACGCTCCCGCCCCTCCATGCTGCTTCCCGGCGCGACCCGGTTCACCGCGTGGTAGGCCGACATCTCCGCTCGCTTTGACGCGTGATATCGATGCCGGTCTCTCGACCGGCCTGACGGCCTGCGTGTGTGGCAGGCGTTGCGCGGTTTCCCGCACCCCGCCGATGGGACTAACACCCATTTTCCTTTCCGGCAGGATCGCTCCAGTTACCTGGTGATCCGTGCCCTGGTCGCCCAGCACCTGTTGCTGGATGGGATAGAAACGACGGTTTGTTCGTACGCGGCGCGTACGGTTTTGGCCGTCGAAGCCTCCCTCGCACCCGTTGAGCCCGATTAAGGGCGGCGGGCGCTAATGAGCGACTTCCCTGAGCTGGCGACCCAGGGCTGGAAGTTGGCAACTCCCGTGGATCAACGATCCGGAGCGTTCTGTGATGTGGTGGAGGCTGGCGACCTCCCCATGCTTCCGCCGGAAGGGAAGAAGCATGGGTGAGGCCGCCAGGTCCACCGGTGCCACGCCAAGTAAATCT
>JAGWVM010000263.1 GCA_018970895.1 Lysobacteraceae bacterium | reverse complement strand
ACCGGCGTCACGTTGACCGACCGTGGCAGCTGGAGCCTGGTCACCGCGGACGGTGCACAGATCGTGCTGGGCGATCGCGACCAGGCCGGCAAGCGCCTGCGCCGGTTCCTGGATGTCTATCCGAAAGTGATCGCCGGCCACGACAGCGGATTCGCCTATGCGGACCTCCGCTACACGAATGGTTTTGCCGTGCGCTGGATGCCGCCGGCGGCTTCGACCCCTACCGACAAGGGCGCGCCCCGTACATGAAGAACCCCCGCCTATGAAAACGCGCAACGACAAGCAACTGGTCGTCGGCCTGGACATCGGTACCTCCAAGGTGGTGGCGATCGTCGGCGAGTACGAGCCGGGTGAGCCGATCGAGGTGATCGGCATCGGGACGCACGTGTCGCGCGGGCTCAAGCGGGGCTCGGTGGTGGACATCGAGTCGACCGTGCACTCGATCCAGCGAGCGGTGGAGGAGGCCGAGCTGATGGCCGGCTGCGACATCCGCTCGGTGTTCGCCTCGATCTCCGGCAGCCACCTGGAGACGCGCAATTCGCACGGCACGGCGGCGATCCGCGACCGCGAGGTCACCCCGGGCGACCTCGAGCAGGTGCTGGAGGCGGCCAGCGCGGTGGCGATCCCGGCCGACCGCAAGGTGCTCTACAAGGAGTCGCAGGAATACCGCATCGACGGCCAGGACGGCATCCGCGCGCCGGTGGGCATGAGCGGCACGCGGCTGGAGGCCAACGTGCACCTGGTCACCGGCGCGGCCACCGCGGTGCAGAACATCACCAAGTCGATCCAGCGCTGCGGCCTCTCGGTGGACGAGCTGGTGCCCTCCGCGCTGGCCAGTGCCAAGGCCGTGCTCACCGAGGACGAGCGCGAGCTGGGCGTGTGCCTGGTCGACATCGGCGCCGGCACCACCGACATCGCGATCTACACCCAGGGCTCGGTGCGCTACACCGCCTCGCTGCCGATCGGCGGCGACCAGGTCACCGGCGACATCGCCTACGGCGTGCACACGCCGACCGCGCACGCCGAGGAAATCAAGATCAAGTACGCCTGTGCCAAGAGCGATTTCGCGCACGCCGACGAAACCATCCAGGTGCCCAGCGTGGGCGACCGTCCGCCGCGCCGGCTCGCGCGGCAGGCGCTGGCGCAGAGCGTGCAGGCGCGCTACGAGGAAATCTTCGAGATGGTGCAGGACGAGCTGCGCCGCTCGGGCTACGACAGCCTGATCGCCGCAGGCGTGGTGCTGACCGGCGGTGCGGCAAAGATGGAGGGCGCGCTCGAGCTGGCCGAGGAGATGTTCCACAAGATGGTGCGCGTCGGCGTGCCGCAGCACGTGGGCGGGCTCGGCGAAGTGATCGCCAACCCCCTGCATTCCACCGGCGTCGGCCTGCTGCTGCACGGCGCGCGCAGCGTCGGCGTGCGCCATGGCGGTCCGGCCGGCGGAAGCATGGGGAGTTCGCTGGACAAGCTGCGGGGCTGGTTCAAGAAGAATTTCTGACGGAATTGGCGCGGCCGGATGCCGCGCCCCGGGCGAACGGAGTCGCCCATCACCGCGGTCCGACAGGAGTCGCCCGCCGCGGTTACAACGACAAC
>JAGWVM010000140.1 GCA_018970895.1 Lysobacteraceae bacterium | reverse complement strand
ACCGAGGCGCCGCAGCAGCAGTGCTACGACCAGCCGGTGGTCCGCCGCGAGGGCGGCAACACCACGGCGGGTACCGTGCTGGGCGCCATCGTGGGTGGCGTGCTCGGCAATACCATCGGCAAGGGCGACGGCCGCAGGGCCGCCACCGTGGTCGGAGCGGTCGCCGGCGGTGCCATCGGCCATCGGGCCGCGGGCAGCGGTTCGGAATACGAGTCCACCGAAACCCGCTGCCGCGAGGTCAGCCAGGTGAGCGAGCAGCGCCGCATCACCAGCTACGACGTGGAGTACCGCTATCGTGGCGAGGTCTACATGTCCCGCCTGAGCTACGACCCCGGCGAGCGCCTGCGGGTGCGTGTCAGCGTGGAACCGGCCGACTGAGCGCGGCCCGGACCGCTCTCCCCGACCGCCGCCCGTGGGCGGCGGTTGCGTTTTCGGCGCCGGCGTCTCCCGGCTCCATCTTTTTGTTGCATGGCAGCGGAATTGCCGCCATGATTCGGTTTCATCTACCCGAGCCCTCCATGTCCACAGCCGTCTATACCGCCAACGTCCTCACCAGCGCCCGCATGGCTGCTGGCATGACGTCGCGTGCGCGCCGACCGCTGGGCGAACATCCGGCCGGGTAGGCTGTCGCGCGCTGTTGTCTCAGGTGCACCGACTGAAAAACCCGGCCCTCGCGCCGGGTTTTTTCGTTTCCACTCCACGGTTTCCAGCTTTTCCACCCCTCGACACAGGATCCCGAACGCATGGCACTTCGACACTTCCTGACCACCCAGGACTACAGCCGCGTCGAGATCGACGCGCTGCTGGAGCAGGCGGCCGCGTTCAAGCGTTCGCCTCGCGGGCAGCAGCTGGCCGGCAAGTCGGTGGCGCTGCTGTTCTTCAATCCCTCGATGCGCACCCGCACCAGCTTCGAGCTGGGTGCGTTCCACCTGGGCGGGCACGCCATCGTGCTGGCGCCGGGCAAGGACGCGTGGCCGATCGAGTTCGAGGCCGGCAGCGTGATGGACGGCGATACCGAGGAGCACATCGCCGAAGTGGCGCGCGTGCTCAGCCGCTACGTGGACCTGATCGCGGTGCGCGCCTTTCCGAAATTCCAGGACTGGTCGGTGGACCGCCAGGACAAGGTCATCAAGGCCTTCGCGCAGTACGCCACCGTGCCGGTGATCAATATGGAGACGATCACCCATCCCTGCCAGGAGCTGGCGCACGCGCTGGCCATGCGCGAGCACCTGGGCGACCTCACGAAGAAGAATTACGTGCTGACCTGGACCTACCACCCCAAGCCGCTGAACACCGCGGTGGCCAACTCGGCACTGCTGATCGCCACCAAGATGGGCATGGACGTGACCCTGCTTTGTCCCACGCCCGACTACGTGCTGGACGAACGCTACATGCAGGCCGGCTACGAGAACGCGAAGGCCAACGGCGGCTCGCTGAGGGTCAGCCACGACATCGAGGAAGCCTATTCCGGTGCGCACGTGGTGTACGCCAAGAGCTGGGGTGCGCTGCCGTATTTCGGTCGCTGGGATCAGGAGAAGCCGATCCGCGAGGCCAACAAGCACTTCATCGTCGACGAGGCGAAGATGGCGCTGACCGACCACGGCCTGTTCAGCCACTGCCTGCCGCTGCGCCGCAACGTCAAGGCGACCGACGCGGTGATGGACGCGCCATACTGCATCGCCATCGACGAGGCCGAGAACCGCCTGCACGTGCAGAAGGCGGTGATGGCCTCGCTGATCGGGCAGGGCTGAGCCGCGCCGGCATGTATCAGCCCAGGCATTTCGTCGAGACGCGCGAGCACGCCCTTTACGGGCTGATCGACGCGCATCCGTTCGCCACGCTGGTGGCGCGCGCGACAGCTGGCACGGCGGTGAACCACCTTCCGTTCGTGCGGCAGGGCGATGTGCTGCGCGGTCACGTCGCCGGCGGCAACGAACTGGCCGCGATGGACGGTGCCGCCGTGGTGGCGGTGTTCCACGGTCCGCAGGGTTACGTGAGCCCGAACTGGTATCCCGGCAAGCATGCCAACGGCGGCCGCGAGGTGCCGACCTGGAACTACGCCGTAGCGCACGTGCACGGGTGCCTGCGCGTGGTCCGTGACGCGGCCTGGCTGCGCGATCTGCTCGATGGACTGACCGATCGCTTCGAGGCCACCGAGCCGTCGCCGTGGCGTGTGACCGATGCCCCGGCCGATCACGTGGAAAGACTGCTTGGCGCCATCGTCGGGATCGAGCTCGTCATCGAGCGCATTGACGGCAAATTCAAGCTCAGCCAGAACCACCCGGCCGCCAATCGTGCCGGTGTGGTCGAGGGATTGACCCGTCGTGCACTCGGCAACGACCTGGCGCTGGCTGCGCTGATGCAGGCGCAGGAGGCGGTGCGCGCATGAACCGCCCCCATCGCTATCGCGTCGACGTGGCCTGGACCGGCAACCGCGGCAGCGGCACCGACGGCTACCGAAACTACAGCCGCAACCACGTGATCCGCGTGCCCGGCAAGCCGGAGCTGGCCGGGTCGGCCGATCCGACGTTCCGCGGCGACGCCACCCGGCACAATCCGGAGGACATGCTGGTGGCCGCGCTGTCCACCTGCCACATGCTCTCGTACCTGCACATGGCCACCGTGGCCGGCGTGGTCGTCACCGATTATCGCGACGCGGCGGAGGGCACGATGGTCACCGAGGGCGACGGCGGCCGCTTCACCGAGGTCGTGCTGCGCCCGGTTGTCACCATCACCGCCGCCAGCGACCCGGCCAAGGCCGAGGCCGCGCACGAGGCGGCTCACCACGCCTGCTTCATCGCCAACTCCGTGAATTTCCCGGTGCGCTGCGAGCCGCGCATCGTCGTCGCTTCGTCTGTCTAAACCTTTATCTTTCCAGGATCTGCAAGCCATGAGTAAAGACATCGTCCTCGCCTTCTCCGGCGGCCTCGACACCAGCTTCTGCGTCCCGTACCTGAAAGAGCGCGGCTGGGCCGTGCACACCGTGTTCGCCGACACCGGCGGCGTCGATGCCGAGGAGCGCGCCTACATCGAGGCGCGCGCGAAAGAGCTCGGCGTCGCCAGCCACGTCACCGTGGACGGCGGTCCGGCCATCTGGAACGGCTTCGTGAAGCCCTTCGTGTGGGCCGGCGAGGGCTACCAGGGCCAGTACCCGCTGCTGGTGTCCGACCGCTACCTGATCGTCGACGCGGCGATTGCCCGCGCCAAGGAGCTGGGCACCAAGGCGATCGCCCACGGCTGCACCGGCATGGGCAACGACCAGGTGCGTTTCGACCTGGCGGTGAAGGCGCTGGGCGATTACCAGATCGTGGCGCCTATCCGCGAGATCCAGAAGGAGCACACCCAGACCCGCGCCTACGAGCAGGCCTACCTGGAAGAGCGTGGCTTCGAAGTACGCGCCAAGCAGAAGAGCTACACCATCAACGAGAACCTGCTGGGCGTGACCCTGTCCGGCGGCGAGATCGACCACTGGAAGGCGCCGGGCGAGGGTGCCCGCGGCTGGTGCAAGCCGCGCGCCGAATGGCCGTCCGAAAGGCTGGCGGTCACGCTGGGGTTCGAGAAGGGCGAGGCGGTGTCGCTCAACGGCGAGAAGCTGCCGGGTGCCGCGATCCTGGCGAAGCTCAACGCGCTGTTCGCGCCGTACGGCGTGGGCCGCGGCATGTACACCGGCGATACCACCATCGGCCTCAAGGGCCGCATCGTGTACGAAGCGCCGGGCCTGGTCTCGCTGCTGGCCGCGCACCGCGCGCTGGAGGAGGCGGTGCTGACCAAGCAGCAGAACCGCTTCAAGCCCGAAGTCGCGCGCAAGTGGGTCGAGGTGGTCTACGAAGGCTTCTTCCACGATCCGGTGAAGACCGACCTGGAAGCTTTCCTCGCCTCCAGCCAGTCGCAGGTCAACGGCGAGGTGGTGCTGGAGACCTCCGGCGCCCAGGTCACCGCGGTGGAGATCCGCTCGCCGCACATCCTCAACGCCAAGGGCGCCACCTACGCACAGTCCGCCGACTGGGGCGTGGAAGAGGCCGAGGGCTTCATCAAGCTGTTCGGCATGAGCTCGACGTTGTGGGCCGAGGTCAATCGCTGACGCATGGACGCAACGCTGCGCATCGACACGTCACGGGAGGCGCTGGATCGGGACATGATCCACGCCTTCCTCGCCGAGCAGGCCTACTGGAGCCGCGGCATCCCGCGTGAGACGGTGGAGCGGGCCATCGAGGGCTCGCTGTGTTTCGGCGGCTACGTCGACGGTCGCCAGGTCGCGTTCGCGCGGGTGGTCACTGACGGCGCCACCTTCGGCTACCTGGCCGACGTGTTCGTGCTGCCGGAATACCGCGGACACGGCCATGCCAAAGCGCTCATGGCGGCGGTGATGGCGCACCCGCAATTGCAGGGCCTGCGCCGCTTCAGCCTGGCCACCCTCGATGCGCACGCGCTGTATGCCGGCTTCGGTTTCACCGCGCCGAGCCGGCCGCAGAACCTGATGGAAAAGCTCGATCCGGACATCTACACCCGACCGCCAGGCAGGCCATGACACCTCTTCTGCAATCCACCCTGCAACACCTCGAGGCGCTGGTCGGGTTCGACACGCGCAACCCGCCGCGCGCCATCGGCACCGGCGGCATCTTCGATTACCTTCGCGCGCAGCTGCCGGGCTTCGCCGTGACCGTCACCGACTACGGTGCCGGTGCGGTCACGCTGCATGCCGTGCGTGGTGCGCCGAAGCGGCTGTTCAACGTGCACCTGGACACCGTGCCCGACTCGCCGCACTGGAGCGCCGAACCTCACGTGTTGCGGGTGACGGATGACCGCGCGATCGGCCTCGGCGCCTGCGACATCAAGGGCGCCGCGGCGGCGCTGCTGGCCGTGGCGAACGTCACCGACGGCCCGATGGCGATGCTGTTCTCCACCGACGAGGAGGCCAACGATGCCCGTTGCATTGCCGGCTTCCTGGGCACGAAGCACGACTACGACGCGATCATCGTGGCCGAGCCGACCAAGGGCGAGGCGGTGCTGGCGCATCGCGGTATCCACTCGGTGCTGATGCGCTTCGCCGGCCACGCCGGTCATGCCTCGGGCGAGCAGAAGCCCAGCGACAGCGCGTTGCATCAGGCGGTGCGCTGGGGCGATGCGGCGCTGGATTTCGCCGCGGCGCAGTCGCATGAGCGCTTCGGCGGGCTGACCGGCCTGCGCTTCAACATCGGCCGCATCGACGGCGGCATCAAGGCCAACATGATCGCGCCGACCACCGAGGTGCGCTTCGGCTTCCGTCCGCTGCCGACGATGGATCCGGACCGCATGCTGGAGACCCTGCGCACCCTGGTCGAGCCGGCGCCGGCCGAGTTCACCGAAACGTTCCGCGGCGACTCGCTGCCGGCCGGCGACACCGCCACCGCCGAGGCGCGCCGGCTGGCCGCACGCGACCTGGCCGACGAGCTGGAGATCCCGGTCGGCAACGCCGTGGACTTCTGGACCGAGGCGGCGCTGTTCTCCGCCGCCGGCTACACCGCCTTCGTCTACGGCCCCGGCGACATCGCCCAGGCGCACACCGCCGACGAGTGGGTGGCGCTCGACCAGCTGCAGCATTACGCCGACACCCTCCATCGCCTCGTCGCCCGCGGCAACGCGTGACGCGCGGCGATTTCCAGCACACCAACGACTGACGCCATGACCACCGGTTCCCACACCCGCAAGACCATCGTTCGCCTGCTCTCGGCCATGGGCAGCGCGAAGGAGATCCAGCAGTACCTCAAGCGCTTCTCCCAGCTCGACGCCAGCCGCTTCGCGGTGGTGAAGGTGGGCGGCGCGGTGCTGCGCGACGAGCTCGCCGACCTCACCTCGTCGCTGACCTTCCTGCAGCAGGTCGGCCTCACCCCGATCGTGCTGCACGGCGCCGGCCCGCAGCTGGACGAGGAGCTGGCCGCAGCCGGCATCGAGAAGCAGACGGTGAACGGCCTGCGCGTCACCAGCCCCAAGGCGCTGGGCATCGTGCGCCGCGTGTTCCAGCAGCAGAACCTCAAGCTGGTCGAGGCACTGCAGTCGATGGATACGCGCGCCACTTCGGTGCCCTCGGGCGTGTTCATGGCCAGCTTCCTGGACCGCGACACCTACGGCATGGTCGGCAAGGTCGACAGCATCAACCTGGCGCCGATCGAGGCCAGCCTGCGCGCCGGCTCGATCCCGGTGATCGCCAGCCTGGGCGAGACCGACGAGGGCCAGTTCCTCAACATCAACGCCGACTTCGCCGCCAACGAACTGGTGCGCGTGCTGCAGCCGTACAAGATCGTGTTCCTCACCGGCACCGGCGGCCTGCTCGACGACCAGGGCAAGCTGATCGACTCGATCAACCTGTCCACCGAGTACGAGCACCTGATGGCGCAGCCGTGGATCAACGGCGGCATGCGGGTGAAGATCGAGCAGATCGCCGACCTGCTGGAGAAGCTGCCGCTGTCGTCCTCGGTGTCGATCACGCGGCCGTCCGAGCTGGCCAAGGAGCTGTTCACCCACAAGGGCTCCGGCACCCTGGTCCGTCGCGGCGAGAAGGTGCTCACCTTCGACAGCTGGGCTGGCGTGGACCAGGCGCGGCTGCGCGAGCTGATCGAGTCCAGCTTCGGGCGCAAGGTGGTGCCGGACTATTTCGAGCGGACCACGCCGTATCGCGTCTACGTGAGCGAGAACTACCGCGCGGCGATGATCCTCACGCTGGAGGGCGAACTGCCGTACCTGGACAAGTTCGCCGTGCTCGACGAGGCGCAGGGCGAAGGCCTCGGCCGCGCGGTATGGCAGGTGATGCGCGAGCAGCATCCGCAGCTGTTCTGGCGCTCGCGTCACGGCAATCCGGTCAATCCGTTCTACTACGCCGAGTCCGACGGTTGCCTCAAGCAGGCGCGCTGGAAGGTGTTCTGGTACGGGCTGGACGGCTTCGACACCATCGCGCGCTGCGTCGCCCACTGCGCCTCCCGCCAGCCCACCCTGGTCGACTGACCCCGCGAGCCACCACATGACATCTGCACGCAAAACCCTCGGCATCGTCGGCGCCCGCGGCCATACCGGCGCCGAGCTTATCCGCCTGATCGCCGCGCATCCGGCGCTGGAGCTGGTCTTCGTCTCCTCGCGCGAACTGGACGGCCAGCGCGTGGCCGACCACGTCGATGGCTACACCGGCGAGCTGCGCTACGCCAGCCTGGATGCCGACGCGGTCGCGGCGCAGGGCGCGGACGTGGTGGTGCTGGCGCTGCCCAACGGCAAGGCCGCGCCCTATGTCGAGGCGATCGACAAGGCCAGGCCCGACACGCTGATGCTCGACCTGTCGGCCGACTACCGTTTCGACAGCACGTGGTACTACGGCCTGCCGGAGCTCACCCGCGAGAAATGGCGCGGCGAGAAGAAGATCAGCAACCCCGGCTGCTACGCCACCGCGATCCAGCTCTCGATCGCGCCGCTGAAGGACCTGCTGGCCGCGCCGCCGGTGTGCTTCGGCGTCTCCGGCTACTCCGGCGCCGGCACCACGCCGTCGGACAAGAACGACCCCGAGAAGCTGCGCGACAATCTGATGCCGTACTCGCTCACCGGCCACACCCACGAGAAGGAAGCCAGCCGCCACCTGGGCGTGCCGGTGGAGTTCATGCCGCACGTGGCGCCGCACTTCCGCGGCCTCACCGTCACCACCAACCTCTACCTCGCGCGCAGGATGACTCGCGACGAGGTGCTGCAGCGCTTCCATCACGCCTACGACGCCGAACCATTGGTGGACGTGGTGGACGAGGCGCCGTGGGTGAGCGCCATCGCCGGCAAGCACCACGTCGACATCGGCGGCTTCGCGCTCTCGGCCGACGGCAAGCGCGTGGTGGTGGTGGCCACGCTGGACAACCTGCTCAAGGGCGCCGCGACCCAGGCGCTGCAGAACATCAACCGGGCGATCGGCGTCGACGAGCTCACCGCCATCCCCACCCATCCGTGAGATGTAGGAGCCCGCTTGCGGGCGATGCTTTTCGCTCTGGTGCCGCATCAAAGCCAAAGCATCGCTCGCAAGCGGGCTCCTACACGAGATCCAGGACATCAGCGATGACCCAACCCCTCTGGCAGAAATCCGGCATCCAGATCGACCAGCGCATCATGCAGTTCCTGGCCGGTGACGACGTGATCCTCGATCGCGAGTTCTTCCTGCACGACATCACCGCCAGCAAGGCGCA
>JAGWVM010000139.1 GCA_018970895.1 Lysobacteraceae bacterium | reverse complement strand
TCGGCGTGCCGCTGGCGGCCGGCGCGCTGTATCCGTGGCTGGGCTGGATGCTGTCGCCGATGGTCGCCGCGCTGGCGATGAGCTTCAGTTCGGTGTCGGTGGTGAGCAACGCGCTGCGGCTGCGCTCGGCGCGCCTGTGATGCGGTGGTGACGCCTGTCACCACCCGTCGCTGACGGAATCGACTGCCGCGCAGGAGGTGAGCGTCCGATGATCTTTCCACGCCAATCGCGGCGAGGGAGAGCACGCATGAACACCATCAACGATACCCGCAGCCTGCTGGATCGCCATCTGCCCCTGCTGGTCGGCCTGCTGGCCGCACTGCTGGCCGGCAAGGCACTGAAGAAGCTGTTCTGGACCGCGTTCGGCATGTATTGGGCGCTGCGCGCCAGCGGGATCCACCTGTTCGGCTGAGCGGCGGAGGCGGCGGGCCATGGCTTACACTTTCGGGTCCCCGCCACGCCCCGGAGCCGCCCGCCATGTCCGACGCGATCGCCCTGATCCAGCGCTACTACGCCGCGTTCAACGCCGGCGACTGGGAAGCGATGCTGGCCTGCCTTTCCGACGACGTGGCACACGACCTCAACCAGGGCAGGCGCGAGCACGGTCGCGAGGCGTTCCGCGCCTTCCTGGCCCGCATGAACCGCAGCTACGCCGAGCGGCTGGAGAAGATCGCGGTGATGGTGGCCGCCGACGGCACCCGCGCCGCAGCCGAATACGAGGTGCACGGCAGCTACCTCGCGGACGACGAGGGCCTGCCGCCGGCGCACGGCCAGCGCTACGTGCTGCCGGGCGGTGCGTTCTTCGACCTCCGCGACGGGCGCATCAGCCGCGTCACCAACTACTACAACCTCGCCGACTGGATCGCGCAGGTCTCCGGCGGCTGACCCGATGGCCGTCCGCACCATCACCTGCACCGGCGAGGCGGTCGCGCCCTACCTGGCCGACCTCGCGCGGTTGCGCACCGTCGTGTTCCGCGACTACCCGTACCGGTACGAGGGCAGCGCGGAGTACGAGAGCGAGTACCTGACCGCCTACGCGCGCTCGCCGCGCAGCGTGTTCGTGCTGGCGCTCGACGGCGACACCGTGGTCGGCGCGTCCACCGGCATCCCGCTGCTGGACGACCAGCCGGCCTTCCAGGCGCCGTTCCGCGAAAAGGGCCGGTCCCTGGAGGAGGTGTTCTACTTCGGCGAATCGGTGCTGCTGCGCGACTACCGCGGGCAGGGGCTGGGCCATCGCTTCTTCGATGAGCGCGAAGCGCACGCGCGCCGGCTGGGCGGTTTCGCGCTCACCGCGTTCTGCGCGGTCGAGCACGCCGATGACGATCCGCGCAAGCCGGCGGGCTACCGCCCCAACGACGCGTTCTGGATCAAGCGGGGGTATCGCCGGCAGGACGATCTGTTCTGCACGCTGGACTGGAAGGAGCTTGGCGAGGGCGCGGCCAGCCCTCATCTGCTTCGGTTCTGGTTGCGTCCGCTGGAGGGCTGAGCGTTGAGCGTGAAAGTGGCGGTGGCGCAGTGGCCGATCGGGGCCCCGGCGCGCTTCGAGGATTTTGCGGCCCGCGTGGAACGCGAGCTGGCCGGCGTGGCCGCGCAGGGGGCGCAGATCGCCGTGCTGCCTGAATACCTGGCGCTGGAGCTGGCGCATGCGTTCGGCCCCGCGGTCTACGGCGACCTGCGGCGTTCGCTGGCGGCCGTGGACGGGCTCTATGCCGATTGGCGCGCGCTGTTTTCCGGGCTGGCGCGCCGGCACGGCATGTATATGGTGGCCGGCAGCTTCCTGCGCCGACAGGGTGATGCGTTCCGCAATCGTGCGCTGCTGTTCGCGCCGGACGGTCGCGTCGGCGGGCAGGACAAGCTGCGCCTGACCGGCTACGAAAAGCAGGCCGGCTGTATCGAGCCGGGTGACGCGCTGAAGGTGTTCGATACCGACTTCGGTCGCGTCGGCATCAACATCTGCTACGACGTCGAGTTCCCGCTGTTCGCACGCGCCCAGGCCGAGGCCGGGGCGGCGCTGCTGCTGGTGCCCAGTTGCACCGACACCGAGGCGGGGGCCTGGCGCGTGCGCATCGGCGGCCAGGCCCGTGCGCTGGAGAACCAGGTGCCCGTGGTGTGTGCGGTGACCGCGGGCACCAGCGACTGGAGCCCGGCGCTGGACGTCAACACCGGCCGGGCCGCCGTCTACGTGCCGCCGGACCGCGGCCTTCCGGAGACGGGCGTGCTGGCCGCGCTCGACGCCGACGCGGGCTGGCTGGTTGCCGACGTGGACCTGACCGCGGTGCGCGAGGCCCGCGCCATCGGCCAGGTCGGCGTCGCCGCGGACTGGCCGGGGCAATGCCTACCCGCCGTGCAGCGCGCGCGGCTTGCCGGATTCGAACCCGCGTGAACACCCGCACCCTTGCCGACTGGCTGAGCTACCAGGAACAGGTCAATCCCCGCGCCATCGAGCTGGGCCTGGAGCGCGTGCGCGCGGTCTGGCAGCGGATGGGTGCGCCGCGGCCGGCGCGCCATGTGGTCACCGTCGGCGGCACCAACGGCAAGGGTTCCACCGTGGCCCTGCTGGAGGCGATGCTTCGCCAGGCCGGCAGGCGGGTGGGCTGCTTCACCTCGCCGCACCTGCTGGTCTACAACGAGCGCGTACGCATCGACGGTACCGACGTGGACGACGCGTCGCTGGTCGCCGCGTTCGAGCGCATCGAGGCGGCGCGCACGCAGGGGCCGGACGCGCCGATCCCGCTGACCTATTTCGAGTTCGGCACGCTGGCCGCGCTGGACCTGTTCGCCCGCGCCGACCTCGACGTGGCGGTGCTGGAGGTGGGGCTGGGCGGACGGCTCGACGCGGTGAACATCGTCGATGCCGACGTGGTGGCGATCACCACGGTGGATCTGGACCACATGGATTGGCTGGGGTCGGACCGCGACAGCATCGGCCGGGAAAAGGCGGGCATCGCCCGCAGCGGGCACCCGGCCGTGGTGGGTGAGGCCGCGCCCCCGGCGGGCCTGCTCGATGCCCTGCATGCGCTGGGTGCGAAGGTCATTCGCGCCGGCATCGATTACCGCGTGGAGCGATGGCTGTCCGGCTGGCGCTGGACGCATCGCGACGGCACGTCGATGACGCTGCCCGATCCCGCCCTCGCCGCGCCGGTGCAGTACGCCAATGCCGCCACGGCGATCGCCGTCCTGCATGCGCTCGGTGATGGCCTGGCGGGCGAGCCCCCGGAACCCGCGGTCGCCGCCGCGCTGCGCGAGGTGTCGGTGTCGGCGCGCCTGCAGGCGCTGGGCGGCGATCCGGCACTGTACGTGGACGTGGGCCACAACCCGCAGGCGGCCCGCGCGCTGGCGCAGTGGCTGGATGCCGTACCGCACGGGCGCGTGCATGCGGTGTTCGGCGCGCTGTCGGACAAGGATGTGGCCGGCGTGATCCAGGCACTGGGGTCGCGGATCGACCACTGGCACCTGGCCGGGCTGGAGCGCGACACGCCGCGCGGCCTGCCGGTCCGGGCGCTGGCCGACGTGCTGGTGGCCATCCGGCCCGAGGCCCGGCACGACGTTCACCCCGGCGTGGCCGGTGCGCTCGCCGCCGCCCGCGCGTCGGCGCGTCCGGGCGAGACCATCCTCGCGTTCGGCTCGTTTTTCGTCGCCTCGGCCGTGCTGGCCGCGCATCGCGCCTGAACGCCGGTTTCCGCGGTTTCCGGCGGCGCCGGTGCGCCGGGTATAATTCGACGGCTTCGCGCCGCGTCCGTCATCCCTGGAGCCCGTCTTGAAAACTCGCCTGCTGGGAGCCGCTGTCATCATCGCGCTGCTCGTCCTGTTCGTGCCGATGTTTTTCCCCAGTCATCCGCCGGCGGCCCCGGGTGACCAGTCGGTGAGCCTGGCGATCCCGCCGGCGCCGGATCGCGACCTGCAGACGCGCACGATGAGCCTGAACCCGGATGCCTCGGCGCCGGCGGTTCCGGGCAGCGCGGCCGGTGCCACCGTCATCCCCGCCGCCGGCAACGGCAGCAGCGACCAGCTGGCGACGGTCAACATCGCGTCCCGTCGCCCGACCGACGTGGAGACCGGCGGCGCCGGGGCGTCCGCGACGGCGCCTGCGGCGGCTCCGGCACCACCGCCGTCGGCCACCGAGCCGGTGATCCAGCCGCAGCCGCCGGCACCGAAGGCAAGCGCGCAGCCCAGGCCGGTGCAGGCGGCATCGGCAGGCAAGCCGGCAGTGGCCGGCGAAGCGGCGATGCCGCCGGCGACCGCAGCGCGCGGCAGCTACACCATCAACCTCAGTGCCTATGCCTCGAGTACCGGTGCGACCACGCTGATGCACAAGGTGCGCGCGCTGGGCTACCCGGTGCGCAGCCATGTCATCCGCCAGGGTGGCAAGTCACTCACGGCAGTGGAAGCCGGTCCGTTTCCCACGCGTACCGCCGCCGAGGCGGCGCGGCTGAAGATCACCCAGTCGATCGCGGGTGTGCCGGCGAAGCTGGAGAGCAGCGCCAGCACGCCGTCCGGTGACGAGCCGGCACGCGCGGCCGGGTCGACCCGGGCCGGCGGCTGGGCGGTGCAGGTGGCCGCCATGAGCAGCCGCACCGAAGCACTGGCGTTGCGCGACAAGCTGCGCAACGGCGGCTTCGACGGTTTCGTCGATTCGGTCACCGTCGGCGGTCGCACGCTGTGGCGCGTGCGCGCCGGGCCGCAGACCCAGCGGGACGATGCCCTGCGCGTGCGCGAGCAGATCAGGTCCAAGCTGGGTCTGTCCGGCAACGTCGTCAGCGTTCCCTGAGCCGCGGCCGTCGCGGAGTGATCACCCGATGAACTGGGCCGACTACGCCATCGCAGCGGTGATCGCCATTTCGGTGCTGGTCGGCCTGTTCCGCGGGCTGGTCGCCGAGGTGCTGTCACTGGCGATCTGGGTCGGTTCGATCTGGGTGGCCTGGGCGTTCGGCCCGGATGTCGCCGCGTACTTCGACCACAGCATCCGCACGCCGCAGTTGCGTCTGGTGACCGGCTACGGGATTTGCGTGGTCGGCGTGCTGATCGCCGGCGCGCTGGTCAACGCGATCTTCCATCGGCTGGTGACGCGGGCCGGGCTGACCGGGCCGGATCGCGCGCTGGGCGTGCTGTTCGGTTTCGCCCGCGGCGTGCTGCTGGTGGCGTTGATGGTGTTCCTGCTCGGCTTCACCGTCGTGGTGCGCGAGCCGTGGTGGCGCCAGTCGCTGCTGCTGCCGCAGTTCCAGGACGTGGCGATCGCAGTGGGGCACTACCTGCCGGCGAGCACCGGCCGCTACCTGCATCCGTCGCCCGACGTGTTCGACGGCCTGCCCAAGCTCCCCGACGCGGTGAAGACCGCCAACCTGTCGGGCATGCGCCAGCTGCTCGACGCCCGGACCGCGACCTTGCGCGGCGACGCGCCGGCACCCACATCGTCCGCTCCGGCGGCCACTTCCCGTGCGACGGCCGATCCGGCCGCCGCGCCCACGCACCCGTAATCGCACCACCCACGCAGGCATCCAACATCATGTGCGGAATCATCGGCATTGTCGGCATCACCGAGGTCGCCTCGGCGCTCTATGACGGGCTCACCGTCCTCCAGCACCGTGGCCAGGACGCCGCGGGCATCGCCACGGTGGATGGATCCCGCCTGCGTCTGCACAAGGGCAACGGCCTGGTGCGCGACGTGTTCAACCAGACCTCGATGAGCCGCCTGCGCGGGCGCATCGGCATCGGCCATTGCCGTTATCCCACGGCCGGCTCCGAGGGCGTCGACGAGGCGCAGCCGTTCTACGTGAATTCGCCGTACGGCATCGCCTTCGCGCACAACGGCAACCTGGTGAACACCGACGTGCTGCGCAAGGAGATGTTCGAGGACGACCGGCGCCACATCAACACCGATTCCGACTCCGAGGTGCTGCTCAACGTGCTGGCGCACGAGCTGCAGATCCAGGAGCGGATGGCGATCAATCCGGACAACATCTTCAAGGCGGTGGCCGGCGTGCACGCGCGCGCCAAGGGCGGTTACGCCTGCATCGGCCTGATCCTCGGCTACGGCCTGATCGCCTTCCGCGATCCCAACGGCATCCGCCCGCTGGTGCTGGGCGAGCGCGTCACCGACGAGGGCCGCGAATACGCGGTCGCCTCCGAGTCGGTGGCGCTGGACGTGCTGGGCTTCAAGCGCCTGCGAGACATCGAACCGGGCGAGGCGGTGGTGATCACCGATGACGGCCAGCTGTTCAGCCGCCACTGCGCCGAGGCCGCGGTGCACGCGCCGTGCATCTTCGAGTACGTCTACCTGGCCCGCCCGGACTCGATGATCGAGGACGTGTCGGTGTACAAGGCGCGGCTGCGCATGGGCGAGAAGCTGGCGCAGAAGATCATGCGCCTGCGCCCGGACCACGGCATCGACGCGGTGATCCCGATCCCCGACACCTCGCGCACCGCCGCCAGCGCACTGGCCGGCGCACTCGGCGTGCCGTTCCGCGAGGGCCTGGTGAAGAATCGCTACGTGGGCCGCACCTTCATCATGCCGGGGCAGGGCGATCGCGTGAAATCGGTGCGTCGCAAGCTCAACGCGGTGGACCTGGAGTTCCGCAAGAAGACCGTGCTGCTGGTGGACGACTCCATCGTCCGCGGCACCACGTCGAAGCAGATCATCCAGATGGCCCGCGACGCCGGCGCCAAGCGCGTGTACTTCGCCTCCGCCGCGCCGCCGGTGCGCTACCCGAACGTCTACGGTATCGACATGCCGTCGGCGCACGAGCTGGTCGCGGCGGGCAAGACCGAGCAGGAGGTCGAGGCCATGCTCGGCGCGGACTGGCTGATCTACCAGGACCTGGAGGACCTGGTCTGGGCGGTGCAGGACGGCAACGAGGACCTCAAGCAGTTCGACACCTCGTGCTTCTCCGGCGAGTACGTCACCGGCCTGGAACAGAACTACCTGCAGCAGATCGAAATGCTGCGCTCGGACGACGCCAAGGCCGCGCGCCGTACCGCCTGACCTGCCCTCGGTAGGAGCCCGCTTGCGGGCGATGTTTTTTTTGGCTTCGATGTGAATCAGGAGCAGAAGCATCGCCCGCGAGCGGGCTCCTACTGCACGATATCCATGACCGACCTCCACGCCGCCGCCAAACGCTGCCTCGACGCCGTCGATCCGGCGGAGAAGCTGCGCCTGACCCGCGAGACGTGGCAGGCGTTGCTGGCCGGGGAGCTGACGCCGGACCCGCACGCGCCACCGCCGGCACCGATCGGTGCCCCGGGGCGTCCCGCCAGGCCACGGCTGGTGCCGGCGCGCCAGGTGACCCAGCGGGGCCTGGGTACGCCGCAGGGGCGCGCCGCCCTGGTCCACGCCGTGGCGCACATCGAGTTCAACGCGATCAACCTGGCCTGGGACGCGGTGTACCGTTTCCGCGGCATGCCGGCCGCCTACTACGTGGACTGGGCGCGCTGCGCGGACGACGAGGCGCGGCATTTCGCCATGCTTGCCGCGCGACTGGAGGAGCTCGGCCACGGGTACGGCGATTTCGACGCGCACAACGGACTGTGGGAGATGGCCGAAAAGACCGCCGACCGCGATACCGCGCGCATGGCGCTGGTGCCGCGCGTGCTGGAGGCGCGGGGGCTGGACGTGACGCCGGGGATCATCGATCGCCTCACCCGCGTCGGCGACATGCGCACGGTGGCAATCCTCGAAGTGATCCTGCGCGAGGAGGTGGCCCACGTGGCGGCCGGTACGCGCTGGTTCCACTGGTGTTGCATGCGTGACGGCGTGGCGCCGCGGGAAACCTTCATCGCACTGCTGCGCGAGCATTTCACCGGGGCCCTGCGCGGACCGTTCAACCTGCCGGCGCGGCAGCAGGCGGGCTTCGACGCCGGTGAAATGGCCGCGCTGGCCGCGTTCGCCGCGGCGGGTTGAGCGGGGCGCCGGGCGCGGACACGAAAAAGCCGGCGCTGGGCCGGCTTTTTCGTCGAATATTGGTCGGGGAGACAGGATTCGAACCTGCGACTTCTACGTCCCGAACGTAGCGCTCTACCAGGCTGAGCTACACCCCGTGGGAGCCGCGCATTCTAGCGATGGTCCCCCACCTTGGCAACAGGGGCGCGGCATTCCGGTGTCGTCCGGGCCGCCGGATGCGGGCGGCCATCTGCTAATCTTGAGGGCTGCCGTTTTGCGGCGTTCCACCCCGTCAAGCAGAGGATTCCATGGCGCTTACCCCGGCCCGCACCATGCCCGGCGTGCTCGAGCTGTTGCCGCTCGACCAGATCGCGTTCCAGCGCATGCTCGACACGAT
>JAGWVM010000015.1 GCA_018970895.1 Lysobacteraceae bacterium | reverse complement strand
GCCGCCGGGCCGAAGGCGTTCGCCTCGACCGCGCGCTCGATCTCGCGCAGACCCGTGTCGCCGCTGATCGGCCGCGCGCCCTCGCGCACGAGCTTCATGCCGTTGTAGTCGATCGGGTTGTGGCTGGCGGTCACCATGATCCCGCCCGACGCGCCACGATGGGCGGTCTGGAAGTACACCTCCTCGGTGCCACACAGGCCGATGTCGATGACGTCGCATCCGCCATCGTTGAGCCCGCGGCTCAGCGCCGCGGCCAGCGAGGGGCTGTCCAGGCGCACGTCGTAGCCCACCACCACCGATCCGCGCCCGACCGCCTCGGCAAAGGCGCGACCGATCCGGTAGGCGATGTCGTCGTTGAGTTCGTCCGGCAGGCGGCCGCGGATGTCATAGGCCTTGAAGCAGTTCATGCGCGAGTGGTTCCCGATTCCATGCCGCCCCATTGTGGCCGCTCGTGACAGTCTTGCCCACATGGGCGTGCCGTTGCTGGCGCTCAGCCGGGCGACAACCACCTTGCAGCGAGCTGCGGACGGAGCAACAGCACCGCCGCTGCCATCGCCCCCAGTGCCATCAGGTACCACGTGATCGCATAGCCCAGGTGGTGGTTGGGAAAATGGATCGGGGTCAGTCCGGCGGCGGGCCAATGACCGGTCGCGGAGTCGGCATCCGCGTCGACGAAGTAAGGCGCAACCTCGTTTGCGGCCAATCCCCGGGTGGCGGCGATGGCGGCCAGGTCACGCGAATACCACTGTCCTGCGCTCGGACGATTGCGGCGCAGCAGGCCACCGCCCGGCTCATCCGGACGAAGCAGGCCGGTCAGAGTGACCTCACCGGTCGGCGACGCGCCCTGGCCGAAGGCAGGGGTGCCGGGCAGGTCTGCCGGGACATAGCCGCGGTTGACCATCACGATGAAGCCACGGTCGGTGCGCAGCGGTGCCATGACCCAGTAGCCGTAGCCGAGCGCGCTGGTACCGTGCACCAACGTCGGCGCTGCGCCGAGGAAATGCCCGTGCAGCCGCACGTGCAGGTAGTCCAGCCGGCCGCTCGCCGCCTCCTTCCACTGCGCGGGTCCGGGAGCAGCCACCGGCGGTGCGTGCACGCGCGTGGCGACGTCGTGGATCAGCCCGAGCTTCCAGTGCAACCGCCGCACCTGCCAGTTGCCAAGCAGCACGAAACCGACGCTCAGTCCGAGTACCAGCGTCGCCAGCATGAGGGAACCGCCTCTGCTGCGCAGCCCCCCTGACCCGTTCCGGAGCGTCATGCGACGCTCCGCTCACGAGCCCGGCTTTTGGTGCTGGTACTGCGGCGACATCGGCATCATGTTGGCGTTTTCGTTGTACATGACCCAGATCGATGCCCCCAGCACAATCGCCACCAGCACCAGCGTGAAGATCAGTGCCAGCATGTTCCAGCCGTTCTCCGAGCGGGTATCCAGGTGCAGGAAGAACACCATGTGCACCACGATCTGCACCGCGGCCAGGCCCAGCACAATCAGGATGATCGTCTGGTGGCTCAGCGAGACCGGCCCCATCACCAGCCAGAACGGGATGACGGTGAGAATCACCGCCAGGGCGAAACCGGTCAGGTAACCGCGCAGGCTGCCGTCATGGGCGTGCTCGCTGCCGTCGTGACTATCGTGGGCACCGGCGCCGTGCGCGTGCCCGGCCTGGGATGGATGACTCATCGCAGCACTCCCACCAGATAGACGTAGCTGAAGACGCCGACCCACACCAGGTCCAGGAAATGCCAGAACATGCTCAGGCAATACAGGCGTCGACGGTTGGCCTCGGTCAGGCCGTGCCTGGCCAGCTGGACCATCAGCACGATCAGCCAGAGGATGCCCACGGTGACGTGCAGGCCGTGGGTGCCGACCAGGGTAAAGAACGACGACAGGAACGCGCTGCGATCCGGTCCGGCGCCTTCGGCGATCATGCCCACGAACTCGTGGATCTCCAGACCCACGAACACCGCCGCGAGCACGCCGGAGACCGCCAGCCATCCCAGCATGGCCCGGTTGCGACGACGCGCCATCTCCAGCATCGCGAAGCCGAAGGTGACCGAGGAGACCAGCAGCAGCGCGGTGTTCACCGCCAGCCCGTGGAGGTCGAGCACGTCGCGCGCCGAGGGCCCGCCGGCGTAGTTGGTACCCAGCACCGCGTTGCAGGCAAACAGCGCGGCAAAGATGAAGCAGTCGCTCATCAGGTAGAGCCAGAACCCCAGCAGGGTCCCGTTCCTGGGATGCTCCTCCTCGCGGCAAAGGAACTGCCGCGGCTCGGAGGGCGAACGGTCGATTGCGATGGTATTCATGCGATTGCGCCTCGTGCCTTCGGCTCCCAGTTGCCGCTGTGTTCGAACTCGCTCACCTCATCGGCGGAGATGTGGCCGTCGCGGTCGTAGTTGAAGGTGTGGACGATGGCCGCGACGATCAGCGCCACGAACGACAGCGCGGCAAGCCACCAGATGTACCAGACCATGGCGAAGCCGAAGACGAAGCCGAGCCCCGACAGCACCATGCCCGCCGCCGTGCTCTTGGGCATGTGGATGTCATTGAAACCCTGCAGCGGCCGCTGGTAACCGCTCTCCTTCATGTCGGTCCAGGTATCGCGCTCGTGCACCCGCGGAATGAACGCGAAGTTGTACGGCGGCGGCGGTGAGGACGCCGCCCATTCCAGCGTGCGCCCACCCCACGGATCGTTGCCCACGGCCAGCGCCTCGCGACGGCGGATGCTGACGACGATCTGGATCACGAACGCGGCGATGCCGAGCAGGATCAGGAACGCGCCGAACGCCGCGATGATGAACCAGATCTGCAGGCTGGGATCGGTGAAATGGCTCAGCCGACGCGTGACACCCATCAGGCCGAGGACATACAGCGGCCCGAACGCCACCCAGAAGCCGATCTGCCAGAACCAGAAACTGAGCTTGCCCCAGAACGGGTCGAGCCGGAATCCGAAGGCCTTGGGGAACCAGTAGTTGATGCCGGCGAACACGCCGAACACCACGCCGCCGATGATCACGTTATGGAAGTGCGCCACCAGGAACAGGCTGTTGTGCAGCAGGAAATCGGCCGGTGCCACCGACAGCATCACGCCGGTCATGCCGCCAATGGTGAAGGTGAGCAGGAAGCCCATGGTCCACAGCATCGGGACATCGAAGTTCACCCGACCCCGGTACATGGTGAACAGCCAGTTGAAGATCTTCACACCGGTGGGGATCGAGATCATCATCGTGGTGAGCGCGAAGAACGAGTTGACGTCCGCGCCCGAGCCCATGGTGAAGAAGTGATGCAGCCACACCAGGTACGAAAGGATCATGATCGACACGGTCGCGTAGACCATCGACGAATAGCCGAACAGCCGCTTGCCGGAAAAGGTGGACACGATCTCGGAGTACACGCCAAACAGCGGCAGGATCAGGATGTAAACCTCCGGGTGACCCCAGATCCAGATCAGGTTGATGTACATCATCACGTTGCCACCGAACCCGTTGGTGAAGAAGTGGGTACCGATGTAGCGATCCAGTGACAGCAGGAACAGCGTGGCGGTGAGGATCGGGAACGTCACCACGATCAGCCCACTGGTGGCCAGCGAGGTCCAGGTGAACATCGGCATCTTCATCAGCGTCATGCCGGGGGCGCGCAGCTTGATGATGGTGACCACGAAGTTGATGCCGGTAAGCAGCGTGCCCAGTCCGGACAGCTGCAGGCCCCAGATGTAGTAGTCCACCCCGGGCCCCGGGCTTTGTTGCAATTCCGACACCGGTGGATAACCGAGCCAGCCCGCATGCGAGAAGTCGCCGATGAACAGCGACGCCATGAACAGCATGCCGCCGGAGACGGTGAGCCAGAAGCTGAAGTTGTTGAGGAACGGGAAGGCGACGTCGCGCGCGCCGATCTGCAGCGGCACCGCGAAGTTCATCAGGCCCACGATGTAGGCCATCGCCACGAAGAAGATCATGATCGCGCCGTGCGCGGTAAAGATCTGGTCGTAATGATGCGGCGGCAGGTAACCCATGTTGCTGCCGAAGGCGATCGCCTGCTGCGAGCGCATCATGATGGCGTCGGCGAAGCCGCGGAACAGCATCACGGTGGCGAAGATCATGTACATGATCCCCAGCTTCTTGTGATCGACGCTGGTGAACCACTCGCGCCACAGGTAGCCCCATTTGCGGTGCCAGGTCACCAGCCCCAGCACCGCCGCACCGCCGATGGCGACCACGATGAAGGTGCCGACGACGATCGAGTTGTGCAGCGGCAGCGAACTGAGCGACAGGCGCCCGAGCAGGAAATTCCAGAATGCAGAACGGTCAGGCATGGTTCAAACCTCGAGAAAGCGGATCAGTGCGTCGCCGCGTCGGTAACGGGCGCCTGCACGGCGGGGCTGGCGGGCATCGCATGCGTGTCGGACCCGCCTGGCGCGCCACGGCCGCGCTGTGCGTCCATCGCCATCATCCGGCTCATGCACACCTGTCCGGGATCAACGCAGCGGTTGAGGATCTGCTGGTAGAGATCGGCGCTGTAGTGCGCGAAGTAGTGCACGGGTTCGGCCCGGCTCGGCAGCTTCAGCTTGTCGAATGCCGCGCGGTCGAGCGTTGTCCCACTGGCTCGCACCTTGGCCACCCACTTGGAAAAATCCGCGGTGCTCATGCCGAGGAAGCGGAAACGCATGTCGGTAAAGCCGTGGCCGCTGTAGTTGGACGAGAAGCCGTCGAAATCGCCGGGCTTGTTGATCACCGCGTGCAGCACCGTCTGCATGCCCGGCATGGTGTAGACCTGCCCGGCCAGCGACGGCACGAAGAACGAGTTCATCATCGTCGTCGAGGTGAGCTTGAAGGAGATCGGCGCATCCACCGGCGCGGCCAGCTGGTTGACGGTAGCAATGCCGTACTGCGGGTAGAAAAACAACCACTTCCAGTCCAGCGATACCACCTCCACCTCGAGCGGCCTGGCATCGAGGGCAAGCGCCTTGCCGTCATCGACGCGACTGAGCGGGCGATACGGATCGAGCTGGTGCGTGCCGATCCAGGTCATCGCGCCCAGCGCAATGATGATCAGCAGCGGCGCGGCCCACACCACCAGCTCGAGTTGGGTGGAGTGGTCCCACTCGGGATCGTATTCGGCGGCCGTGTTGGATGCGCGATAGCGCCAGGCGATCACGCCAATGGCAATCAGCACCGGCACGATGATCAGCAACATCAGGATCACCGACGCGATCATCAGATCGCGCTGCTGGCGCGCGACGTCGCCGGCAGGATTCAGCAAGACCAGATGGCAGCCACCGAGCATCAGCGCAAGCGAAGCCACGAGCAGGCTGCGTAGACGTTTTACGAACATGGGGATGCCTGGGTGCGGGGGAGAGAACACCGCACATGATAAGCGCTCGAGCCGTTATTGCCGATCGGTCACTTTGTCCTATGGCCGATTCGACGTCGCAGGTGCATGCTAATAGAGGCTGGGAAAAGGCGCGGCACAGCCGATTGTCCCAGTGAAGTCCCTCACCCGCTGATACCGCGGCGCTCCCCTGAAGCACGCGCCCCGCACCGGCCATCGAACCACGGAAACATCATGTCGACCAGTCCCGCCCAGCCTGCCGATCACACGTCCACGCGCCCGAGCAACGACGCCGCGCACCATCACGCGCCGCACGTCACGCCGGGCGACATCTCGATAGGTGTGGTGATTGGTCGCATCTCCGAGTTCTTCGATTTCTTTGTCTTCGGCCTCGGCTGCGTGCTGGTGTTTCCGAAGGTGTTCTTTCCCTTCGCCAGCGAACTCAGCGGCATTTTCTATTCGTTCACCATTTTTGCGCTGGCCTTCATCGGGCGGCCGCTCGGCTCGTTGTTCTTCCTGATGCTGCAGCGGGAGTTCGGTCGCGGCACCAAGCTTACGGCGGCGCTGTTCCTGCTCGGCACGACGACCGCCGGCATCGCGTTCCTGCCCGGCTACGAGTCACTCGGTACCGCGGCTATCGGCCTGCTCGCGCTGCTGCGCTTCGGGCAGGGTTTTGCCATCGGCGGCAGCTGGGATGGGCTCGCTTCGCTGCTCGCCCTCAACGCGCCGCGCAACCGCCGCGGCTGGTTCGCGATGATTCCGCAGCTCGGGGCACCGATCGGGTTCATCCTGGTGGCGGCCCTGTTCGCCTACCTGCTGCTCAGCCTGTCGCCGAACGAGTTTTTCGCATGGGGCTGGCGCTACCCGTTCTTCGTGGCGTTCGCGATCAATGTGGTGGCGTTGTTCGCCCGCCTGCGACTGGTGGTGACGCCCGAGTATTCCACCCAGCTGAAGCTGCGCGAACTCGAGCCGTCGCCGGTCGGTGAACTGGTGCGCTCCCAGGGTCGCGCGATCACGCTGGGCGCCTTCGCACCTCTGGCGAGCTACGCGCTGTTCCACCTGGTGACCATTTTCGCGCTTTCGTGGGCGATCCTGTTCACCAAGCAGTCGCCGGCGAGCTTCCTGCTGGTGCAGATCGTGGGCGCCGCGGTGGCGGTTCCCTGCATGTTCCTGTCCGGGATGATCGCGGATCGCTTCGGCCGTCGCATGACCCTGGCCGTGTTTGGCGTGCTGATCGCGATCTACAGCGGCTGGACGCCGCTGATGCTGGCCGGCGGCACTGCCGAGGGCTACCTGTTCATCGTGGTCGGGTTCGCCTTGCTGGGCTTCTCCCACGCCCAGGCCGCCGGAGCGGTCAACTCCAGCTTCCTGAGCTACTTCCGCTACACCGGGGCGCTGATCACGTCCGATCTGGGCTGGCTGCTCGGCGCCGGGTTCGCGCCGCTGGTGGCGTTGTCGCTGTCGGTCTACCTCGGTGTGGGGTATGTCGGCCTGTACCTGCTCTCGGGCGCCGTGGGAACTCTGGGCGCCCTCTGGTTCAGCCGGTCCGGCGGTCTGCCGAACGACTGATCCGCCAACGGATCTGGAGGCACCACCCCAGCGGCGATACGGTCGCCGCGGACCGCGCCGGTCCGCGGGGCCGGCTCGCCTGTTCCTGTCCTGGCTGACCCTGCTCAGGGGCGCGAGGCGTGCCTCAGGTGGCGCCACACGTAAAGCACCAGGCCAAGCAGGATGACCGCGCCGATCGCCGCATCGAAGCGATGGAAATACACGCCCAGCGTGTCCCAGTGCTCGCCCAGCTTGACGCCGATCCACGCCAGTCCCCAGCACCAGATCAGGGAGCCGAGGAAGGTGTAGGCCGTGAACCGGCCGAGAGGCATGCGCGCGACGCCGGCCGGAAACGCGATGAAGGTGCGCACCACCGGCAGCAGGCGGCCCACGAAGATCGTGATGTCGCCATGACGCTGGAACCAGCGATCGGCCAGGTCGAGGTCGCGATGCGAGATCAGCACGTACCGGCCGTAGCGCTCGACCAGCGGCCGACCGCCCCATGCTCCGATCGCATAGGCCAGCCAGGAGCCGATCACGCATCCCACCGCACCGGCCAGCGAGACCAGCCAAAGCTTGAGCTCGCCGCGGGCCACGAGGTAGCCGGAAAACGGCATGATGATTTCCGAGGGCAGCGGGATACAGGCACTCTCCACTGCCATCAGCAGCGCAATGCCGGCGTACTGGAAGCGCGAGATCACCGCGATGACGAAGCCGGCCAGCGCGGCGATCAGTTTCTCCATCATCGGTCGTTATTCCACCGTCACCGACTTGGCCAGGTTCCGCGGCTGGTCCACGTCGGTGCCGCGCAGCACGGCCACGTGATAGGCCAGCAGCTGCAGCGGGATGGTGAACACGGCCGGGGCGATGAACTCGCCCACCGGATCCAGCCGCAGGGCCACGCCCTTGCCGGTTTCCGCCTCCATGCCGGCGTCGCCGGCGGCGAAGACGATCAGCTCGCCCCCGCGCGCCTTCACTTCCTGCAGGTTGGACTTGAGCTTGTCCAGCAGCGGGCCGTTCGGCGCGACCGCCACCACCGGCATGTCCTCGTCGACGAGGGCCAGCGGCCCGTGCTTGAGCTCGCCGGCCGGGTAGGCCTCGGCGTGGATGTAGGAGATCTCCTTGAGCTTGAGCGAGCCCTCCAGCGCCACCGGGTACTGCGCGCCGCGGCCGAGGAACAGCGCGTGCTGGCGGTGGATGAAGCGTGCCGACAGCTCCACCACCTGCGGCTCCAGCGCCAGCGCACGCTCGATCGCGCGGGGCAGCGAGATCAGCTGCTGGCAGAGGTCGGCGTAGCGCGCGGCATCCAGCCCGCGCTGCCGGGCCAGCTGCAGGGTGAGCAGCGCCAGTGCGGTGAGCTGGGTGGTGAACGCCTTGGTCGAGGCCACCCCGATCTCCGGGCCGGCCCGGGTCATCAGTTTGAGGTCGGCCTCGCGCACCACCGAGGACTCCGGCACGTTGCAGATCGCCAGCGTGCCGAGATAACCCCGGCGACGCGACTCGCGCATCGCCGCCAGCGTGTCGGCGGTCTCGCCGGACTGGGAAATGGCCACGAACAGCGTGCCCGGCGGCACCACCACCTCGCGATAGCGGTACTCGCTGGCCACCTCGACGCTGACCGGCAGGCGGGCGAACTCCTCGATCCAGTACCGCGCCACCATGCCGGCGTGGTAGCTGGTGCCGCAGGCGACGATGTGGATGCCCTGCACAGTCGACAGCAATTCGTCGCCGCCGACGCCGAAGATGTTCGGCAGCACGCCGTGCGGACCGATGCGCGACTCCAGCGTGTCGGCCACAGCGCGCGGCTGCTCGAAGATTTCCTTCTGCATGTAGTGGCGGTACTCGCCGCGCTCCACCGCGTCGGTGGACAACTCGCTCTCGTGCACGGCGCGCTCGGCGGGCTGGCCGTCGAGGGTGAAGACCTGGACCGACTCGCGGGTGATCTCCACCACGTCGTTCTCTTCCAGGTAGATCATGCGGTTGGTCACCTGGATCAGCGCCTGGGCATCGGAGCCGAGGAAGTGCTCGCCGATGCCCACGCCCACCAGCAGCGGGGCGCCGCGCCGGGCGCCGACCACGCGACCCGGCTCGTCACGGCTGATCACCGCGATCGCGTAGGCGCCTTCCAGCTCGCGCACCACCGCCAGCACCGCCTCGCGCAGGCTGCCGCCGCTGGCCAGCCGCGCCTCGATCAGCGCGGCGATGACCTCGGTGTCCGTCTCGGACGTGAACACGTGCCCCTTCGCCTGCAGCTCGGCACGCAAGGACGCGTAGTTCTCGATGATGCCGTTGTGCACCAGCGCCACCCGGCCGGCCGTGTGCGGATGGGCGTTGGCCTCGCTCGGCACGCCGTGGGTGGCCCAGCGGGTATGCGCGATGCCGACACCGCCCGGCAACGGATCGGCGAGGTACAGCGCCTCCATCTCGCGCACCTTGCCCTTGGCGCGCACGCGGTGGATATGTCCGCCGTCCAGCACGGCCAGGCCGGCCGAGTCATAGCCGCGGTACTCCAGCGCCTTGAGGCCGGCGATGAGCAGGGGAGCCACGTCACGCTGGGCGACGGCTGCGACGATTCCGCACATGGATGGTTTCCTTCGATGTCATCTGGGTTCGACGCCCCACTGCCACCATCGTGGCAGCGCTGGTTTCCAGCATCCTTTCTTCCGGCACCGCCCCGGGCTCAGGGAACACGCCGGCGCAGGTAGTTCAGCAGGTCGATACGGGTGATCAGCCCCAGAAAGCGCTCGCCGTCCATCACGATCGCCACCAGCCCGCGATCGAACACCGGCAGCAGCGATTCGATCGGCGAATGCACGTCGATCTTCTGCAGCGTGGTGATCATCGCGGTGGAGACCGTATCGCGGAAGCGCGACTGGTCCGCATGCACGTGCATCAGCACGTCCGATTCGTCGACGATGCCGACCAGCCGGTCACCGTCCATCACCGGCAGCTGCGAGACGTCGTAGAGCTTCATCCGGGTGTAGGCGGTCACCAGCAGCTCGTTGGGCCCGACCACCACGGTGTCGCGCTGGGCAAACGGGCGCAGCAGCAGGTCACGCAGGTCACCGTGCTGCTCGCGCTCGAGGAAGCCGTTGTCCAGCATCCAGTAGTCGTTGTACATCTTGGACAGATACTTGTTGCCGGTGTCGCAGACGATCGACACCACGCGCCTGGGTGCGGCCTGCTCGCGGCAGTACTTGAGCGCAGCGGCGAGCAGCGTGCCGGCGGACGAACCGCCCAGCACGCCCTCCTTGGCCAGCAGCTCGCGGCCGGCGAGGAAGCTCTCCCGGTCGGAGATCGCGTAGGCCTTCTTCACCCGCGAGAAATCGCTGATGGTGGGCAGGAAGTCCTCGCCGATGCCCTCGACCATCCAGCTGCCGGACTTCTCCGACAGCGTGCCCTCGTTGATGTACTGGGCCAGGATCGAGCCCACCGGATCGGCCAGCACCAGCTCGGTGTGCGGCGAATGCTCGGCGAAATAGCGCGACAGGCCGGTCATGGTGCCGGACGAGCCGCAGCCGAACACGACCGCATCCACCCGCCCGTCCATTTGCTCGAGGATTTCCGGGCCGGTGGTCTCGTAGTGCGCGCGCGGGTTGTCCGGGTTGCCGAACTGGTTGATGAAGTAGGCGCCGGGTGTCTCGCGGGCAATCCGCTCGGCCATGTCCTGGTAGTACTCGGGGTGGCCCTTGGCCACGTCCGAACGGGTGAGCACCACCTCGGCGCCCATGGCCTTGAGATTGAAGATCTTTTCCCGGCTCATCTTGTCCGGCACCACCAGGATCAGCCGATAGCCCTTCTGCTGGGCCACCAACGCCAGGCCGATGCCGGTATTGCCGGCGGTGCCCTCCACCAGCGTCGCGCCGGGGCGGATTTTCCCGGCCTTCTCGGCACCCTCGATCATCGACAGGCCGATGCGGTCCTTGATCGACCCGCCGGGGTTGGCGCTCTCCAGCTTCAGGAAGAGCTCGCAGGCCCCCGTGTCCAGATGGTTGGCGCGGACCATGGGGGTGTGGCCGATCAGCTCGAGGACGCTGGCGTGAACCGTCATGAAAGCTCCGTGGCAGGGGCCGGACCTGAATCCGGGCGGTCGGGCAGGCCCGGGATGATAACCGACTCGTCGGGAGCGCCACGGAAGCAAAAAGGCCCGGCATCCAAAGGATGCCGGGCCTTCGCCGCTGCCAACCGGGGTGACGTCAGTGCTGGCGGTGCATCCGTGTGTCCCAGATGCGCTGCAGACGGTCCTTGGCGTAGAGCTTCTCGCGCTTCATCACGGCGAGCTTGGTTTCGGGCATGGGTAGCGCGCCGGAATCCGCATCGTGCACCTTGCTGTCGAGTTCGCGGTGGCGCTGGTACAGCGCACGGAACTCCTTATTGGACTTCAGCAATGCTTCAACGTCATCACGCGACTGGTTTTCGAACATGGGTCGACCTCCTCGCTGGACAGACGGGCGCGTGACCGGTGCACCCGTGGCGTGGTGAGGCATGCGCGAACCGCCCGCACCGCGACGGCGATGCGTGAGTGGGACGGTTGGGGAAACGGTGTGCGCATGCGACGGGTCAGGTAATCCGCGCGACGCAAGTGTCGCGCGGATGACCGACGCTACTCCGCCGCCGGAGACGGTGCAAGCGCACCCGATGGCACGCCTGATGCTTGTCGGGATAGCCGAAAAAGCTTGTCGAAACAGCTTGTTGCCGCTCGTGACCCTCTTCGGCCAGATGCCCCCGGAGAGCCGCTCAGGGCCTGCCCTTTTTCTTCGCGGGCTTCTTCGCTTCCGGCGGAGCGTCTCCCTGTTCCATCTGCGAACGCAACGCCCGTGCGGCCTCGGCGGCCAGCGCCGCCTCGCGCTTGGCGGCATGGGCGACACGACTCTGCGCCGCGGCAAGTTTCCTGGCGCGCTCGGCTTCCGCCCGCGCCTGCTCGGCGGCCTGCGCCGCCTCCATGCCTTGCTGCTGGAGGCGCTGGGTCTCCTCCTGCGCAAGCTGGTACTGCAGGCGCTGCCGCTCCAGCTCCATCCGCGCCGCTTCGGCATCGCGGCGAGCCGACTCGAGCATGATCTGGTCGTGCTCGCGGTCGAGCTTTGCCAGCTTCGCCTGGGCGTCCTGCAGTTGTGCGGCAGCGCGCGCCAGATCGACACGACGCTCGGCCAGATAGAGCACGTGCGGGCGCTCCTTCGAGCGTGCGTCGGCCAGGCGGGCCAGCGCGTCCCGGGCCCGCGCCTGCTCGGCCATGGCGTAATGGCCCAGGACCGGGTCGCTGGCCAGCTGGTCGAGGCTGGTGGTCAGCCGGGCAAGGTCGATGTCGTCCTTGGCTGCCGATGCGGTACCGCAGGCGAGGGCCGCGGCCAGTGCAAGGGAAAGGATAGTCCAGCGCTTCATGGCTGACCTCCCTGGACGTTGGGCGAAGACGCAGCCTGCGCCGGTTGCGGCACGGTCTGGAACCCGTCGCCGCCGGGTACCGGCGCGGCAAGTACCGACGCCGGCGGCGCAGGCATCTCGCCGGTCGGGGCCACCGCGGGAAGGCTGGCCGGCATCTGCGAACGCGCGGACAGCTCGGGATGGGCTTTCTCCATCGCCTCGCGCAGCCGCGCATTCTCGGCCGTCTTGGCCTGGATCCTGGCGCGGATCGTGCCGAGCCGCGCCTTGGCGGTCGCCAGCTCGGCGTCGGCCTGCGCCTCGGTAGCCAGATCGGCTGCCTCGGCGTACTTTCGGGAGGTCATGGCCGATTGGGCCTGCTGGAACTTGTTCTGGGCGAACCCCAGGTCGACCGGCGCGTAATCGGCCGCATCCGCGTCCCGGGCCGCCTGCAGCTGGGTCTGGGCAGCGCTCATCAGGGCGTCGGGGGGCGGTACGCTGGCGCAGCCCCCGAGGGCCAGCAGGACGACCAGGGGCAGGCTGCGCACCCACCCGCCGGAACGGGGGGGACCGGCCTCAGGCCGGGAAAAGCTGTGCACCATCACTCAGTACCTCGTAGTGTTGCGGCGTATTGTCCGTGGGCATAATCACGGGTGCAATGTAGTTGAATCCAGGGGACTTCAGGTGGATATCGGTTACTTCCTCAAGCTGATGGTGGACAAGGGCGCGTCGGACATGTTCCTGACCACGGGCGCCCCGGTGAACATCAAGGTCGAGGGCAAGCTCTACCCGCTGGGGAACACCGGCCTGCCCGGCGGCATGGTCAAGAAGATCGCCTATTCGCTGATGGACGAGGGCCAGGTGCCGCAGTTCGAGCGCGACCTGGAGCTCAACATGGCGCTGGCGGTGAAGGAGGCCGGACGCTTCCGCATCAACGTGTTCAAGCAGCGCGGCGAGGTCGGCATGGTGATCCGCGCGATCAAGAGCGACATCCCGAACGTCGAGCAGCTGCAGCTGCCGCCGATCTTTCGCGAGCTGATCATGGAGCAGCGCGGCCTGATCCTCGTGGTCGGCGCCACCGGCTCGGGCAAGTCGACCACGCTGGCGGCCATGCTCGACCACCGCAACTCCAACTCGCCCGGACACATCCTCACCATCGAGGACCCGATCGAGTTCCTGCACCGGCACAAGAAGTCGATCATCAACCAGCGCGAGGTGGGCCTGGACACCCACAGCTACCACGAGGCGCTGAAGAACGCGATGCGCGAGGCGCCGGACGTGATCATGATCGGCGAGATCCGCGACACCGACACCATGGAGGCGGCGATCGCCTTCTCCGAAACCGGCCATCTCTGCCTGGCAACGCTGCACTCGAACAACGCCGACCAGACGCTGGAGCGCATCCTCAACTTCTTCCCCGAGTCGGCGCACAAGAACGTGCTGATGAACCTGGCACTGAACCTGCGCGCGGTGATCAGCCAGCGCCTGGTGATCGGCAAGGACGGCCGTCGGCTGCCTGCGGTGGAGGTGCTGCTGAACACGCCCCTGATCCGCGACATGATCCGCCGCGGGCAGATCCACGAGGTGAAGGAGGCGATGGACCGCAGCCTGCAGGAAGGCATGCAGACCTTCGACCAGTCGCTGTACCGGCTCTACAAGAGTGGCCGGATCGAGCTGGACGAGGCGCTGGCCAAGGCGGATTCCCGCGACGGCCTGGCACTCAAGATCCGGCTGGCCGAGGGGGGCAGCGCCAACGCCGATACCGAACTGGCCGGCAACGACCCGTACGGTCTGGGATTCTGATCGTGACCTCCCGGATGTCCGGCCGGCGCCTCAGGCGTCGGCCGACGGCGCATCCGGCTGCAGCTCCGGTGCCGCCGACCTGAAGGACCCGAGCGCCAGGCACTCGGCCTGGATGCGGCGGATCGTGGGGTAGGCGTCCAGCGGCAGCTGCCAGCGTGCGGCGTTGTAGAGCTGCGGGATCAGACAGATGTCGGCCAGCCCCGGCTCGTCACCGTGACAGAACGTACCGGTAGCCACGTTGTCGGCCAGCATCGACTCGAACGCAGCCAGTCCGGCAGCCATCCAGTGCCGGTTCCACTCGGCCTTCTGCGTCTGGGTCGCGGCAAAGCGCGTCTCCAGCCCCTGCAGCACGCGCAGGTTGCCCAGCGGGTGGATGTCGCAGGCGATGGTCTGCGCCAGCGCGCGGACCCGCGCGCGACCGCGCGGATCCACCGGCAGCAGCGGCGGCGCCGGGACCATCTCGTCGAGATACTCGACGATGGCCAGCGACTGGGTGAACACCCGCTCGCCATCGACCAGCGCGGGCACCAGCTCCTGCGGGTTGATCGCCCGGTAGGCCTCGCCGTGCTGTTCGCCACCGTCGCGCACCAGGTGCACGGGATGGTTTTCCCAATCCAGCCCTTTCAACGCCAGCGCGATGCGCACGCGATAGGCGGCGGTCGAGCGCCAGTAACCATAGAGGGCGAGGTCCTGAAGCATGATGCCTTCTCCTGCCGGGGCGATGGGGCGCCAAGCATAACCGGCCGGTTTGCATCGCCGCGGAGGCACCGCGAAAATGGCGGGCTACGGCGCCATTCATCCGGGAGTCGCCGCAGGCGGCCCGCCCATCCCGATCACCAGGAGTCCCGACGTGTCCTTCCTCCGCATGAGCGACCTCGACCTGCGCGGCAAGCGCGTGCTGATCCGCGAAGACCTGAACGTGCCGATCGATAACGGTCGCATCACCTCGACCCAGCGGCTGGACGCCTCGCTGCCCACCATCAAGGCCGCGCGCGACGCCGGTGCCCGGGTGATGGTGCTGTCGCACCTGGGCCGCCCGAAGGAGGGCCAGTTCGACGAGGACTCCTCGCTCGCCCCGGTCGCCGCCTGGCTGGGCGAGAAGCTCGGCAAGCCGGTGCGGCTGGTCCGCGACTATCTCGACGGCGTGGACGTGGCCGAAGGCGACGTGGTGGTACTGGAGAACTGCCGCATGAATGTCGGCGAAGGCAAGGACGAGGAAGCCCTGTCGAGGAAGTACGCGGCGCTGTGCGACATCTTCGTCATGGACGCCTTCGGCACCGCGCACCGCGCGCAGGCCTCCACCCACGGCGTGATCCGCTTCGCCGCCGTCGCCGCGGCCGGCCCGCTGCTGGCGGCCGAGCTGGACGCGCTGGGCAAGGCGCTGGAGCACCCGGCCAAGCCGCTGCTGGCGATCGTCGCCGGCTCCAAGGTCTCCACCAAGCTCACCCTGCTGGAGAACCTGATCGGCAAGGTCGACCAGCTGATCGTGGGCGGCGGCATCGCCAACACCTTCATCGCCGCCGCCGGCCACGGCGTCGGCAACTCGCTGTACGAACCGGACCTGATCGACGCGGCGAAGAAGGTCATCGCCGACGCCAGGCGGCGCGGCGCCGAGGTGCCGATGCCGGTGGACGTGGTGGTGGCGCCGGAGTTCTCCGCCCAGGCCACGGCCACGGTGAAGCCGGTGGATCAGGTCAAGGATGGCGAGATGATCCTGGACATCGGGCCGGAAACCGCCCGGCGCTACGCCGAACTGATCGCCAAGGCCGGCACGGTGGTGTGGAACGGGCCGGTCGGCGTTTTCGAGTTCGACGCGTTCGGCAAGGGCACCGAGACGCTGGCCCGCGCGATCGCCGCCTCGAACGCGTTCTCCATCGCCGGTGGCGGCGACACGCTGGCCGCGGTGGACAAGTACGGCATCGGGCAGGACGTGTCCTACATCTCCACCGGCGGCGGCGCCTTCCTGGAATTCCTGGAAGGCAAGGAGCTGCCGGCCGTGACCGCACTCAAGGCCCGCGCCAAAGGCTGACCGCCCCGCCCCATCCTCTGCAGGAGCCCGCTCGCGGGCGATGCTTCGGCTCCTGATCCGCATCGAAGCAGAAGAGCATCGCCCGCCAGCGGGCTCCGACCGGTCAGGCCTTGTCGCGCAGGATGCGCCGCACGGCGGCGATCACGCGCTCCACGTCGTCGTCGGACAAGCCGGGCGAGAGCGGCAGGCTGACGGTCTGCCGACCCAGCCGCATCGCCTGCGGCCACCGCTCAGGCGACCAGCCGTGACGCTTCTGGTAGTAGGGGTGCTCGGGGACGGCCAGATAATGCACGCCGGTGCCGATCCGCGCCGCGTTCATGGCGTCGAGGAAGGCATCGCGCGCGATGCCGCAGCGCGCCTCGTCGATCATCACGGTGTACAGGTGCAGGCCGTGCCGGGTATCGGTCTCGGGTGGCGCCGGGAGGCCGATCGGCAGGTCGGCGAAGGCTTCGTCGTAACGCCACCAGATCGCCTGGCGGCGCGCCCAGTGGGCCTCCACCTTGGCCAGCTGCGGCAGGCCGATCGCCGCCTGCAGGTCCATCATGTTGTATTTGAAGCCGCACTCCAGCACCTGGTAGTGCTTGTAGCCGGCGTCGCCGAAGCGGTGCCAGGCGTCCTTGCTCATGCCGTGCAGGGCAAGCATGCGGGCACGGGCGATGCGTTCGCGGTCGCGGCCCAGGATCATGCCGCCCTCGCCGGTCACCACGTTCTTGGTCACGTAGAAGCTGAAGCAGCCGAAATCACCGAAGGTGCCGGCCGGCTGGCCGTGGAAGGTGGTCTCGATCGCGTGCGCGCAGTCCTCGATCACCACCAGGTCATGCCGCCGGGCAATGCCCATGATGCGGTCCATCGCGCAGGGCCGACCGGCGAAATGCACCGGCAGGATCGCACGGGTGCGTGGGGTGATCGCTGCCTCGATCGCATCCGGATCGATGTTCTGGGTGACCGGATCGACGTCCGCCAGCACGGGCACCAGGCCGGCATGCTCGATCGCGTTGACCGTTGCGCAGAACGTCAGGGGCGTGGTGATGACCTCGGCGCCGGGCTCGAGGCCGGCGGCGACCATGCTCACGTGAAGTGCCGCCGTGCAGGAATTCACCGCTGCAACCCGCTCGGCGCTCGCCTGCCTGTACTCGGCGAATGCCTGCTCGAAGCGGGCCACCCGCGGTCCGGTGCCCAGCCAGCCCGACCGCATGCACGCCTCGACCTCGGCGACCTCCTCCTCGCCGATGCTCGGCGCCCCAAAGACGATGAAATGTTCCTGATCAACCATGCCCGCCAGCTCTCCAAAAGCGACGGGCCGCTTGCGCGGCCCGTCGGCATGACACCGTGTCCTGTCAATCCACCACGCGCTTGACCGCATCCACCACGTGGCTGACGGTGAAGCCGAAGTGCTCGAACAGCTGCGGCGCCGGCGCCGACGCGCCGAACGAGTGCATGCCAATCACTTCGCCGTCCAGGCCGACGTACTTGCGCCAGTAGTCCGAGGTCGCCGCCTCCACCGCCACGCGGGCGCGGCACCAGCCGGGCAGTACGGCCTCGCGGTAGGCGTGCGGCTGGGCGTCGAACACCTCGGCGCACGGCATCGACACCACGCGGACCGCCACGCCCTGCTGGGCCAGGGTGCGCATCGCCTCCATCGCCAGCTCCACCTCCGAACCGGTTGCGATCAGGATCGCCTGGAAGCGCGCATCGGCCGGATCGGACAGCACGTAACCGCCGCGCGCGATGTCCGCGACCTGCTCGACCGAGCGATGCTGGTGCTTGAGGTTCTGGCGCGAGAACACCAGGCAGCTCGGCAGGCCCTTGCGCTCGATCGCCGCCTTCCACGACGCGGCCGACTCCACCGCATCGCACGGCCGCCACACGTGATTGTTCGGGATGTAGCGCAGGCTGGCGAGGTGTTCCACCGGCTGGTGGGTCGGGCCGTCCTCGCCCAGGCCGATCGAGTCGTGGGTATAGACGTGGATCGCCTGCGCCGGAATCAGCGCGCTCATGCGCACCGCGTTGCGGGCGTAGTCGGAGAACACCAGGAAGGTCGCGTCGTACGGGATGAAGCCACCGTGCAGCGCCAGCCCGTTGGCGATCGCGCTCATGCCGAACTCGCGCACGCCGTAGTAGACGTAATTGCCCTGCCCGCCCGAGCTGTCGCCGTTGCCGGCGTCCCTGGAGCCCTTCCACTTGGTGAGGTTGGAGCCGGCCAGGTCGGCCGAACCACCGATCAGTTCCGGCAGCAACGGGCCGAACGCGTCCAGCGTCATCTGCGAAGCCTTGCGCGAAGCCACTTCCGGACCCTCGGCCTGGAGCTTGGCCAGGTAGGCCTGCGACTTGTCGGCCCAGTCCGCGGGCAGCTCGCCGCGCAGGCGACGCTCGAACTCGGCGGCCAGTTCCGGGTGCGCCTTGGCATAAGCGGCAAAGGCGTCCTTCCAGGCCTGCTCGTCGGCCGCGCCCCTCGCCTTGTGGTCCCAGCCGGCGTAGATCTCGGCCGGGATCTCGAACGGCGGCGAGCGCCAGTCGAGCATGTCGCGGGCCGCCGCCACCTCGTCCTTGCCCAGCGCGGCGCCGTGACTCTCCTCCTTGCCCTGCTTGTTCGGCGAACCGAAGCCGATGATGGTCTTGCAGCAGATCAGGGTCGGCTTGGCGGACTGCGCGGTGGCCTGCGCGATGGCCGCCTTGATCGCCTCCGCGTCATGACCGTCGACGTGGCGGATCACGTTCCAGCCGTAGGCCTCGAACCGGGCCGGCGTGTCGTCGGTGAACCAGCCGTGCACCTCGCCATCGATGGAGATGCCGTTGTCGTCGTAGATCGCCACCAGCTTGCCCAAGCCCCAGGTGCCGGCGAGCGAAGCGACCTCATGCGAGATGCCTTCCATCAGGCAGCCGTCGCCAAGGAACACGTAGGTGTGATGGTCGACCACGTCGTGGCCGGGCCGGTTGAAGTGCGCCGCCAGGACCTTCTCCGCCAGCGCCATGCCCACGGCGTTGGCCAGACCCTGGCCGAGCGGACCGGTGGTGGTTTCCACCCCGGGTGTCTCGCTCGCTTCGGGATGGCCGGCGGTCTTCGAATGCAGCTGGCGGAACTTCTTCAGCTGCTCCATCGGCAGGTCGAAGCCGGTCAGGTGCAGCAGGGCGTACTGCAGCATCGAGCCGTGGCCGTTGGAGAGCACGAAGCGGTCGCGGTTCGGCCACTTCGGATTGACCGGATTGAAGCGCAGGAAGTCGTTCCACAGCACCTCGGCGATGTCGGCCATGCCCATCGGCATGCCGGGGTGGCCGGAATTGGCCGCCTGTACGGCGTCCATGGCAAGGGCGCGCACGGCATTGGCGAGTTCGCGGCGGGTGGTCATCGGCATCTCCGGATGGGGCGTAAAAGCCGTCATTGTCGCCGATTCGGGCGCGCGAGTCGCGCCGTCATGGCCACGCGACGGGGGCGCCAGCCCTGTCGCGGGCGCTCCCGCGTGGGTCGACGGGGATTAATTGCCGCTTAACTTTCGCCCGGCAAATACCGGTTCGCTTCAGGCTTGCCCTCGTTCAATGCCCCCGCGCCCTTCCCGGGCGCCCTGTCGCGATGACTCCGGACGCGCAGCGAACACCATGAGAAGGAGCAATCCCGATGAAGCTGTCACCGCTTGAACTGGCAATCGTTGTTGCCGGCACCGGCCCACTCCCCGTCCTGGCCCGGCAGGGTGGTCGGAAGCTCTTCACCGACGCGACCTCCCGGACTGCCGGATACCGCTTCTGAGCTCTTTCCCGACACCTCCGGGCGCTTCCGCTTAACCCGGGATTAATACTGAACTCCTCGGTATTGAATTATCCCGGGCGGCCGCCCATCTAAGCACCCGTGCCAGCCAGAACGGCCGGCACGTCCCACGACAGCCGCGGCGCTTCCCCCTTCCGATGCCCGGCTGCGATAACAACAAGAGGATCATCGCGATGAAGAAGTCTCTGCTTGCCCTTGCCCTGGTTTCCGCCGGCCTCGTGGCCACGCCTGCCGCGTTCGCACAAAGCGCCCCCTCCGACAACGGCGGCTGGTTCATCAACGGCAACGTCGGCCGCACGTCGATCAACAAGGGCCCCTACAACGGTCATGACACCGGCTACGCCCTCGACGGCGGCTATCGCTGGTCGGTGGCCCCGAACGTGGCGCTGGGCGTCGAGGCCGGCTACAACGACCTGGGCAACATCCACGTCAAGAACATCTTCAACAGCAGCAACGTGATCGACAGCGGTCGCTCCCAGCTGCACGGCTGGACCGCCGGCATCAACGGCCACTTCAACCTCACCCCGAACTGGTACGTCAGCGGCCGCACCGGTCTTTACGCGTGGAAGGGCCACGGCCTGAGCAACAGCTCCAACCCGATCCGCGAGAGCCTGGACAAGACCAGTTGGTACGCCGGGGCCGGATTCGGCTACGACTTCACCAACAACTTCAGCGTCGGTCTGAACTACGACTACTACGACGCCAAGAAGCACGACGTGAACCTGAGCACCGACATGGTCTCGGTCAGCGCCGAATACCGGTTCTGATCCACTCTGCAAGGCCAAAAAAAGGGCGCCCTCGAGGGCGCCCTTTTTCGTGGAACCTGCATCCGGCCTACTTGCCGCCGGTCCAGCGACCCAGCGCCGCCTGGCCGTTTTCCTTCGCGCGCGCGGCGACGGTCTTCTGTGCCTCGGCGTAGTTGGCCTTCATGTCCTTGGCCCACAGCTTGAGCGCGGCCTGCTGCATGGCGCGACCGTAGGAGAACGACAGCGGCCACGGATGCGGGCCGATGCGGTTCATCGCATTGAGGTGCGCGGTGGACTGCTCGTCGGTCTGGCCACCGGAGAGGAACACGATGCCCGGCAGCGAGGCCGGCACGGTGGACTTGAGCACGCGCACGGTGGCCTCGGCGACTTCCTCGACGTCGGCCTGCTCCTCGGCCTCCTTGCCCGGGATCACCATGGAAACCTTCAGGATGGTGCCCTCAAGCATGACGTTCTGCTCGTACAGCGCATTGAACAGGCTGCGCAGCACGGCCTCGTGCACCTCGTAGCTGACGTCGATGCTGTGGTCGCCGTCCATGATCACTTCCGGCTCGACCATCGGCACCAGCCCGGCTTCCTGGCACAGCGCGGCGTAGCGCGCCAGCGCATGGCAGTTGGCTTCGATCGCGGTCGAGCTGGGGTTGTCCTCGGAGATGTTGATCACCGCGCGCCACTTGGCGAACTGCGCGCCAAGCCTGGCGTATTCCTGCAGGCGCTCGCGCAGGCCGTCCAGACCCTCGGTGACCACGTCGCCCGGGAAGCCGGCCAGCGGCACCGGGCCCTTGTCGACCTTGATGCCCGGAATGATCCCGAGCTTCTTCATCACCTGGGTGAACGGCACGCCGTCCTTGGTCGACTGACGGATGGTCTCGTCGTAGAGGATCGCACCGGAAATATGCTCGTTCAGGCCCGGCGCGGTCAGCAGCAGCTCGCGGTAGGCGCGGCGGTTTTCCTCGGTGTTCTCGATGCCGACGGCCTCGAACCGCTTGGCGATGGTCTTGGTCGACTCATCGATGGCGATGATGCCCTTGCCCGGCGCGACCATCGCCAGCGCGATGCTTTCCAGATCTTCGATGCTCATGACGACTCCGTGGAAACGGCGGCGGCCATCCGGCCGCCAAGAGGAAGCGCCGCCCCCGGCAAACGGGAGCGGCAAGGCTGAAGGCGGCGGATTATAGGCCAGAACGCCCGCAGGCACCGGGACACCCGGGGAGACGGCTCAATTCTGGTCGTAGCCGGGCAGCTGGCAGGGCGCCATCAGGGCCTGCTGGCCGGCCTTGTCGGACGGTCCGTTGAACGGCACCACGTAATAGGTGTCGACGGGCTCACCGGCCCGGTTGGTCAGCGAGGGCCCGTAGGTGAAGTGTTTGACCGCATTGACCGCGACCGGCGTCAGGTCGCTTGCCGGAACGGTCTTCACCGCCTTGATGTTGCGCGGAATGCCGTCCGAGCCGATCGAGAACGTCACGGCCACGCAGCCGGGCTTGTAGATGTTCTTGCCGCTGTTGGGGACATCCACGTCGATGCTGCGGTTCAGCAGGATCCAGTAGCCGTTGAGCTTGTCCGGCGACACCCGGCGCGCCTGCGCCATCAGCGGGGACGACACGGCGAGGGCCAGCAGGCACAGCGGCAGTTGCACGCGAAGCAGGGACTTCTTCATCGGTCGCCTCCGGGGACGAGGGGGGAGCGCCCAGTCTAGCCCGGCGCCCCCCTCGCATCACAAGTCGCGCAAGCTGTCCACCAGGCCGTCGGCCCCGACCGAGAGCAGCTTGAGCGTGTTGGTGCCGCCAGCCTGGCCGACGCGATCGCCGTAGGTGATGACCACGCGGTCGCCCTGGGCCAGCTTGCCCTGCTCGAACAGCATGCGTACGGCGGCGCGGGTGGAGGCTGCCATGCTCTGCTGCTCGCCGTGGCTGAACTCGACCGGATGCACGTCGCGCAGCACCTGCATGCGGCGACGCGCCTCGCCGAACGGCGACATGCCGTAGATCGGCACGGAGCTGCGGTAGCGCGACAGCCACTGCGCGGTGGCACCGGATTCGGTCAGCGCCACGATCGCGCGCACACCCAGGTGCCCGGCCAGCACCATCGCCGCCAGCGCGATCGCCTGGTCGGCGCGATCCAGCTGCAGCGCCGAGTCGAGCATGCGCTCGTCCTTGGGCTCGAACTGCCGCTCGGCGCCAAGGCAGATGCGCACCATCGCCGCCACCGCCTTGTCCGGATGCGCGCCGGCGGCCGATTCCTCCGACAACATGACCGCGTCGGTGCCGTCGATGACCGCGTTGGCCACGTCGAGCACCTCGGCACGGGTCGGGATCGGCGAGCGCACCATCGACTGCAGCATCTGCGTGGCGGTGATCACCGCGCGGTTGCGCTGCACGGTCTCGCGGATGATCTTCTTCTGCAGGCCCGGCAGCTCGGCGTCGCCGATCTCCACGCCGAGGTCGCCGCGCGCCACCATCACCACGTCGGTGGCGTCGATGATCTCGCCCAGCACCGGAATCGCGTCGGCACGCTCGATCTTGGCCACCATCACGGCGTGGCCGCCGGCCTCGCGCATCAGGCGGCGGGCGGTGTGCATGTCCTCGGCCGAACGCACGAACGACACGGCGAGGAAATCGGCGCCGAGTTCGGCCGCCAGCTTGATGTCGTTGCGGTCCTTGTCCGACAGCGCATCGACGGTGAGGCCGCCGCCCTGGCGGTTCAGCCCCTTGCGGTTGGAAAGCTTGCCGCCGATGGTCACCGTGCAGTGGATCTGCGGCCCGTCGATCGACTCCACCCGCATGGCGACGAGGCCATCGTCGAACAGAAGGATATCGCCGGGCTTGACGTCGTTCGGCAGGCCGAGATAGCTGCAACCGACGCGGGTGGCGTCGCCGTCTGGCGCGTCCGCGCGGCAGTCCAGCGTGAAGGCGTCGCCGACCTCCAGCTGCACCGGACCATCGGCGAACTTCTCCACACGGATCTTCGGCCCCTGCAGATCGGCCAGGATGCCCACTTCCACGCCCACCTTGGCGGCTGCGGCGCGCACCGCCCCGGCGCGGGCGCGGTGATCGTCCGGGGTCCCGTGGGACAGGTTGAGCCGGGCGACGTTGACGCCCTCGGCAATGATCTTTTCGAGCATCCCCGGCGCGTCGGTGGCGGGACCGAGCGTGGCGACGATCTTGGTACGGCGGACTTGCTGGGCTGGGGTAGTCATGCCCAAAGCGTACCAATATCGACCGGCGCTTTGCCACGATCCAAATCGTGCTCGAAGGCGTTCTGGCGCGATTCCTTGACGACGCGGAGCGGACGCAAAACAACGCCGCGACCATACCAGTGGACAACGGTCCGCGACGCGTCGTCGGCAATCGTGCAGACCACGCGCGGCCGCCGGGCATGACGCGAGCCTGCTGCGCCGCCGCATCGACGCTGTTCCGGCGCGGGCGCGACGGTCGGCATCGACATCGTCTTGCTGCCGCAAACGTCGAGGATGCCCACCGGGGCCGGAACGTCCCGCGACGCAACGACGGGCGCGGCGCCTCAGCGCGACGCGGACGCGGATCCGAGTGCTTCGTCGAGCAGCTCGGCCAACCGCAGCCCGCCCTGCTCCAGACGCTGACGGATCACCGGCCATGCCTTGGCCTGGTAGCGCTCGGACCACGCCGCGCCGGACGGCTTGGCCAGGTCGGTGTAGGCGACCGTCCGGGCCAGCTGATGCGACTCGTTGGCCCAATCGACCACGCGCGCATCGAGTGTGGCGAGCGTGCCGGCGGGAGCCCACTGCGCGCGCTCGGCCGGAGTGATCCCCGCCTCCAGCTGCTTCGCCCGCGCAGCCACTGCCGTCCGGTCGATCGAATAGTTCGGACCCAGCCGGAGGTCCAGCTGGTGTTCGATCACGCGACCGTCCCAGACCGAGTGCAGGTTCGTGCCGATGCCGAAGAACTGCACCTGGACCGTGTTGCCGCCCTTGTCGTCATCGTCCACCGCATGCATCGGCTGGTGGATGTCGCCGGCCAGGTGGACCACCCATTTCAGCGCTTCCAGCCGGGCCTGCGGACTGGCCGAGCGGTCGGCCAGGGTGCGGGTGAAGTGCTCCAGCCGGGCCACGATGCAGTTGCCCCGGGGGCAGTCGCGCGCGGCCTGGTAATCCGTTGCCTGCAGCGGGATGTCGACGTAGTGCCAGCCCGCCGTGCCGGGCATCTCCTTGCGGTGCTGGTCGGCCCACGACGCGATCTGGTCGAGCCGGTCGTAGCCTTCCAGTCCGAGCAGTGCCTGCACTTGGGCGGCAGCAGCCGGATCCAGGTGCGACTGGGCGATGTCCGCCACGATCGCGTGGCCTTCCGGGCCCCAGGCCATGGCGTGCGGGGCGGCGAGCCCCAGGGTGAGGGCGAGGGACAGCAGGCCCGGGAGGGAGGGTCGCAGCTTCATCGGCAGGTCGAGTCATGATGGAAGGACGACGGAGTCTGCCACAGCCCCGCGCACCGCCGGATGACAGCGCGCAGGGCCGCTTCGCCGCCTGTCGCCGGCGTCGAAGCAGCCCGCCGGCCTGCTAGAATCACGAGCTCTTTCCACAGGCATGGGCCAGACGCAGGAGTCAACGGCAATGACGATCAAGGTGGGCATCAACGGCTTCGGCCGCATCGGACGCAACGTGCTGCGTGCAGCCGTGCAGAACTTCAGCGACATCGAGATCGTCGCGATCAACGACCTGCTCGAGCCGGACTACCTCGCCTACATGCTGCAGTACGACTCCGTGCACGGCCGCTTCAAGGGCACCGTGTCGGTCGAGGGCAACACGCTCATCGTCAACGGCAAGAAGATCCGCCTCACCGCCGAGCGCGACCCGGCCGCGCTGAAGTGGGACGCCGTCGGCGCCGAGGTGGTAATCGAGTCCACCGGCATCTTCCTGACCAAGGAAGGCGCGCAGAAGCACCTCGACGCGGGCGCCAAGAAGGTGATCATGTCGGCCCCGTCCAAGGACGACACGCCGATGTTCGTGTTCGGCGTGAACGACAAGAGCTACCGGGGCGAGGCGATCATCTCCAACGCCTCGTGCACCACCAACTGCCTGGCGCCGCTGGCCAAGGTGCTGAACGACAAGTGGGGCATCAAGCGCGGCCTGATGACCACCGTGCACGCCGCCACCGCCACCCAGAAGACCGTCGACGGCCCGTCCAACAAGGACTGGCGCGGCGGCCGCGGGATCCTGGAGAACATCATCCCGTCCTCGACCGGCGCGGCGAAGGCGGTCGGCGTGGTGATCCCCGAGCTCAACAAGAAGCTCACCGGAATGAGCTTCCGCGTGCCGACGTCGGATGTGTCGGTCGTCGACCTGACCTGCGAGCTGGAGAAGCCGGCGACCTACGCCGAGATCTGCGCGGAGATGAAGGCGCAGTCCGAGGGCGCGCTCAAGGGCGTGCTGGGCTACACCGAGGACAAGGTGGTCGCCACCGACTTCCGCGGCGAGACCCGCACCTCGGTGTTCGATGCCGAGGCCGGCATCGCGCTGGACGCCACCTTCGTCAAGCTGGTGTCCTGGTACGACAACGAGTGGGGCTACTCCAACAAGTGCCTGGAGATGGCACGCGTGGTGGCGGCGAAGTAACCCGGCCGCACCGCTCCACGAAAAAGGCGCCCCGCGGGGCGCCTTTTTTCGTTGACTGCCGCCGGGAATCAGCGCAGCGCGGCGAGCGCCGCGTCGTAGTCCGGCTCCTGGGTGATCTCCGGCACCAGCTCGGCGTGCTTCACATGGTCGTGCTCATCCAGCACCACCACCGCGCGCGCCGCCAGGCCGGCCAGCGGGCCGCTGGACAGCGCCACGCCGTAGGTCTTCAGGAAATCGGCGCCGCGCAGGGTCGACAGCGTCACCACGTTGTCCAGGCCTTCGGCACCGCAGAAGCGCGCCTGCGCGAACGGGAGGTCGGCCGAGATGCACAGCACCACCGTGTTGGCCAGCTCCGACGCGGACTGGTTGAAGTGGCGTACCGACGCCGCGCACACCGGCGTGTCGACGCTGGGAAAGATGTTCAGGATCTTGCGCTTGCCGGTGAAGTCGGCCAGCGACACGTCGGCCAGATCCTTGGCGACCAGCCGGAAGCCGGGCGCCTTGGCGCCCGCGGCGGGGAAGTCGCCCTGCACCTCGACCGGGTTGCCCTTCAGCGTAACGTTCTGCGACATGGGATGCCTCGTTCGAAAAAGTCGGAAGCGGCCATCGTAGAGGCTGGCCGCTCCCCTGTCGCGCCCTCAGTGGTCGCCGAGCAGCTCGCGGATCACCCGTTCGGCGAGCTCCTCCGGGGCTTCTTCGCCTCCACGCAGATGCACTTCCGGCGCGTCAGGCGCCTCGTACGGCGAATCGATGCCGGTGAAGTTCCTGATGCCGCCGGCGCGGGCCTTGGCGTACAGACCCTTGACGTCGCGCGCCTCGCACACCGCCAGCGGCGTGTCGACGAACACTTCGTGGAACTCGCCGGGCGCGAACAGTTCGCGCGCCATCCGGCGCTCCTCGCGGAACGGGCTGATGAAGGACACCAGCACGATCAGGCCGGCGTCGACCATCAGCTTCGCCACTTCGGCCACGCGGCGGATGTTCTCCACCCGATCCTCCTCGGTGAAGCCGAGGTCGCGATTGAGTCCGTGGCGCACGTTGTCGCCATCCAGCAGATAGGTGTGCCGCCCCATCGCGAACAGGCGCTTTTCCACCACGTTGGCCACGGTGGACTTGCCCGAGCCGGACAGGCCGGTGAACCACAGGCAGGCCGGTGCCTGGCCCTTCTGGCGCGCGCGGGCGGCGCGGTCAATGTCCAGGTGCTGCCAGTGGATGTTGTCCGCGCGGCGCAGGGCGAAGTCCAGCGTGCCCGCGCCGACGGTGGCGTTGGTCTGCCGGTCGATCAGGATGAACGCACCCAGTTCGCGGCACGTCGCGTAAGGCTCGAACGCCACCGGCTGGTCCAGCGACAGGTTGCAGTAGCCCACCTCGTTGAGCTCCAGCCGCTTGGCCGCCAGCTGCTCCTGGGTATTCACGTCGACCTTGTGCTTGATCTCGGTGACCTGCGCACCGACCGTCCGCGCGCCGATCTTCAGCCAGTAGCCGCGCCCGGGCAGCAGCGCCGATTCGTCCATCCACAGCAGGTGGGCGGCAAACTGGTCGGCCACCTGCGGCGGATCGCCCGCCGCGGCGATCACGTCGCCGCGGCTGATGTCGCGCTCGTCTTCCAGCGTCAGCGTGACCGCGTCGCCCACGTTCGCCTGCTTGCGGTCGCCGTCGGCAGTAACGATCCGCGCCACGCGCGAGCGCGCACCGCCCGGCAGCACCACCACCTCGTCGCCCGGAGCGATCGATCCGGCCACCACCGGCCCGGCGTAGCCGCGGAAGTTCTGGTCCGGCCGGCATACCCACTGCACCGGCAGGCGGAAGCCGAGCGTCTGCGCCGGCGGCTGGATCGCCACCGTCTCCAGGTGCTCGAGCAGGCTCGGGCCGTCGAACCAGGGCATGGCCGCGGCGCGCGCGCTGATGTTTTCGCCGCGCAGCGCCGACACCGGGATCGCACTGACCTGGGGGATGTCCATGCCGGCGGCCAGCGTCGCGTAGTCGGCCTCGATGGCGCGGAAGGTCGCCTCGTCGTAGTCGACCAGGTCCATCTTGTTCACCGCCAGCAGCACGTGGCGGATACCGAGCAGCGCGGCGATATAGGTGTGCCGCCGGGTCTGGGTGAGCACGCCCTTGCGCGCGTCGATCAGCACCACGGCCAGGTCCGCCGTGCTGGCACCGGTGGCCATGTTGCGGGTGTACTGCTCGTGGCCCGGGCAGTCGGCGACGATGAACTTGCGCTGCTCGGTGGTGAAGAACCGGTACGCCACGTCGATGGTGATGCCCTGCTCGCGCTCGGCCGACAGGCCGTCCACCAGCAGCGCGAAGTCCAGCTCGCCATTCTGCGTGCCGTGGCGCCGCGAGTCGCCTTCCAGCGCGGCGAGCTGGTCGTCGAACAGCACCTTGGTGTCGTACAGCAGTCGACCGAGCAGGGTGCTCTTGCCGTCGTCCACGCTGCCGCAGGTGATGAAGCGCAGCAGGTCCTTCGACTCGTGGCGGGCGAGGTAGTCGTCCACGGACAGGATCGGATCGTGGCCCATCAGAAATACCCCTCCTGCTTCTTTTTTTCCATCGAGGCGGACGGATCGTGGTCGATCGCCCGTCCCTGCCGCTCGGAGGTGCGCGCCACCAGCATCTCCTGGATCACCTTGGGCAGGTCGTCAGCCTCGGACTCGATCGCGCCGGTCAACGGGTAGCAGCCCAGCGTGCGGAAACGTACCTTGCGCATTGCGGGCTGCTCGCCGGGTTTCAGCGGCAGACGATCGTCGTCGACCATCACCAGCATGCCGTCGCGCTCGACCACCGGCCGCGGCGCCGCAAAGTACAGCGACGGCACCTCGATCGCCTCGCGGTAGATGTAGAGCCAGATGTCCAGCTCGGTCCAGTTCGACAGCGGGAACACGCGCACGCTCTCGCCCCTGGCGATGCGCCCGTTGTAGAGGTTCCACAGCTCCGGACGCTGGCGCTTCGGGTCCCAGCGGTGCTGCGCGGTACGGAACGAGAACACGCGCTCCTTGGCGCGCGACTTCTCTTCGTCACGGCGGGCACCGCCGATCGCCGCGTCGAAGCCGTGCGCATCCAGCGCCTGCTTCAGCGCCTGGGTCTTCATGATGTCGGTGTGCACGGTGGCGCCGTGGGTGAACGGGCCGACGCCCTGGCGCACGCCCTCCCGGTTGATGTGCACGATCAGCTTCGCGCCCACCTCGGCCGCACGACGATCGCGGAAGGCAATCATCTCGCGGAACTTCCAGGTGGTGTCCACGTGCAGCAGCGGGATCGGCGGCGGCGCCGGATGGAAGGCCTTCTGCAGCAGGTGCAGCAGCACCGAGGAATCCTTGCCGACCGAATACATCATCACAGGATGGCGGAACTCGGCCGCCACCTCGCGCAGGATATGGATGCTCTCGGCCTCCAACCGCTTGAGGTGGGACACATGGGCAGGCGAAGCGATGGGCGTCATGGGCGATCCGGTCATATGACCGCCGATTCTAGCCAGCCGCGTCCGGCGGCGTGATGACGAGTCGCCCTATCCATATGCGGCCAGGCTACCGCGGGCCAGCGGCCGCGGCTCGGCCGGGCCCGGCCGAGTGGCGCAACGGCATCTGCCGCCGCGCCTTGAATCACGCGGTGCGGCCAGACGTGGCCGCACCGCCTCACGACTTCCGCGGCGAGATCACCTGCTCGATGGCGCCGAAAATCGAATGCCCCTGCGCATCGGTGATCTCGATGCGCACGGTGTCCTCGTATTTCAGGAACGGCGTGGACGGCTGGCCGTCACGCAGCGTCTCCACCGTGCGCTGCTCGGCCAGGCAGGACGCGCCCCTGGCGGTGTCCTGGTTGGCGATGGTGCCGGAGCCGACCAGGGTGCCCGCGGTGAGCGGCCGGGTTTTGGCCGCATGCGCCACTAGCTGGGCGAAGTTGAACTGCATGTCGACGCCGCACTCGGCCTCGCCGAACCACCGGCCGTTGATCCAGGTGCGCATCGGCAGGTGCAGCTTGCTGTCCTGCCAGGCATCGCCCAGCTCGTCCGGCGTCACCAGCACCGGCGACAGCGCCGAGCGCGGCTTGGACTGCAGGAAGCCGAAGCCCTTGGCCAGTTCGGCCGGGATCAGGCCGCGCAGGCTGACGTCGTTGACCAGGCCGACCAGCTGGATGTGCTCCGCGGCCTGCGCCGGCGTCACCGCCATCGGCACGTCGTCGGTCACCACCAGCACCTCGGCTTCCAGGTCGATGCCGTAGTCCTCGCTCGGCACCACCACCGGGTCGCGCGGACCCAGGAAGCCGGCGCTGGTGGCCTGGTACATCAGCGGGTCGGTGTAGAAGCTGGCCGGCACCTCGGCGCCACGCGCCCTGCGCACGCGCTCCACGTGCGGCAGGTAGGCCGAGCCGTCGACGAACTCGTAGGCGCGCGGCAGCGGCGCAGCCAGCACGTTGAGATCCAGCGCGAAGCGGCCTTCGGCGGTGCCGGCATTGACCTCGTCGTACAGCGCATTGAGGCGCGGAGCGGCGTTGTGCCAGTCGTCCAGCGCGGCCTGCAGGGTGGGCGCGATGCCGGTGGCGCGGGCGGCATGGGTCAGGTCGCGGCTGACGACGATCAGCGTGCCGTCACGGCCGCCTTCCTTGAGACTGCCAAGCTTCATCGAATCATTACTCCTGGAACGGATGCGGTCAGGGCTTCGTCGGATCGAAGTGCTTCGCGATGCCCTGCCAGCAGGTGAAGTAGTCGTCCTGCAGCTGCGGCGCGGACAGTGCCTGCACGCTGGGGCGGTACACCTTCCGCGTCTCGAACATGAAGGCCATGGTACCGGTGAGATGGTCCGGCCGGCTCAGGTCCGCGGCAGTCGCTTTCTCGAAGCTGGCCGCATCGGGGCCGTGGCCGCTCATGCAGTTGTGCAGGCTCATGCCGCCGGGCGCAAAGCCGCCGGCCTTGGCGTCGTAGGCGCCCTCGATCAGGCCCATGAACTCGCTTGCCACGTTGCGGTGGAAGTACGGCGGACGGAAGGTGTGTTCGGCCACCAGCCAGCGCGGCGGGAAGATCACGAAGTCGAGGTTGGCGGTGCCGGGGGTGTCGCTGGGCGAGGTCAGCACGGTGAAGATCGACGGGTCCGGATGGTCCACGCTGATCGAACCGACCGTGTTGAAGCGGGTCAGGTCGTACTTGTACGGCGCGTAGTTGCCGTGCCAGGCGACCACGTCCAGCGGCGAGTGGCCGATGTCGGCCTGCCACAGCGCGCCCTGGAACTTGGCGACGAGCCTGAAGTCGCCCTCGACGTCTTCCCAGGCCGCATGGGGCACCAGGAAATCGCGCGGCAGCGCCATCGAGTTCGCACCGATCGGTCCCAGGTCGGGCAGGCGCAGCAGCGCACCGAAGTTCTCGGCCACGTAGCCGCGCGCCTCGGCATCCAGCAGCTCGACGCGAAAGCGGATGCCGCGCGGCACCACCGCGATCTCCAGCGGCGCCACCTCGAGCACGCCCAGCTCGGTAAGCAGGCGCAGGCGACCCAGCTGCGGCACGATCAGCAGTTCGCCGTCGGCGTCGTAGAAACAGCGCCCTTCCATCGACCGGTTCGCGGCGTACACATGCACGCCCACGCCACCCTGCTCGGCGGCCCCGCCGTGACCGGCGATGGTGACCAGACCGTCGAGGAAGTCGGTCGGCGCGGAAGGCAGCGGCCACGGGTCCCAGCGCAGCTGGTTGGGCGTCGCCGGCGCCTCGTCGAAGCGGTTGTGGAAGGTGGCGTGGGCCAGCGGGGTAAAGGGCCGGTGCATCGCCGCCGGGCGGATGCGGTACAGCCAGCTGCGGCGGTTCTCGCGCCGCGGCGCGGTGAACGCGGTGCCGGAGACCTGCTCCGCGTAGAGCCCGTGGGCCACCCGCTGCGGCGAGTTCTGCCCGGTGGGCAGCACGCCCGGCAGCGCCTCGCTGGCGAACTCGTTGCCGAACCCGGACTGGTAACCGTTGCCGACCATCGTCGTCATGGGGTGTGTTCCCTCAGAGCACGCCGCGCTTCATCTGGTCGCGCTCGATAGACTCGAACAGCGCCTGGAAGTTGCCCTCGCCGAAACCCTCGTTGCCCTTGCGCTGGATGATCTCGAAGAAGATCGGACCGATGCAGTTCTGGGTGAATATCTGCAGCAGCTTGCGCTTCTTGGTGTCGGGATCGGCGTCGATCAGGATCTTGTTCGCGCGCAGGCGCGGCACGTCTTCGCCGTGTTCGGGGATGCGCTGGTCGATCACGTCGTAGTAGGTGTCCGGCGTATCGAGGAATTCCACTCCCTGGGCGAGCATCGCCTCCACCGTGGCGTAGATATCGTCGGTGAAACAGGCGATGTGCTGGATACCCTCGCCGTGGTACGCGTCGAGGTACTCGTTGATCTGGCTCTTCGGATCGTTCGATTCGTTGAGCGGGATGCGCACGATGCCGTCGGGTGCGGTCATCGCCTTGGACACCAGGCCGGTCTTGGCGCCCTTGATGTCGAAGTAGCGGATCTCGCGGAAGTTGAACAGGCGCTCGTAGTAGTCCGACCACTTCTGCATGTTGCCGAAGTAGAGGTTGTGGGTGAGGTGGTCGATGAAGGTCAGCCCGAAGCCGGCCGGGCTTTGCTCCGCGCCCGGGATCGGCGCGTAGTCGCCGTCGTAGATGCTGCCGCTCGCCCCGTAGCGGTCCACCAGGTAGAGCATGCAGTCGCCGATGCCCTTGACCACCGGCGCGTTCACCGCGCGGGTAGCGGCCTTGTGGTCGACCGCCTCGCCGCCGTTGCCGAGCACGGTGGCCAATACCTCGTCGCCGGATTTCCTGAAGCGGATCGCGAAGCCGCAGGCGCTGGGGCCGTGCTGGGCGGCGAAATCGGCGGCGAAGGAGTCAGGCTCTTCGTTGAGCAGGAAGTTCACCCCGTTCTGCCGGTACACGGTGATCGCGCGCGTCTTGTGCCGCAGCACGGCCGTGAAGCCCATGCGGCGGAACAGCTCGTGCATCGCGGCGGCCTGACCGGCCGGAGCGGCGAACTCGACGAACTCGAAGCCGTCGATGCCCATCGGATTCTCGAACGTGGTCACCTGCATCCCGAGGTTGGGTTGGGCGGCGGTCTGGGGTTTGACGTTCATGGCGCTCTCCTGCATCAGCTGCGCTAAGGTCACGGATGCGGCTTTGCAGCATGCACGGCAGGTGCGAAAGTCCGCATGAGCCCACCTTTATAGTTACATTTGAAACCACTTGCAAGGAGTGTTGCCGCCGTGTCCCGCCAGCGCAAAGCCACCCCACCCGGCATCCAGCACGCTCCGCTGGAACTGGAGCACTTCCTGCCGTACCGCCTGTCGATCCTGTCCAACACGATCAGCCAGGGCATCGCCGACGATTACCAGCGACTCTACGATCTCAGCATGACCGAGTGGCGGGTGATGGCGGTGCTGGCCCGATTCGAGGGGCTGTCCGCTCGCGAGGTGGCCGATCGCACCGCGATGGACAAGGTGGCGGTGAGCCGGGCGCTGGCCCGCCTGGTGGAAGCCGGGCGAGTCAGCCGGCACATGGCCGACAACGACAAGCGCCGCTCGGTGCTGGACCTGACCGAGGCAGGCTGGGCGATCCACGACGTGGTCGCACCGATGGCCCGCGCCCGCGAGCAGGCGCTGCTGGACAAACTCGACGAGGACGAGCGGCGATGGCTGGTGCGCATCCTGGACAAGCTGCAGGAGCGCTAGAGCGAGGAGTGAGTGGGGAGGAGTGAGAGGCGAGAAAAAAGCTGGCGCGGGAACCGGCCACGCCTTTCACGCCCCCTCGTTCCTCACCCGGTTCCGTGCGCACGCGATACGCGCCATTGAGTGACATGGCCGAGCGTAGACGGCGGCCGAGGCCCTGGCTCCTCTCTCACTCATCACTCCTCGTCTCTCACTTCTCGCCTGCCTACTTGACCCCATGCATCAACCGCGCGATCAGCGGCGCGGCCAGGAACAGCAGGGCCCCGGGCACCACTAGCAGCCAGAAGCTGAAAGTGAAACCGGACAGCGCCGACGCCACGGTCATGCCGCTCTCGCCGCTGACGTGGCCGGCGAAGATGCCGGACAGGTTGTTGCCGATGCCGGTGGAGAGGAACCAGCCGCCCATCGCGAAGCCGACCATGCGCACCGGCGCCAGCTTGGTCACCATCGACAGGCCGATTGGTGACAGGCACAGCTCGCCGACCACCTGCAGCACGTAGACCAGCACCAGCGGCCAGAACGGGATGTGGCCGCTGCCATCGACCAGACGCGACAGCGCGTACATCAACACCACGAAGGCCAGCGCGTTGAACAGCAGGCCCAGGCCGAACTTGCGCGGGATCGAGGGTTCGGCCCTGCGTCGGTCCAGCCAGCCCCAGGCCAGCGAGACGAACGGTGCCAGCAGCACGATCGCCAGCGGTGCGACCGACTGGAACCAGCCCACCGGGAACGTCCAGCCGCCGAACAGCTGCCGGTCCACCAGGTTCTGCGCGAGGAAGTTGAACGAGCTGCCGGCCTGTTCGTAGAACATCCAGAACAACACGTTGAAGGCGAAGATGATCAGCATCGCGATCACCCGGTCGCGCTGCAACGCGCCTTCCCGCACGCCCGCGACGAACAGCATCGCCGCCAGCGCGAGGAACATCGCGCTGAGCAGCCACTGCAGCGCGATCGCGCCGGCCCTGGCCATCAGCAGGTAGACCAGCGGGATCGCCAGCACGCAGCCCAGCGCCACCGCTATCACGCGGACCGGCGAGGCCTGCTCCGGCGCCGGCTGCCCCACGCCCCTGAGCTCACCGCGCCCCCATTCGAACCATGCCAGGCTCACCAGCATGCCCAAGCCCGCGGCGAGGAACACCGCCTTGTAGTTCTGCTGCATCGGCGTGCCGCTGAAGTACGCCGCCAGCCAGCCGGTGATCAATGGCGCGACCAGGGCGCCGCCGTTGATGCCCATGTAGAACAGGGTGAAGCCGCGATCGCGGCGCGGATCGCCCTGGCCGTAGAGCTGGCCAACCATCGAGGAGATGTTCGGCTTGAACAGGCCGTTGCCGACGATCACCGTGGCCAGGCCGAATAGGAACACCTGCGGGTCCGGCCACGTGATCAGGAACAGCCCGCCGGCCATCACCACGGCGCCGAGCAGGATCGAACGCTGGTAGCCGATCACCTTGTCCGCCACGTAGCCACCGAACACCGCCGCCGCGTAGACCAGTGCCAGGTAGGCGCCGTAGGTGCGGCTGGCCCAGGCCTGGCCGGACGGATCGCCGTCGAAGAACTGCGCCACGATGTACAGCGCCAGCGCCCAGCGCATGCCGTAGAAGGCGAAGCGCTCCCAGAACTCGGTCATGAACAGCATCCACAGCGGTCGCGGATGGCCCAGCGTCTGCGGATAGTCCGGCGCATTCGGCGCAGGCGCGGCGGTGTCGGTCATGCGGGCGTCCCCTCGGCGAATTCGCAATATATTGCGAACCCTAGCCGGTCGGGGCCCGGAATGCATTACGCGCGGGAAGTGAGTGGAGAGAAGTGAGGAGTGAGGGAGGAGCAACCGCGTCGGCGCCCCGACCTCGCCCGGCTACCACCACTTGCCCTGGCCGCCATGCGCGCGGGTAGAGTCAGGTGGAAAGCGGTGAAGCGCAGGGGTGAGAAGCAAGGCAACGGCACCGGCGTTTCTCCCGCTTCACACTCCTCTTCACTCCCTCCTCGCCCAGCTCATTTGACCCCGTGCATCAGCCGGTTGATCAGGGGCGAGATCGCCAGCAGCAACACGCCGGAACCGACCAGCGTCCAGAAGCAGAAGCTGAAGCCCGACAGGGCCGAAGCCTCCGTCATGCCGTGTTCGCCGCTGATCGAGCCGGCCACCAGCCCGGAGAAATCGCCGCCCGCCGCCAGCGACAGGAACCAGCCGCCCATGGCCAGGCCGACAAGGCGTGGCGGCGCCAGCTTGGTCACCATCGACAGGCCGATCGGTGACAGGCACAGCTCGCCCAGCGTCTGCATCACGTAGCACAGCACCAGCGGCCAGAACGGAATCAGCCCGTTCGGGCCGAGCAGATCCTTCAGTGCATACACCAGCACCACGAAGCCCAGTCCGTTGAAGATCAGGCCGAAGCCGAACTTGCGCGGGATCGACGGCTCCGCGTTGCGGCGGCCCAGCGCGCCCCACACCAGGGTCACCAGCGGGGCGAACACCAGGATCGCCAGCGGCGTCACCGACTGGAACCAGCCCACCGGGAAGGTCCAGCCGCCGAACATCTGCCGGTCCACCCAGTTCTCCGCCAGGAAGTTGAGCGAGGTCCCGAACTGGAAGTAGAAGGTCCAGAACAGCACGCTGAAGACGAACACGATCAGCATCGCGATCACCCGGTGCAGCTGCACGCGGTCGTGCCGCAGCGCCTCGACGATCAACGCGGTCGCCACGCCCACGAACAGCAGGCCGAGCAGCCACTGCAGGCCGTCGGCACCGACATAGGCAAGCATGGCGTAGATCAGCGGTACCGCCAGCGCCGTGCCGACCAGCACCCACAGCACGCGGCCCCGACCTTCCATGCCCGCCAGCGGACGGCCCACGCCGTTCAGACTGCGCCGTCCGAACCAGAACCACAGCATGCTCAGCAGCATGCCCACGCCCGCCGCACCGAACACCACGCGGTAGTTCTGCTGCATCGGCGAGTCGGTGAAATGGCCGGCCATCCAGCCGGTCAGCAGCGGCGCCACGAAGGCGCCGGCGTTGATGCCCATGTAGAACAGGGTGAAACCGCGGTCGCGCCGCGGATCGTCGCGCCCGTAGAGCTGCCCGACCATGGTGGAGATGTTCGGCTTGAACAGGCCGTCGCCCGCGATCACCAGCGCCAGTCCCAGCATCATCAGCGGCTTGCTCGGCACCAGCAGGGTGAACAGGCCCGCGGCCATCACACCAGCGCCCAGCAGGATCGAGCGCTGGTAGCCGATCACCCGGTCGGCCAGGTAGCCGCCGAAGATGGACGCGGCGTAGATCAGCGCGGTGTAGGCGCCGTAGATGCCGGCCGCCCAGCTCTGTCCGGACGGATCGCCGTGGAAGAACTGCGCGACGATATACAGCACCAGCGCCCAGCTGACGCTGTAGTACGCGAAGCGCTCCCAGAACTCGGTCATGAACAGCATCCACAGCGGACGCGGGTGGCCGAGCAGCTGCGGGAAGTCGGGCGCCGCGTGCGGCGCGGCGGTGGACGTGTCGGTCATGGTGGTCTCGCCCCGGAAAGTGGGGGGATCGTGCCAGACCCGGATGGCCGCGTCAGCCGCCGTGCGGCCGCAAGGTCGTGCGCACCTCGAACAGCTCGGGGAAGAACTCCAGCTCCAGCGCCCGCTTCAGGAACGCCACCCCGGACGAGCCGCCGGTGCCGCGGCGGAAGCCGATGATCCGCTGCACCGTGCGCATGTGGCGGAAGCGCCACAGCTGGAACTGCGTCTCCAGGTCGACCAGGTCCTCGCACAGCGAGTACTCGCGCCAGTAGCGGTCGGTGTCGCCGTAGATGCGTTCGAACACCGGCAGCAGCGCGGCATCGGCCACGTGCGGCTCGCGCCAGTCGCGCTCCAGATGCGCCGCAGGCACCGCATGGTCGAAGCGCGCCAGGTAGCGCAGGAACCCGTCGTACAGGCTGGGCGCCTCCAGCACCGCGCGCAGCCGCGCCTGGCCCGCCGGATCGTGGTCGAACACCCTGAGCATGTCGGCGTTCTTGTTGCCCAGCAGGAACTCCATCAGCCGGTACTGCAGCGACTGGAACCCCGACGACGGCCCCAGCGTCTCGCGAAATGCCATGTACTCCGACGGCGTCATCGTCTCCAGCACCGCCCATTGCTCGATCAGCTGGCGCAGCACCGACTTGCAGCGCGCCAGCACCTTGCGCGTCTGCCAGACCTGGTCGCGACGCAGGAAATCCATCGCCGCGGCCAGCTCGTGGATCACCAGCTTCATCCAGAGCTCGCTGACCTGGTGCTGCACGATGAACAGCATCTCGTCGTGCTGCGGCGGCTGGCTGCGGGGCTGCTGCGCCGACAGCAGCACGTCCAGCCTCAGGTAGCCACCGTAGGTGAGGCGCCCTTCCAGGTCGGTTTCGATGCCCGCTTCCAGGTCGCGGCGGTTGTCCGTCATGGCGGCGTCATTCCCCGTGAAAAACCGCATGGTAGCGCCATCGGCGACCGGTCCCGTACCACCGCGCATGCTGCGCCGTGCCTTGCGGCAAAACCGTCCGGCCTGCTATCAATTGCCGGATTTTCTGGAGGTTTTGCGTGCCCGCGGGTGTTGATCCGCCGCGCGACTCCACGGCCTTCGCGCCCCCACTTTCCCACTTCCGGAGCGACTCGTGTCGATTGCCGCCAAGTTTGAGATCGAATACCTGCAGTACCTCGATGCCGAGGGCAACCAGGTGCGTGACGACCTGCCTGCGTTCACGCAGGACCTGGAGTACATGGTCAAGCTGTACAAGCTGATGATGTCCACCCGCGTGTTCGACGCCAAGTCGATCGCGCTGCAGCGCACCGGCAAGCTGGGCACCTACGCCAGCTGCCTGGGCCACGAGGCCGCCCACGTCGGCATCGGCTCGGCGATGAAGCCGGAAGACGTGTTCGCCCCCAGCTATCGCGAGTACGGCGCGCAGCTGTACCGCGGCGTGCAGCCGCGCGAGGTGTACATGTACTGGGGCGGCGACGAGCGCGGCAACGACTACCAGAACGAGCCGGCCCGCCACGACTTCGCCTGGTCGGTGCCGATCGCCACGCAGTGCCTGCACGCGGCCGGTTCCGCGCTGGCCTTCAAGATCCGCGGCGAGAAGCGCGTGGCCGTGTGCACCATCGGTGACGGCGGTTCGTCCAAGGGCGACTTCTACGGCGCGATCAATATCGCCGGCGCGCAGAACCTGCCGATGGTGGCGGTGATCGTCAACAACCAGTGGGCGATCTCGGTGCCGCGCAAGATCCAGTCCGGCGCGCCGACGCTGGCGCAGAAGGGCATCGCCGCCGGCCTGTACTGCATCCAGGTCGACGGCAACGACATCATCGCCGTGCGCAAGGCAATGGAGGACGCACTGGAACGCGCCCGCAACGGCGAGGGCGGCAGCGTGATCGAGGCGGTGACCTACCGCCTCGGCGACCACACCACCGCCGACGACGCCCGTCGCTACCGCGGCGAGGAAGAAGTGAAGGAAGGCTGGTCGAAGGAGCCGATGAAGCGCCTGCGCAACTGGCTGGTGGCCAAGGGCGTGTGGGACGACGCCAAGGAAGAAGCCTGGAAGACCGAGTGCGACGACTGGATGGACAACGAGGTCAACGCCTACCTCGAGACCAAGACGCAACCGGTCACGGCGATGTTCGACTACACCTACGCCGAGATCCCGGCCGACCTGGAAAAGCAGCGCGACCTCGCGCTGGCCATTGAGAAGAAGGCGCACTGAGCCATGGCACAGATCACCCTTATCGAAGCAGTCACCCAGGCGCTGGCCTACGAGATGGCCCACGACGAATCGGTCGTGGTGCTGGGCGAGGACGTCGGCGTCAACGGCGGCGTGTTCCGCGCCACCCAGGGCCTGCAGCAGAAGTTCGGCGAGCTGCGCGTGCTCGACACGCCGCTGGACGAGACCACCATCGCCGGCGTCACTGTCGGTATGGCCGTGCAGGGCATGAAGCCGGTCGCCGAGGCGCAGTTCGAGGGCTTCATCTACCCGATGATGGAGCAGAT
>JAGWVM010000138.1 GCA_018970895.1 Lysobacteraceae bacterium | reverse complement strand
GCAGGTGCGGATCACGCGGCAGGCGATCTCGCCGCGGTTGGCAATCAGAACGCGCTCGAACATGCGAAGTCCCTGGATGGCGTGCGCCGCGTTGCAAAGCCCGAAACGGTAGCAGAAGGGTGGTTTCGAGCCGATGCGCAGCGCAGCAAGAAGGGGCTGTGGTGTGATGGTCGCGGAGAGCTTGCGTCCCCTCACCGGGATGACGGGGGAAGATTCCCGCGAGGCGGAGCGTGTGGAACGTGCCTAGCCTGCCGCCCACGCCGGCGCGCGCTTGGCCAGGAACGCTCCCAGCCCCTCCTGTCCCTCGGCCGACACGCGCAGCCGGGCGATCAGCGCGGCGTTCGCCTCGTCGATCCGCTCGGCGCCGGCTTGGTCCAGCCCGGCCATGCGAAGCGCCAGCGTCTTGGCCTCGGCCTGGGCCTGCGGGCCGGCCTTGGCAAGGAAGCCGAGCACGCGCTGCACGGCCTCGTCGAGCTGCTCGCGCGGCACCGCCTCGTGCAGCAGGCCGATGCGCAACGCGGCCGCCGCATCGAAGAACTCGCCGGTCAGGAACAGCCGGCGAGCCTGGCGCAGGCCGATCGCGTCGATCACGTAGGGCGAGATCACCGCCGGCACCAGGCCGAGCTTGACCTCGGTGAGACCGAATTTAGCGCCCTCCACCCCGATCGCGATGTCGCAGCAGGCGATCAGTCCCACGCCGCCACCGAACGCCGCGCCGTTGACCCGGGCGAGGGTCGGCTTGGGGCAGAACTGCAACCGGCGCATCAGCTGCGCCAGTCGCAACGAATCGTCGCGGTTGTCCTGCTCGCTGGCCTGCGCCATGCCGCGCATCCAGTGGAGGTCGGCCCCGGCGGAGAAGCTCTCGCCCTCGCCGGTCAGCACGATTGCGCGCACGCCGTCGTCGCGGCCGGCATCGTCGATCGCGGCGGTCAGCTCGGCGATCAGCGCGTCGTCGAAGGCGTTGTGCACCTCCGGGCGGTTCAGTGCGATGCGGCGCACGCAGTCCTGATGGGTGATCGTGAGGCGACGGGTCATGGCAGGGCCCTTGGCAAAGATCCGGGATGATAAACGCCGGCATACCCCCGTCGGGTGCTTGCATGCGCAGCGCGTAGGAACGATATACAATGCGAACCATTCCTATTTAGGTTACTGCCTGTGCGCCTGTCCGATCTGCCCAAGGGTTCGCCTGCCGTGGTGGACCGCGTGGACGATGCCCACGCCGACGATGTCATCGCGCAACGCCTGCGCGACCTCGGTTTCGTGGCAGGCGAGCCGGTACGGCTGGTGGCGCGGGGGCCGATGGGTGCCGACCCGCTGCTGATCCAGATCGGCTCGACCCGCTTCGCCCTTCGGCGCAGCGAGGCCTCGCGTGTCAGCGTGCGCGTGCAGGAGGCGGCGTGAGCGCGGACTCCTTGCGCATCGCCCTGGTCGGCAACCCCAACTGCGGCAAGACCGCGCTGTTCAACCAGCTCACCGGCGGTCGCCAGAAGGTGGCCAACTACGCCGGTGTCACCGTGGAGCGCAAGGAGGGTCGCTTCACCGCGCCGTCCGGACGCGTGCTGCACGTGCTCGACCTGCCGGGCACCTACAGCCTGGACGCGACCAGCCCGGACGAGCAGATTACCCGGGACGTCTGTGCCGGTCGTTACCCGGGCGAGGAGGCGCCGGACCTGATCGTCTGCGTGGCCGATGCCACCAACCTGCGACTGCACCTGCGCTTCGTGCTGGAGGTGAAGCGGCTGGGGAGGCCGATGGTGCTCGCGCTGAACATGATGGACGCCGCGCGGCGCCGCGGGGTCGCGATCGACGTGGCCGGACTCTCGCAGCGTCTGGGGATGCCGGTGGTCGAGACGGTGGCCGTGCGGCGCGACGGCGTGAAGGCGCTGGTCGAGCGCGTGGACGGCGCGATGCCGGTGGCGGCCCCCGTGCGCTCCGATGATCCGGCCAGCCGCGCCGACCTGCATGCCGAGGTGCGTGCGCTGTTGGCGGCCACGGTGACCATGCCGCGAGCCACCGACGCGCTGGACGACGCGCTGGACCGCTGGGCGCTGCATCCGGTGTTCGGGCTGGCGATCCTGGCGGTGGTGATGTTCCTGGTGTTCCAGGCGGTGTATTCGGTCGGCAAGCCGATGACCGACGCCATCGCCGACGGTTTCGACTGGATGGGCGCCCACGTGGCGGCCTGGATGCCGGCCGGGCCGCTGCAGAGCCTGGTCACCGACGGCCTGTTCGGCGGCATCGGCACCGTGCTCGGCTTCCTGCCCGAGATCCTGGTGCTGTTCGTCTTCATCCTCACGCTGGAGGAATCCGGCTACCTGCCGCGCGCGGCGTTCCTGCTCGACCGCATGATGGTGTCGGTGGGGCTCACCGGACGCTCGTTCATTCCGCTGCTGTCGAGCTTTGCCTGCGCCATTCCGGGGATCATGGGCACGCGCTCGATCACCGATCCGCGCGACCGGCTGGCGACCATCCTGGTGGCACCGCTGATGACCTGTTCGGCGCGCCTGCCGGTGTATGCGCTGCTGATCGGCGCGTTCATTCCCTCGCGGGCGGTGCTGGGCATGTTCAACCTGCAGGGCGTGGTGCTGTTCGCGCTGTATGCGCTGGGCATCCTCGGCGCGATGGCGGTGGGCTGGGTGATGAAGCGCATCCGCCGCGACAAGAGCGAGCACGCGCTGCTGATGGAGCTGCCGTCCTACCGGTTGCCCAAGCTGCGCGACGTGGCCATCGGCCTGTACGAGCGCGGGATGATCTTCCTCAAGCGGCTGACCGGCGTGATCCTGGCGCTGACCGTGATCATGTGGTTCATCTCCACCTTTCCGGGGCCGCCGCCCGGCGCCACCGAGCCGGCGATCGAATACTCCATGGCCGGCCACCTGGGTCGGGCCCTGCAGCACGTGTTCGCGCCGATCGGCTTCAACTGGCAGATCAGCCTGTCGCTGATCCCGGCGTTTGCCGCGCGCGAGACCGCGGTGGCGGCGCTGGCCACGGTGTATGCGGTGGGCGGCGATGCGGCGAGCGGCGGACTGGGCCACGCGCTGACCATGAACTTCCCGCTGGCCAGTGCGCTGTCGCTGCTGGTGTGGTTCGCCTTCGCGCCGCAGTGCATGTCCACGCTGGCAGTGATCCGTCGCGAGACCGCGTCGTGGCGCAACGTGGCGATCTCCTTCGGCTACATGTTCGCGCTGGCCTACCTGGCCTCGTTCATCACCTACCACGTGACGGTGTGGCTGTCGTGAGCCCCGGCCTGCTCGCGCAGTACGTGGTGGTCGGCGTCGTGCTCCTGGCCAGCGTGCTGGTGGTCCTGCGCAAGCTGGCGCCGAAGCTCACCGCCCGCTGGCTTGCTGCCGCGGCCCTGCGGCTGGACCGCGCCGATGGGCCGGCCTGGAAGCGCACGCTGGCGCACCGCCTACAGCCCAAGCAGACCACCGGCAACTGCAGCGACGGCTGCGACACCTGCGGCGCCTGCGGACCGAAGCCACCGGCCGCCGCCCATCCGCCGGCGTCGATCGACGCCGTGCCGCTGCATTTCCGGCCGCGCGGCAAGTAGCGACCGCGATCCGGGCGCCCCGTGCCCGGCATGCCACCCACGTTTCGACATGCCGTCGGTGGTGCGGCCGAGCCGGCGTGCTCGCGGCCGGTCCCGCCTGGCGGGCAGGGAGCCTGTAGCGGTGCGTCGCCTTGCCGCGCCCTGGCCGGATGCCGGGTGACTCGGGCAGGTTCGCAGACAATTGCGATAGCGAATAAGAACGATTATCATCCGTACACCTGTTGGTTACGGAGTCCGCCATGATCCGCCTTGTCCTCGCCGCCGCCCTGTTGTTCGGGAGCGCGGCTGCCGGTGCCGCCGAGGTCCCCGAGTTCCATCTTGCGATCCAGGACCACGCGTTCCAGCCGGCGGAGCTGAAGGTGCCGGCGGGCGTGAAGGTCAAGCTGGTGGTGGCAAACCGCGACGCGGCGCCGGAGGAATTCGAAAGCACCGAATTCAACCGCGAGAAGATCGTGCTGCCGAACAGCTCGACCAGCGTCTACGTCGGCCCGCTCAAGCCCGGCAGCTACAGGTTCTTCGGCGACTTCCACCCCGACACGGCCCAGGGCCGGCTGATCGCGGAGTGATGCCATGCCCGGCGTAGCGCTGCTGGTGTTCCGCGAGGTGCTCGAAGCGGCACTGATCATTTCCATCGTCTGCGCCGCTACCCGCGGGGTGCGCGGTCGCGGGTTCTACGTGGCCGCCGGCATCGCCCTGGGGCTGCTGGGCGCGATCGTCGTGGCGCTGGGCGCCGGGGCCATCGCCGAGCTCGCCAGCGGCTCGGGCCAGGAGTTGTTCAACGCCGGCGTGCTGCTCGCCGCGGTGGTGATGATCGGCTGGCACGTGGTGTGGATGTCGCGCCACGCGCGCGAGCTGGCCCGGCACATGGGCGCGGTGGGGCAGGCGGTGAAGGCCGGTTCCAGTTCGCTCACCCTGCTGCTGGCGGTGATCGCGCTGGCGGTGCTGCGAGAAGGCTCCGAGGTGGTGCTGTTCCTCTACTCGATGGCGATGGGCGGCATCGGCGCCGCCGGACTGATCGGTGGCATTGCACTCGGCGTGGGCTGCGGCGTGCTGCTCGGGTTTGCGCTGTATTTCGGCCTGCTGCGGATTCCGCTCAGGCACTTCTTCAGCGCCACCAACGCGATGCTGGTGCTGCTGGCGGCGGGGCTGGCGTCAGGAGCGGCGCGCTTCCTGCTGCAGGCCAATCGCCTGCCGGCGCTGGGCGAGCAACTGTGGGACACCTCGTGGCTGCTATCCAACGGGTCGCTCGCCGGCAAGACGCTGGGCGTGCTGGTGGGCTACGACGCCTCGCCGGCCGGTATCCAGCTGGCGTTCTACGCCGTCACCCTGCTGGTGCTGCTGGGCGGCATGCGCTGGGCGGCCCGACCGGCCGCCCCCGCGCGCACCGAGGCGGCATCCACCCGCGGCGTGGCTCCGGCCCGGCCCTGATCTTCCTCGCGCGACGCGCTCCGCGGCCCTGCCGCGGGTCGGCCGCGTGCGCCCCGAATCCCCGTTCCAAGGATCCCGACCATGACTTTTTCCTTCCTCCGAAGCTCCCGCGGCACCGGCCTGCTGCTCGCGGCCGCCGTGTCGCTGGCGGCGGCCGGGCGCGCCCGGGCCGACGACTTCATCGTGTACTCGCCGCACGTCATCGCCACCCAGAGCGAAATCGAGCTGCGCGGCTTCAACGTGGCCGACGGTCGCGGCACCTACGACGGCGAGCGCGCCGCCGAGCTGTCGGTCGCCCACGCCTTCAACGGCTGGTGGAAGTCCGAGCTGTACCTGGCCGAGTACGAGCGCGAGCCGGGCGCCGGCGGCAAGCTGGTCGGCTACGAGTTCGAGAACACCTTCCAGCTGACCGAGCCCGGCCAGTACTGGGCCGACTTCGGCCTGCTGGCGTCCTACGGGCACCCGAACGGCGGCGGTCCCGGCGAGTTCGAGTTCGGGCCGCTGATCGAGAAGACCGTCGGCCGCTTCGACCACCGGATCAACCTGATCTGGGAGCGCGAGGTCGGCGGCGGCGCGTCGCACAAGACCGAGTTCCGCTACAGCTACGCCGGCACCTATGCGGTGACCTCCGCCTTCCGTCCCGGCATCGAGGCCTACGGCCGGCCGGACGACCATGCCTACCAGGCCGGCCCGATCGTCGCCGGCGAGTGGCACGTGCCGAACCGCCGCGGCAACGTGGAGTACCGCTTCGGCGTGCTGCTCGGCATCAACGCCGCGGCGCCCCGGCGCACCTGGGTGGCGCAGCTGGAATACGAGTTCTTCTGAGGCGACGGCGCGCGCGGTCGGCGCCGCCGCGTGCTGACCTGGCCCCGCGGGCGGGATCGCCGCCCGGGCCGCCGGACCGTCACATGCGGAACACGCCGTAGCGCTGCGGTTCGATCGGTGCGTTCATCGAGGCGGAGATCGCCAGGCCCAGCACGCGGCGGGTGTCGGTGGGGTCGATGATGCCGTCGTCCCACAACCGCGCACTGGCGTAGTAGGGGTGGCCCTGGCGTTCGTACTGCTCGCGGATCGGCGCCTTGAACGCGTCTTCCTCTTCCGCGCTCCAGCGCTTGCCGGCGGCCTCGATACCATCACGCTTCACCGTGGCCAGCACGCTGGCGGCCTGCTCGCCGCCCATCACGCTGATCCTCGCGTTCGGCCACATCCACAGGAAGCGCGCGCCGTAGGCACGGCCACACATGGCGTAGTTGCCGGCGCCGAAGCTGCCGCCGATCACCACGGTGAACTTGGGCACGTGCGAACAGGCCACGGCGGTCACCATCTTGGCGCCGTCCTTGGCGATGCCGGCCTGCTCGTACTTCTTGCCGACCATGAAGCCGGTGATGTTCTGCAGGAACACCAGCGGCACGTTGCGCTGGTTGCACAGTTCGATGAAGTGCGCGCCCTTGAGCGCGCTCTCGGCGAACAGGATGCCGTTGTTGGCGACGATGCCCACCGGGTAGCCGTGGATGTGCGCAAAGCCGCACACCAGCGTCTTGCCGTAGCGCGCCTTGAACTCGTGGAACTCGGAGCCGTCGACGATGCGCGCGATCACCTCGCGGATGTCGAACGGGCGGCGCGTATCCTGCGGGATCACGCCGTACAGCTCCTCGGCCGGGTACTTCGGCTCCACCGGCGCGCGCAGCGCCAGCGGCATGTCCTTTTTCCGGTTGAGGCTGGCGACGATGTCGCGGGCGATGCTGAGCGCGTGCGCGTCGTTCTCCGCGTAATGGTCGGCCACGCCGGAGATGGACGTATGGACGTCCGCGCCGCCCAGCGTCTCGGCGTCCACCACCTCGCCGGTGGCGGCCTTCACCAGCGGCGGGCCGCCGAGGAAGATCGTGCCCTGCTCGCGCACGATCACCGTCTCGTCGCTCATCGCCGGCACGTAGGCGCCGCCGGCGGTACACGAGCCCATCACCACGGCGATCTGCGGGATGCCCAGCGAGGACATCCGCGCCTGGTTGTAGAAGATCCGGCCGAAGTGCTCCTTGTCCGGAAACACCTCGTCCTGCAGCGGCAGGAAGGCGCCGCCGGAATCGACCAGGTAGATGCAGGGCAGGCGGTTCTCCAGCGCCACTTCCTGCGCGCGCAGGTGCTTCTTCACCGTCATCGGGAAGTAGGTGCCGCCCTTCACCGTGGCGTCGTTGGCCACCACCACCACCTCGATGCCGTTGACCCGGCCGATGCCGGTGATCAGGCCGGCCGCCGGCGCGGCGCCTTCGTACATGCCGTGCGCGGCCAGCGCCGACAATTCCATGAACGGCGAGCCCGGATCGAGCAGGGCGCGGATGCGCTCGCGCGGCAGCAGCTTGCCGCGCGCGGTGTGCTTGTCACGCGCCTTCTCGCCACCGCCCTCGGCCACCTTCGCCAGCTCCCGGTGCAGGTCATCCACCGCCGCGCGCAGCTGCGCCGCGTTGGCCTGGAACTCGGGCGACCGGGGGTCGATCTGCGAGGCGATCACGCTCATGGACAAGCCTGCCGTGCCAAGGGAAACCGCCATGATAGCGGCGCGGGGCGGGAGGCCCATTACGCACCGCCGCAAAGCACACGGATCGGGTGACGGAGGGTGCGGCGCGGCCGCGCGGTTTACGCGCTCGTGTGCGAGTGGCCAGCAGGCTGCCCCGGGGGCGACGTGGGGCCGCGGCGGTCGACGGTCACGGGGTCCGTGCGCGGCCCTTCGGGGATGCCGGCACCCGGACTAGGTGCCTCTCGTCGCGAGACTGCGTACGTAGCGCCGCTCCTGGATCAGCCAGACGCAGATGCCGTAGGCCGCACCCGCCGCGGTCCAGAGCAGGGCCGACTGCCAGACCGGCAGTCGCGACGAGGTCAGCACGAAGGTCATCAGCACGAACATCGTTGCGCCCCAGGCCAGCACGCCCTGCACCAGCACGTAGCGCAGCATGCCCTTTTGCCGGGACTGCTCCCACCGTCTTTGTTCCGTGCGCTTCATGTCGCTTCCCGGTCATCGAGTTCGTGCGGTTGGACGAAGAGTATGCGTACGCGTCGCGCCTGGACGCAATGAACCACCGTCGGTGGATCGATGCGAAGGCAGTGGCCTCGCCCGGGACCGATGAAAGCCGGCTTCAGCCGCCCTCGGCCACACTCTCCACCCGGTTGCGGCCGGCGCGCTTGGCCCGGTAGAGCGCCGCGTCCGCGCGGGCCATCAGCTCGGCAAGCCGGTAGCCGCAGGTCGCCGTCGAGGCGATGCCGAAGCTTGCCGAGATCGCCAGGTCGGGATGCCGTTCGTCGAGGGTGAGG
>JAGWVM010000137.1 GCA_018970895.1 Lysobacteraceae bacterium | reverse complement strand
TCAAGCGCATGCTCGAGCAGAACTCCGCTGGTCGCCGCGACGGCCAGGTGGTGATCCGCGCCGATGCGATGACCCCCCACCAGTACGTGGTCACGGCCATGGACGCGCTTGGCCAGCTCGGCTTTACGCAACTTTCCATCGCCACCACGCCGACCCGGCCCGGTGATCAGGAGGGGGGGCGGTGAAGCCCGCTCCGGCGAATCCGGCGGAGGCCGATCCCTGGATCACCTACAAGCGACTGCTCGGATATTCGCGCCGCTACAAGCTGGTCGCCGTGGTGACGCTGGTGGCGATGGTGACCGATGGCGCGGCTCTCGCCGCGTTCACCAGCCTCATCCAGCCGATCATCGACAAGTTGTTCGCGCTCAAGAGCGCCTACTACATCTTCTGGATGCCGATCTGGATCATCAGCATCTTCCTGGTCCGGGGTGTGGCGACCTTCGTCGGCGGCTACGGCACGGCCTACATCGGCCGCAACGTGGTGCAGTCGATCCAGCAGGACGTGTTCGATGCCTATCTGAGGCTGCCGGCGACGTTCTTCGGCGCCGAGAACTCCGGCCAGCAGATTTCGCGCATCACCTACACCACCGAGCAGGTGGCGCAGGCCTCGACCGATGCGGTCAAGGTGCTGGTGATCGACGGTGCCACCGTGATCGGCATGCTCGTCGTGATGCTCTATCGAAGCGCCTACCTCACGCTTGCGCTGCTCGTCCTGGTGCCCGCGATCATGGTCATCGCCACCGTGGTCAGTCGCCGCTATCGGCAGATCAGCCGCCGTATCCAGGGCACCATGGGATCGGTGACCGGTGCGGTCGAGGAATCGGTCGGCGCGCATCGCGAGGTACGCATCTACGGTGGCCAGGCCCACGAGGCGGCGCGCTTCGGCGACATTACCCACCGCACCCGGCGACTCAATCTCAAGGTCGCCGCCACCAGCGCGGCGTCCAGTTCGACGGTGCAGACCGTCGCGGCGTTTGCCCTGGCGTTCCTCGTGTTCCTCGGCACCCGGCCGACGGTGATCAACCGGATCTCGCCCGGCGATTTCCTCGCCGTGCTGAGCGCCATGGGCGCGATGCTCTCGTCGATCAAGCGCCTGGCGAATGTGCAGCCCAACGTGCAGAAAGGTCTTGCCGCCGCGCAGGACCTGTTCGCCGTGATCGACATGCCACCCGAGCCCGACACGGGTACCGTGCCGCTTCAGAGGACCCGCGGTGACCTGGTGTTCCGCGATGTTGCCTTGCGCTATCCGACCAGCGAGGGAGCCGCCCTGCGCGGCGTCGATCTGACCTGCCCGCCCGGCAAGGTCACGGCGCTGGTCGGGCGATCGGGCAGCGGCAAGACCAGCCTCGTCAGCCTGTTGCCACGTTTCTACGAGCCGAGCGGCGGGCAGATCCTGCTCGACGGCCGCGACTACCGCGATTACCGGCTGAACGATCTGCGACGCCAGATCGCCTGGGTGGGGCAGAGCGTGGTCCTGTTCGGTGGGACGGTGGCCGAGAACATCGCCTACGGCGAACTGTCCGGTGCCAGCGAGGCTGACATCGTCGCGGCGGCCGAGGCGGCCAACGCCATGGAGTTCATCCGCCGCATGCCGCAGGGGCTGCACAGCCCGATCGGGCAGGGCGGCAGCATGCTCTCCGGCGGCCAGCGCCAGCGCATTGCGATTGCCCGCGCGATCCTGAAGAACGCGCCGATCCTGGTGCTGGACGAGGCGACCAGTGCGCTGGACACCGAATCCGAGCGGTTGATCCAGAACGCGCTGCAGCGCCTGATGGAGCACCGCACGACGCTGGTGATCGCGCATCGGCTGTCGACCATCGAGGGGGCGGACCAGATCGCCGTGATGGACCACGGCCGCATCGTCGAGCGCGGCACCCACGCCGAGCTGTTGGCGCTGCAGGGCCACTACGCCGCGCTCCACCGCATGCAGTTCCAGGCGCCGGCGGGCGACTGACGCGGCCATGGCGCTGGCCGACGAGTTGCAGGAAAGCTGGTACGGCGATCGACGTACGCCGGCCTGGACGTACCCGCTGGCCGCACTCTACGGCGGCCTCGCCGCCCTGCGCCGCTTGCTCTACCGCGCCCGCATCCTGCGTCATGTCCGGCTGCCGGTGCCCGTGGTGGTGGTCGGCAATCTCACCGCCGGCGGTACCGGCAAGACGCCGCTGACCCTGGCGCTGGTCGAGGCGCTGCGCCGGCGCGGCTGGCGGCCTGGCGTGGTCAGTCGTGGCTACGGCGGCATGCAGCGCGAGCCGGCGCTGCTCGATGCGCAGCCCGACCCCGCCAGGTTCGGCGACGAGCCCTGCCTGATCCGCGCCGCGGGCACGCCGGTGGCGGTGGGGCGGGACCGGCCCGCGGCCGCCGCGCTGCTGGTCGCGGCCGGCTGCGACGTGGTGATCGCCGACGATGGCCTGCAGCACTACCGGCTTGCCCGCGACGTGGAGATCTGCGTGGTCGACGGCGCGCGGCGTTTCGGCAACGGGCGGCTGCTGCCGGCCGGGCCGCTGCGCGAGCCCCTGTCGCGGCTGCGGCGGGTCGATTTCCGCGTCGCCAACGGGGCCGCCGGGCCCGATGAGTTCGCGATGCGACTGGTTGGCGGCACTGCGGTCGCGCTGGTCGATGGCGAGGAACGCCCGCTGGCCAGTTTTGCCGGCACGCCGGTGGCCGCCCTGGCCGCCATCGGCTACCCCGACCGCTTCTTCGAGAGCCTGCGCGCGCAGGGACTTACGGTGGACGGCCACGCCTTTCCGGACCATCACGCGTTCGATGCGGCGGACCTCGCGTTCGCCGGCGCGCGTCCGCTGCTGATGACCGACAAGGACGCCATCAAGTGCGTCCGCTTCGCGCGCCCGGGCTGGTGGCGGGCGCCGATCCGGGCGGAGTTGCCCGAGGCTTTCCTCGACGCGCTCGACCTGCGCCTGCATCAGGCGCGCGCCCGCCGGGATCCCTGACGGTTCTTTCCGCCGGAAGCGCCACACCCGGCCGATCCGCGCAGACGCCCACGCCGCCGGGTCACCCTTCGATCGGCGGCTCGACACGCGCGGGGCAGCCCGTTAGACTGTGCAAATGTATTAACGCATTAGTACATTATGAAGCGCCGTTCCGTCGATCCCGAAACCCCTGCCGAGTCCGCCGAGCTGAGCCTCTGCGAAGCCTTGCTGTCGCTGAAGAACGCCGGGGAGATGTCGGCGTTCCTGCACGACCTGTGCACGCCGGCGGAGCTGGAGGTGCTGATCGACCGCTGGCGGGTGGTGCCGTACCTGCTCGAGGGCGTCTCCTACCGGGAGATCCACGAGCGGACCGCGGTCAGCATCACCACGATCGGCCGGGTGGCCCGGTATCTGAACCAGGGCAGCGGCGGTTACCTGGCGGCGGCCGCGCGGGCGGCCCGGCGCCGCACGAATCAGAAGAAGGACAAGGCATGAAGACGCGTGATCGCCTGCGCATTGCGATGCAGAAATCCGGCCGGCTCACCGAGCCGGCGCTCGACGTGCTCAAGCGCTGCGGGCTCACCTTCCGGCAGAGCCGCGACAAGCTGTTCTGCTTCGGCGAGGGCGAGCCGGTGGACCTGCTGCTGGTTCGCGACGACGACATCCCCGGGCTGATCGAGCAGGGCGTGTGCGACCTCGGCATCGTCGGCCGCAACGTGCTCGACGAGTTCTCGCTCACGGCGGGTGTCGACGGTGCCCCGCTCAAGGAGTGGCGCTCGCTCGGCTTCGGCCGTTGCCGGCTGTCGGTCGCAGTGCCGCAGGAGATGGCGTACGAGGGCGCGGCCAGCCTCGGCGGTCAACGCATCGCCACCTCGTATCCCGGCCTGCTGGGCAAGTGGCTGCGCGATGCGGGCGTCGCCGCGCAGGTGGTGACGCTGGCCGGTTCGGTGGAAATCGCGCCCAAGCTCGGCACCGCCGATGCCATCTGCGATCTGGTACAGAGCGGCGGTACGCTGGTCGCCAACCAGTTGCGCGAGGTGGACGTGCTGCTGGAGAGCGAGGCGGTGCTGGCCGGCCCGGCCACGCTGCCGTCGGACGAGCGCGGCGACATGCTGGAGCTGCTGTTCAAGCGGCTCGATGGCGTGATCCAGGTGAGCGAATCGCGCCTGCTGCTGCTGCAGACCTCGCGCGGCAACCTGGAGGCGGTGACCCGGCTGCTGCCGGGCGGCCCGCAGCCGACCCTGCTGCCGGTGGCCGGCCAACCCGACCAGCTGATGCTGCAGGCGCTGTGCGCCGGCGAGGTGAGCTGGCGTCAGCTGGAAGAGATCAAGAAGGCCGGTGCGCGCGAGATGTTCGTGCTGCCGGTGGAAAAGATGCTCGCCTGAGCGGGCCCGAGGACACGAGACGATGAAGCGGCTGGACTGGAACGCACTCGACGAAACCGCCCGGCGCGAGGCGCTGGCGCGCCCGGCGCAGGCTCGCGCGGACGAGCTCAAGCAGGGCGTGGCGGCGATCATCGCCCAGGTGCGCGCGCACGGTGACGTGGCGCTGCGCGAACTGAGCGCGAAATACGACCGCTGTGCCCTGGACGCCATCGAGGTGACGACCGACGAATTCGACGCGGCCGAAGCGGCGCTCGATGAGGCCTTGAAGGCGGCGATCCGCGAGGCGGCCGGCCGCATCGACTCCTACCACCGCGCCTCGCAGCCCGCGCCGGTGGGCGTCGATACGGCGCCGGGCGTGCGCGTGGAACGCGTGCTGCGCCCGATCACCCGGGTCGGGCTCTACGTGCCGGCCGGAACGGCGCCGTTGCCGTCGACCGCGCTGATGCTGGGCGTGCCGGCGGCGCTCGCCGGCTGCCGCGAGGTGGCGCTTTGCTCGCCGGCACGCGCTGACGGCACCTGCGACGAGGCGGTGCTCTACGCCGCGCGCATCACGGGCGTGCACCGCGTGTTCAAGCTGGGCGGCGCGCAGGCGATCGGCGCCATGGCCTACGGCACGGACAGCGTGCCCAAGTGCGAGAAGCTGTTCGGCCCGGGCAATGCCTGGGTCACCGAGGCCAAGCTGCAGGTGTCGGGCGATCCGGACGGCGCCGCCATCGACATGCCGGCCGGTCCGTCCGAGGTACTGGTGATCGCCGACGCGGGCGCCAACCCGACGTTCGTCGCGGCCGACCTGCTCTCGCAGGCCGAGCACGGGCCGGACTCGCAGGTGGTGCTGCTCAGCCCCTCGGCCGCGCTGCTCGACGCCGTGGCCGCGGAAGTGCAGCGACAGGTCGCGACGCTGCCGCGCAGCGAGACTGCGCTCAAGGCGCTGGCGCAGAGCCGCCTGATCGCGGTGGACTCGCTGGCCCAGGCGGTCGAGGTGAGCAACCGCTATGCACCCGAGCACCTGATCATCCAGACCGCCGAGCCGCGCGCGCTGCTCGACGGCATCGAGAGTGCCGGTTCGATCTTCCTCGGCCCGTGGACGCCGGAATCGGTGGGCGACTACTGCAGCGGCTCCAACCACGTGCTGCCGACCTACGGCTACGCGCGCAGCTACAGCGGCGTGTCGGTGGCCAGCTTCGTCAAGCAGATCAGCGTGCAGGAGGTGAGCGCCGATGGCTTGCGCGCGATCGGTCCGTGCACGGTCACGCTGGCTGCCGCCGAGCAGCTGGAGGCGCACCGTCGCGCGGTGTCGATGCGGCTGGACGCGCTGGAGGGCCGCGCATGAGCGTGCTTGATCTGGCGCGTCCGGAGATCCGCGCGATGCAGCCGTATTCCTCGGCGCGCATGGAGGCCAGCGGCGGGCAGATCCTGCTCAACGCGAACGAGTCGGCGTGGGCGCCGTTCGGCGAGACGGGCGCCGGCTGCCACCGCTATCCCGATCCGCAACCGGCCGCCCTGGTCGATGCGCTGGCCGCGCTGTACGGCGTGCGCCGCGAGCAGCTGCTGGTCGGCCGCGGCAGCGACGAGGCGATCGACCTGCTGGTGCGCGCGTTCTGCCGCGCCGGCGAGGATGCGATCCTGATCCAGCCGCCGACCTTCGGCATGTACGCGGTGTGCGCGCGCATCCAGAACGCGGCGGTGATCGAGGCGCCGCTGGCCGCCGACTTCACGCTGGACGTCGACGCCGTGCTGGCGGCGGTGACCCCGGCGGTGAAGCTGGTGTTCGTCTGCACCCCGAACAATCCCACCGGGCAGGTGATCCCGTTGAAGGCAGTGGAGCGCCTGGCGCAGGCGCTCGCCGGGCGCGCGCTGCTGATCGTCGACGAGGCCTACGTCGAGTTCGCCGACGCGCCCAGCATGGCCGGGCTGATCGACCGCCACGAGCATGTCGCCATCCTGCGCACGCTCTCGAAAGCCTGGGCGCTGGCCGGAGCGCGGATCGGCACGCTGCTGGCAAACGCGGAAGTCATCGCGCTGCTGCGCCGGATCATGCCGCCGTATCCGCTGCCCTTGCCCTGCGTGGATGCGGCCCTGGCCGCGCTGTCGCCGGCGGGCCAGGCCCAGGCGCGCGGGCACATCGCCGAGATCAAGGCCGGGCGCGCGCGCATGCGCACGGCGATGGCCGCGCTGCCCGGCGTGCGCGAGGTGCTGCCGTCGCAGGCGAACTTCCTGGCGGTACGCTTCGATGACGCCGGTGCCGCGTATCAGCGTCTGCTCGCCGCCGGCATCGTGGTGCGCGACGTGCGCCGCTATCCGAACCTGGGCGATGCGCTGCGCATCACCATCGGCACGGCGGAGGAGAACGCCCGCGTGCTGGACGTGCTTTCGGGAAATCCTTCATGAGCCGCAAGATCCTCTTCATCGACCGGGACGGCTGCCTCATTGTCGAGCCACCGGACGAGCAGATCGACAGCTATGCCAAGCTGGACCTGCTGCCCGGCGTGATCGGGGCACTGCAGCGCTGCGTGGCCGCCGGCTACGAGCTGGTGATGGTGACCAACCAGGACGGCCTGGGCACCGCGAGTTTCCCGCAGGACACGTTCGACGGCCCGCACGCGCTGCTGCTGCGCATCCTCGCCTCGCAGGGCATCACGTTCCGCGAGCAGTTGATCGACCGCAGCTTCCCGCATGAAGGGCTCGATACGCGCAAGCCGGGCATCGGCATGCTGCGCCATTACCTGGCGGACGACAGCTGGAGCCGCGCGGCGTCGGCGGTGATCGGCGACCGCGAGACTGATTTGCAGCTGGCCGCCAACCTGGGCGTGCGCGGTCTGCGCGTGGGGCCGCAGGGGCTGTCGTGGGACGCCATCGCGCACCGCCTGCTGGATGCGCCGCGTACCGCCACGGTCCAGCGCAACACCAGGGAAACCCGGATCACGGTGAGCGTGGACCTGGATCGCGTGGCCGAGCCGAAGATCCACACCGGGCTGGGCTTCTTCGATCACATGCTCGAGCAGATCGGCAAGCACGGCGGTTTTGCGCTGGAGCTGAACTGCGACGGCGATACCCATATCGACGAACACCACACGATGGAGGACTGCGCGCTGGCGCTCGGCCAGGCGCTGAAGCAGGCGCTGGGCGACAAGCGCGGCATCGGCCGCTACGGCTTCACGCTGCCGATGGACGAATCCTTCGCCAGCGCCGCGCTGGACCTGTCCGGTCGGCCTTACTTCGTGTTCGAGGGCAGCTTCCCGCGCGAGCGCGTGGGCGACATCCCGACCGAGCTGGTGCCGCACGTGTTCCGCTCGCTGTGCGAGACGCTGGGTGCCAACCTGCACCTGACCGTGAAGGGCGACAACGCGCACCACATGGTCGAAGCCTGCTTCAAGGTGGTGGCGCGCACGCTGCGCCAGGCGATCCGCCGCGAAGGCAGCGAGCTGCCCAGTACCAAGGGGACGCTCTGATGGCCGTGGTGCTGGTCGATGCGGGTGGCACGAACATCGGCTCGGTGCGCTACGCGCTGCAGCGACTCGGCGTGGAGGCGGAGCTCACCGCCGATCCGGATACGATCCGCGGTGCCGACAAGGTGATCCTGCCTGGTGTGGGCGCGGCCGGTCCCGGCATGGCGCGGCTGCGCGAACTGGGCCTGGTCGAGCTGATGCGTTCGCTGACCCAGCCGGTGCTGGGCGTGTGCCTGGGCATGCAGCTGCTGTGCGCGCATTCGGAAGAAGGCGACACCGGCTGTCTCGGCGTGATCGACGCCCCGGTGCGCCGCTTCCGCGAGGCACCGGGCCTGCGCGTGCCGCACATGGGCTGGAACGCGCTGGCATCGGTGCGCGCCCATCCGCTGCTGGACGGGCTCGCCGCGGGCGAGCAGGCGTATTTCGTGCACAGCTACGCGGTGCCGGTCGGCGACTACACGCTGGCCACCAGCGACTTCGGTGGTCCGTTTTCCGCGGTGATCGCGCGCGGCAATTTCCACGGCATGCAGTTCCATCCCGAGCGTTCGGCCGGGGTGGGGGCCCGACTCCTGACGAATTTCCTCCGCCTATGAACTTCGACGTCATTCCCGCCATCGACCTGCGCGGCGGACGCGTGGTACGCCTGCGCCAGGGCGACTATGCGCAGCAGACAACCTACGGC
>JAGWVM010000136.1 GCA_018970895.1 Lysobacteraceae bacterium | reverse complement strand
CCAGGCTGGAGTGGCCGAAGCCCTGGTCGATGATGTGGCGGAACGCCATCGGCAGCACCAGCGAGGCGCCGGAAGACAGCCCCAGGAACACCAGCCAGCCGATCGCCAGCGCCCGGTGTGGCCGCAGATAGGGCCAGAGGGAGCGCAGGGAGGTCAGGCGACGGGAGGAGCGGGGCTTGCCGGCGTCGTCGGTCATGGGAGTCGCTTGCGGGATGCCAGCCCGCAGAGTTGGGGGGCCGCGGCGAGGAATCAATGCGCAGGTTGTTGCGCCATCGCCCGGCGCTCGCGCAGTTCGGCACGCTGCCGGTCGAGCCATGGCGGCCGGGCCGGTAGCCGGCCCCCCGCATCCGCTTCAATCCACGCGCTTGCCTTCGCTGCGCCCCCGCGTGAGATCGACGATGCGCGCTTGCGCTTCGGCCATCCGGCTCTCCGGCAACTGCAACTGCAGCCGCGCGCCGCGGGCGTGGAACTGCTCGTCGGTGACGCTGGCGTCCAGCTCCGCCAGCCGCGCCTTGAGCAGGGCAAGGTCGGCGAATTCGCAGTCCAGCACCAGGCTGGCCTTGGGCACGATCGGCACGCGTTCGGCCAGCCGCAGACACTCGGCGGCAGTGCCGCCGTAGGCGCGGGCCAGACCGCCGGCGCCGAGCTTGATGCCGCCGTACCAGCGGGTCACCACCACCACGACGCGGTCGATGCCCTGGCCCTCGATCGCCTGCAGGATCGGTCGGCCGGCAGTGCCGCCCGGCTCGCCGTCGTCGTTGAAGCGGTAGGCCGGGCCGATGCGGTAGGCCCAGCAGTTGTGCGTGGCGGCCGGGTCGCCCGCTTCCTGCACGAAGGCGAGCGCTTCCTCGGGCGAGTCGACCGGGGCGGCGAGGGCGAGGAAGCGGCTCTTCTTGATGTCCTGTTCGTGGTGGCAGCGGCCCGCGAGGGCAGTGAGTGCGTCGCTCACGGGGTGCTGTCCAGGTGGCGGCGCAGGTCGTCGGGCAGCGGGTGGTCGGGATGCGCGCGATGGAAGGCGCGCAGCCGCCGGTCGGCTACGCCGGTCTGACCCTGCGCGTAGAGCGCCCGGATCGCCTTCAGCTCCGTCGACAGAGCCTGCGCCTCCTGCCTGTGAAGGAGGGTCGGTGCCGGCGCGGCTGCAGGTTCGGCGAACTGCGCCGGTGCCATCGGCTCCGGCGGTGCAGGAGGGGCCGGGGGCGGCGGAGGCGCGGACGCCACCGGTGCGGCCAACGGCACGGAAAGCATCCGCTCCACTGCGGTCGTGCCGGCTTTTGCGCGAAGTGCCGGCGCTGGCGCGAGGTGCCCGGCGTCGACCCCTCCCTTGCCGGCTGTCATGCCGCGCATGCGGGGCGCGGCCGCGCCCGCTTCGCTCGCTCCATCCGCCTTGTCGAGGCGGGCCGCATCGGCCGCGGCAGTGACCTCCGAAACGGGTGCGACGGGCGGGGATGCCGGCCCCTCGCGCATGCGCCAGGCGATTCCCGCAGCGAGTACCAGCGTGGCCGCGGTACCCAGGGCGATCGGCCAGCGCGGGCGACGACGTGCGAGGGTCGGACTGGCCTCCGCACAGACGGCCTGCATGGCCGCCTGCAGGATCGTCGCGTCCAGCGCCGGAGCCGGCTCGGACGGTGGCAGCCGGCCATACAACGCCCTCAGCCCGGCTTCGTCGGGCAGGTCGTCGTCATGCCTGGGTTCGGGCGACAGGGGCGTGGTCATGGACTCAGTACATCGCGCAGTTTGGCCATGGCGTAGCGCAGGCGGGACTTCACGGTCTCGCGGCCCACGCCGGTGACATCGGCGATTTCCTCCAGGCTCAGGTCGTTCTCCAGGCGCAACACGATGGCATGGCGCTGCTCGTCGGGCAGTTGCCCGATGGCCCGCTGCAGCCGGCGACGCTGCTCGGACTCCGACAGCGCGTGCTCGGGCTGTTCACGCTCCGGTGCCGGATGGCCGGCCAGCGCGATTTCCGCTTCCTCGCCGGCGGCCGGCGGACGCTTGCGGCGATGGTCGTCGATGACCAGGTGATGCGCGATCTGCAGCAGCCAGGTCCGGAAGCGGGCCTGCGGCTGGTAGCGCCCGCGGGCGGCGATCACCCGGCTCCAGGTCTCCTGGAACAGCTCGTCGGCCAGCGCGCGATCGCGCACGCTGCGCAGCAGGAACCCGTAAAGCGGTCCGCGGTGATGCGCATACAGCGCATCGAACGCGGCGAGATCGCCACGCGCGTAGGCCAGCATCAGCCGGGCATCGGGATCGACCGCCACATCCATGGGCGGCGAGGGTACGCGATCCGTGTGGTCCCGATAAGTCGTCATGCAGCCCCGCCGGCGCGGCGTGACCGCCGCCGTGGCGTCGTCGCGACGAGGGAGGAGGGACGGCGGGGAGCCGGCCGGCGCCATCGAAATCGGCGCCTCGGCACGGGCGACCTCAACGCCGCGCCGTGGCGTCGACGGTCACGCCGGTCGCATCGGTGGACAAGCCATCGGCAAGCGGTGTCCGCTGCACGAAGCCGGCGCGGTAACCGTCCGGGTCGCTGTCGCGTGCGCCGTGTGCGAGTGGGGCGATCCGCGCGCAGTCGTAGCCAAAGGTGTATTGGCCGCCGCGGAGCCGGTCGGCGAGCGCACGGCGGAGTGTGCGCGGCAGGAGCATGGCGGGCATCGGGCGACCTCCGGGCGGGTGTGGAGGGTGGAACGCATCATCGCGGCCAACGGGGTCAATCCGGGGCGGTCGCGGTAGCATGGGCGCCCTTTCTCGACCCCATGCCGTGCCCACCATGCTTCACAACGACATCCTGCGCGCCATCCGCTACATGCTCGACCTCAGCGACGGCAAGGTGGTGGAGCTGGTCAAGCTGGCCGATCCGGACTACCTGCTGGAGAAGGAGGATGTGCAGGCGATGCTGCTGCGTCCGGAGGATCCGGGCTATCAGACCTGCAGCACGCCGGTGCTGGCGCGCTTCCTCGACGGGCTGGTGATCCACCGCCGCGGCCGTGACGACAGCCAGCCGCCGCGGCCGCCGGAAAAGCGCATCACCAACAACGTGGTGCTGAAGAAGCTGCGGGTCGCCTTCGAGCTGAAGGACGTGGACATGCACGCGGTCTTCGAGGCGGTCGGCCTGCCGGTGTCCAAGCCGGAGCTGAGCGCACTGTTCCGTCAGCCCGAGCACAAGAACTTCCGCGCCTGCGGCGATCAGATGCTGCGCAATTTCATGAAAGGCCTGACCCTGCGTTTGCGCGGCGGGGTGTGACGAGCGCGGGGGGGGGTGACTCCGGCCTGCGTGGACGGATGAGGCGTCAGCCGATCAGCGGTCCCGGCACCGGATGGCTGAAGTCCTGCGGGGCCAGGTCCCGGGTCAGGCGGAATACCCCCTCGTGGATCTTGCGTGGCAGCACCACGTCGAGCACGGTGGTCTGGTGCGGGCCGATCGCCGTGAGCAGGTCGTCGCCAGCGGCGCTCTGCGCGATCGCGTGATGCACCAGTCCTGCCAGGTCGACCGGCTTCACCAGCGCGCCGTAGGGGCGATGCGCCTTCGCGGCGGGTCGCAGCGTACGGCGCGTGTGGCGCGGGTCGGGCACGCGGTCGTCGCCGGCCAGCAGGGCGTAGTCGAGAAACAGTGACACCGTGGTGCGCTGGTGCGAGTTGGCCTGCCGGTCGATCAGGAAGCCGGGCGGCATCAGGTCGGGGCTCGGTGGCGTGCCGGCGGTCAGCAGCAGGCCGGCGCCGGCGAGCGGTTCGCTGGCTTCGTCGGTCAGGCGGGCGATCAGCAGGCTGCGCGGATCGTGGATGTGCACGCGCGGCGGGAACGGACCGGCCGGCTCCAGCTCCACCCTGTCGGCATCGCGCGTGGCGTTTTCCGCATCGAAGGCGTCGCACAGCGCGGCATACGAGCTCGCATCGCGCACCGCCAGGCAGCGCAGGATCACCTCGACGGTGTCCGGCTCTGCGCTGGCCAGGATCCCGTGCGCGGTGCCCGAATGCGAAGCACCGGCGATGATCCTGAACGCGCAGCGGGGGCCACGGGCAAGGTTGAGCGACAGCACGTCGATGCCCGAGGCGTCGCCGCTGCCCCCACCGGACAGGCTCAGCACCGCGTGCGCGGCATTGAGGTTGGCCGCGGCAATGCGCACCACGCCGTCCGAGCCGTCCTCGCCGGTGTAGCTGTTGAGGTGGTCGTAGAGCGCGCGGTCCGGCCGATCGCCGGTGAGCACGAAGCGGAACAGGCCGTCGTCCAGCGGATCGCGGCCGTGGATCATGTCCAGGTTCAACCGCAGCGATTCGGCGCTGCCCAGCTCCAGCCAGTCGAGAATGCGCTGGCCGGGCTCGACGCCGTCGAACCAGGCCTTGAGCCGGCCCAGCACGCCCTTGCCCAATTGCGCCAGCGCCGAACCGAAGTTGGCCGGCGCCAGCATCACGAGGTGGCGCAGCCGGATGCTGCCGTAGTGCCCGGGGGCGTCGCGCCGGGCCCGCAGCCACTCGCGGACGACCGGGCCGCCGGTGGAATGGGTGATGCAGTCGAACTCCGGTTCCTGCAGGTGCAGGTCGCGCAGCGCGTGGTCGAACGCGCGGACCAGGTCGCCCATGCTGACCGCGTCGTCGAAACTGACGTATTCACTCAGCCAGAGGTCGCGGACCGTCAGCGCAAGGCCCCGAGTCGCGGCCTGCTGCTGCAGCCGTTGCGGCATCTGCCCGTAGGTAGCCGTGCTGGTGACGCTCCAGCCGTGGACGAAGACCAGGGTGCCCATGGGCAACGCCTCCGTGTGCTGTGGCAACGGGACCGGCCCCCGTCGACTGCCCCATGTTACGCCCGCACGGGCGCGGGCGGGGAAGACGTTCAGTCGGCGGCAAGGGGGGCAGTGGTCGGCGCACGTGCCGTACCGCGCCCGACCAGTTCCACGGTCTGACCCCACGGCGTGCGGATATCGACGTGCAGCAGGCCGTCGGCACGCCGGTTGCGGGCCTGCCGGTCGTCGACCACGCTGACGTGGCGCTGGCGCAGCCAGCCCTGGATGGCGTCGGCGTCGTCGGTGCGCAGGCGCAACGCCGGCGCGTTGCCCTGGACCGGTTGGCCGCGGACGATCTCCACCACGCTGTCGGCGCCGCATTCCAGCAGGGCGCGGGACGCGCGGGCGTCCAGTACCCGGCAGTTCAGGTTGTCGCGCAGGAACGCGGCCGCCGATGGCACGTCGGGTGCGGTCAGGCGGGCGTAGTCGCTGGCGGTTGCCGCGAACGCGGGGGCGCCGGCAAGCAGCGTCGCCAGCATCAGTCCCATCGCTGCCAGTCCTCGTTGGATCACGACACGCACCTCGAATCGACGATGCCCGCAAGATTGGAGCGTCCGGATGACTTTCCAGTGGCGATCGGGTGGTCGCTGCGTTTCCCGACATGAACGCTGCGCTAGGCTTGCGCTTTTGCCGGAAGACAACGATGAGCCTGGGCGTGGTGGGCGTACTGGTGCTGCTGGGCCTGGTGCTGGCCTGGCGGGGATCGAGGCGCACGGCGGCGATCGCGCTGGGCCTGGCGCTGGGCGTGCTGTGGGTAGTGGGTTGCCGACCGGTGCCGCAACGCCTGCTGGACGGCCTGCAGGACGGGTTGCCGGCGCGCGTCGAGGGCGCGTGGGCGCCGCGCAACGCGATCATCCTGCTCGGCGCCGGCACCACGCGCGCGCCGGACGGCACGGTGGAGCCCTCGTTCTATGCCTACGGCCGGATCGCGCGGGCGGCAGCGGTCTACCGGCAGTGCCACGTCACGGGCAACGACTGCAAGCTGCTGATCAGCGGCGGCGATGCCGTGCACAGCGGTCGCGCCGAGGCGCCGGTCTACGGCGACCTGCTGGCCGCGATGGGGGTGCCGCGCGGCGACATGATCCTGGAATCGCGCAGCCTCTCCACCTGGCAGAACGCGCGCTTCAGCCGGCCGCTGCTGGACGCCTATCACCCGCAGAAGGTGGTGCTGGTGACCTCCGGCATGCACATGCGTCGGGCGCTGCTGTATTTCGCCCACTTCGGCATCCACCCGGAACCGGTCCGCGCCGACCTGCTGACGGCCAGGCAGGGCTGGCTGCCGAAGACCTGGAACGCGCTGGTGTTCGACCTCGCGCTGCACGAGTACCTGGGGCAGCTGCAGTTCCGCTACTACAACCTCACCGGCAAGAACCCGCCGCCGCTGCCGCCGCTCTCGCTGGCACCCGCGCCGACCGCGGCCGCGACGGTGGCACCGGCCCGGTCGTCATCGGCGACGGTGCAGGAGTGATCGGTCGGGCCACGGCCTGGGGCCGTGGCCCGGAGCGAACTCAGGCCGCGTCGCGCAGCGAGGCCAGGTCGATCACGAAGCGGTAGCGCACGTCGCTCTTGAGCATGCGCTCGTAGGCGGCGTTGATGTCCTGGATGCGGATCATCTCCACATCCGAGACGATGCCGTGCTCGGCGCAGAAATCGAGCATCTCCTGGGTCTCGGCGATGCCGCCGATCAGCGAGCCGGCGATCGAACGGCGGCCAAAGATCACGTTGGCCGCATGCACCGGCGGATCCATCGGCTCGACCAGGCCCACCAGGCAGTGCGTGCCGTTGAGGGCCAGCGTGGCCAGGTACGGATTGAGGTCGTGCCGGGTCGGCACGGTGTCGAGGATGAAGTCGAAGCGGCGCGCCACCGCCTTCATCTGCGCCTCGTCGGTGGACAGCACCACGTGGTCGGCACCCAGCCGGCGCGCCTCCTGCTCCTTGCTCGGCGAGCGGGTGAACAGCGTGACCTCGGCGCCCAGCGCCTTGGCGAACTTCAGGCCCATGTGGCCCAGGCCACCCAGGCCGACCACCGCCACCTTGCTGCCCGGGCCGATGTTCCAGTGCTTGAGCGGCGACCAGGTGGTGATGCCGGCGCACAGCAGCGGCGCGGCGGCCTTGGCGTCCAGCCGCGGATCGATGCGCAGGACGAACCTGTCGTTGACCACGATGCGCTCGGAGTAGCCACCGAAGGTCGGCAGGCCGTCCTTCCTGTCGACGCTGTTGTAGGTGGCGACCATGCCCTCGACGCAGTACTGCTCCAGGCCCTGGTGGCAGGCGTCGCAGTGCTGGCACGAGTCGACCATGCAGCCCACGCCGACCAGGTCGCCGGCCTTGAAGCCCTTGACCTCGGCGCCGACCGAGGCGACCCGGCCGATGATCTCGTGGCCCGGCACCATCGGGTACAGGCTGCCGCCCCATTCGTCGCGGGCCTGGTGGATGTCGGAGTGGCAGACGCCGCAGTACAGGATGTCGATCACCACGTCGTCGGCGCGCGGCTCGCGGCGCTCGAAGCTGTGCGGGGCCAGCGGGGTGGTGGCGGACTGGGCGGCAAAGCCACGGATGTTCAATGCCATGCGGATCTCCTTCGATGGGGGAATGGTTCGGAGCAACCGGAAAATTATCGTCGCGGGGACGGCCCGGGCCGTAGCTTGATCCTGCGCGATTCTTGCCCGTTTCTCCGGTGATGGCCCGATGATGCTCGATTCAGTGTGGAGAATTGGGCAAGATCGTGCGGTCGATATGAGTTGAAAAGATAATGAAAACAGATGACAAGCCCATGATTCGCCCTGACCGCATGCGGCTGGATCGCGACGAATTGGCAAGCCGAATTGAACGATTCGCCAGCGCTGACGGGGCCTGCGGACGGTTCCATCCGCGGCTGGCTTTCTATCGCGCCGAGGCGCCGGAGCCGCGGCTGTCGATGGTCTACGACCCGGCGCTGGTGCTGGTCGCGCAGGGCGCCAAGCAGGTGATCCTCGGCGACGAGGTGCATCGCTACGACGAGTCGAACGTCCTGCTCAGCGCCTTCGACCTGCCGGCGCATTGCCAGGTGGTGGAGGCCTCGCCCGGGCGTCCGTACCTGTGCGTGAAGCTGTGCCTGGACATGGACCACCTGCGCGAGCTGCTGGCCACGGCGCCGGCGGCGCTGCCCGGGCCGTCCGGGCGGGGGCTGGCGGTGAGTCCGCTCGATCCGGGCCTGCTCGACGCCGTGCTGCGGCTGGTGCGTCTGCTCGACGCGCCCGCCGACCTGGCCGTGCTCGGGCCGCTGGTCGAGCGCGAGATCCTGTATCGCCTGCTGACCGGGCCGCAGGGCCAGCGGCTGCGCGAGCGGGCGGTGGCGGGCAGCCGCAGCCAGCAGGTCGCGCGGGCGATCGACTGGCTGCGCCGGCACTACCATCAGCCGCTGCGCATCGGCGACCTGGCCGCCGAGGTGGCGATGAGCACCTCCTCGCTGCATCACCACTTCCGTGCCGTCACCGCGATGAGTCCGCTGCAGTACCAGAAGCAGCTTCGACTGCAGGAGGCGCGCCGGCTGCTGATGGCCGAGGCCGGGGACGTGGCGTCGGTGGCCCACCGCGTGGGTTACGAGAGCCCGTCGCAGTTCAGCCGCGAATACAGCCGCCAGTTCGGCGCGCCGCCGTCACGCGACGTCGAGCAGCTGCGGCGCGGCTTCGGCCGGGCGGTGGCGA
>JAGWVM010000014.1 GCA_018970895.1 Lysobacteraceae bacterium | reverse complement strand
CGGACGGCGAAGCCCAGCAAGGCACGCGTGCCCGGTGCGTCCAGTGCCTCGACGGTGAGCTGCTCGTGGGCATCGCTTTCGGCGGCGAGCAGGTTGGCGATGGCCGATGCCTTGGGCAGCTCGCCGCGCTCGTGCAGCCACTGCGCCAGTACCAGTAGCGCGTTCTTCAGCGCGGTCTTGCGCGGCAGGAAGTTCGCCTTGCCGGTAGCGAAGGTCTCCAGCGCGTCGGCCTGCGCCGTCGGCAACTCGGCATCCAGGAAGGTCGCGTCGGGTGCCCACAGCGCGACACCGGGCCGCAGATACGCCTTGAGCTGGTTTCGCAGATCGACCAGTGACTTTGGCGTTTCCGGCACCGCGACCTCACCCTGCTGCAGCCGCCGCCACAAGTCCGCCGACCACTCGTCCAGCAGCGCCTCGGACGACACCATCTCGCCCAGCTGGAAACCGGCGCCGCTCTCGAAAGGGAAGTCGCCGAGGATGCGCCGACACAGGCGGTGGATGGTGCCCACCGGGGCCAGGTCCAGCTCGGCCTGGGCGAGGCGCAGGCGCAGGCGGTCGTGTTCGGCCTGCGCCGGATCGTCCTGCCAGCGCGCCTGCAGCCACGCGAGGTCGGCACCGACGTTTGGCGCGGCGATGCCGGCCTGCCAGTCGGCCGCGGCCATCTCGCCCCACACCAGTTTGGCGCGCAGGCGCTCGCGCAGCTCCTGCGCCGCGGCGTCGGTGAAGGTGGTGACCACCACGGCGCGCGGGCTCAGGCCCTGCTCCAGCAGCAGGCGCAGGTAGAGCACGGCGATGGTCCAGGTCTTGCCCGTGCCGGCGCTGGCCTCGATCAGGGTGCGGCCGTCGCCGGCCAGCTGCAAGCGGCTCCAGTCCAGCGCGGCGGCGTGTTCGGCGGTGCCGGTCATGCGGTCACCTCGGCGAACGTGGTCGGATCGATCAGGCGGGCCAGTCGCGCGGCCAGCGCCTGCAGCGCGGCGTGCTGCGGCTGGCCGTCTGCAAAGTTCATCTCGCCGGCAAGCAGGCGCGCGTAGCCGGGCGCGTAGTCGCGCTCGCCGGTGTTGAAGCCGCCCTCCCACGCTTGCCGCGCAGCGTCGGGCTTGTCGTCCAGCGCGGCCCAGCTGGTGCGCGGAAAATACGGCAGCGGCTGCTGCTGGGCCTGCCGCCAGATGGTCAGCAACGCGGCGACGCGCGCGGCGAGCGCCTCGCGCATCGCGCGTGCCGTCTCCGGCGCCGCGGCGAGCATCGCCTCATCCCAGGCATTGAACGGGGCACCCACATCGGTCTTTTCGTCCGCGGTGAACACAGCCACCCGCACCGGCGTAGCGGCGTCGGCGGCGAGGCGCAGCAGCGCCCAGTCGAGGAACAGCGGCACCCGCTCGCGGAAGGTCAGCGACTCCGGCTCCTTGCCCGGCCAGGCCTCGAACAGCCACAGCGCGTCGTCGGTCACGAATACGCGCTCCAGCACCCCTTCCACCGCGTGTTCGCCCACCGCGAGCGACAGCGCATACGGCTGGCGATGCGGTGGCGTACCGGCGAACAGCGGATGCGCCCGTGCCGTGCGCAGCAGCGCGTTCACCGCCTCCCGTTCGGCCGTCCAGGCGGCCAGCCCGAGCCGGCCGCCCGGCAGCAGGCCGCTCAGCCGCAGCCAGGCCGGCGGCCGCTCCGCCAGCTCGAAGCGGCCTTCACCCAGCGCGTCGAAGAACAACCGTCGCCCGACCTGGTCCACCGCGCTGAAGCCAGGATGCAGCGGTTCGTCGGCCTGCAGGCGGTCGTCCTCCAGCGCGTCGAGACGGATATGCAGCCGCTGCGCCAGCAACTGCCGCGCGGGATCGCGGAAGTAGGCCTGCACCTCGCGCAGCGCGATCACGCCGGTGTCGTCGTCGGCCGCTGACGGGGCCACTTCGGCCGGCTCGAGGAATGGCCTGACCGGCACGCCACGCACCATGCCGGCGCTGCCGCCGTCGAAGGTGAACAGCCGCGGGTCGCTGCCATCGAAGTAGCGGCGATCGAACGGCTGCAGCGGGTGCTTGATCCGCCACGGCCGGTGGATCGTGCGCGGCCGGCCCGGGGCGGGCGGCCGGTCGTCTTCGTCGGCCGCGACGTCGCGAAGGTTGGCCCGGTCGTCCAGGCACTGCAGCAGCTCGGCCAGCGGCGCGGCCGGGTTGCGCGGCTTGCCGTCGCGCACGCCCTCGCCGAGGTAGGAAAGATGCAGCACCTCGCGCGCGGCCATCACCGTCTCCAGGAACAGGTAGCGGTCGTCGCTGCGCACGTCGCGGTCGCCGAGGCGACGATGGCGCTGCATCAGGTCGAGCCCGGCGTCGCCCGGGCTTCGAGGGAACTCGCCGTCGTCGAGGCCGAGCACGGCGACCACGCGAAACGGGATCGCGCGCTGCGGAACCATGCCGCAGAAGGTGACGCCGCCGAGCAGGAAGCGCTGGCGCTCCGGCGCGGCGGCGAGCCGCTCGCGCAGCACCTCGCGCACCACGGAAAACTCCAGCAGCGGGTCGAGGCCGCAATCGGCGGTCTCTCCCCGGGTCGCCTGCAGGAAGCGGCGCAGCAGCGACAGCGCCTCCACCGCCTCGCGGTCGCGGGGATCGATGCGGAACAGCGTGTCGAGCAGGCGCTCCAGCCGCGTGGCCCAGGCCGAGGCGGTGCGCGGCTCGGACGCGTCGCGATGCAGCTCGGCCAGCGCCAGCAGCAGGCGATCCAGCGCGCCGAGGATCGCCGCCTGCGGACCGTGCACGCCTTCGGCCGGCCACAGCTCGCCGTCGGGCAGGGTCCAGCCGTGCTCGCCGGTGTCGGCGTCGCCGAGCACGTAGCCGGCGAGCAGGCGGTCCATGCCCCAGGCGAAGGTGTGCTCGTCGATGCCGGGCACGCCGAAGCCTTCGCGGAACGCGCCGTCCAGCGCCCAGGCCACGCGCGCCTGGCGCAGCCATCCGGCCAGCGTGTCGAGGTCGCCCTCGCCCAAACCCAGCGCGCGGGCCACTTCCGGCACCTGCATCAGGTCGAGCAGTTCCGGCGCGGTGAGCCGCGATTCGGGCATCGCCAGCAGGCGGCTGAAGGCGTCGAGCAGCGGGTGCGTGCGCGCCACCGCGACGTCGGCCAGGTGGTAGGGCAGCGGCCCCTGGTGACGGCCGGCCTCGCCGAACACCGCCGGCAGCAGCGGCACGTAGGCGGCGATGTCCGGCGCCATCACCACGATGTCCGAGGGTTTCAGGTCCGGCCGGGCGGCCAGCTCGGCGAGCAGCGCGTCGCGCAGCACCTCCAGCTCGCGCAGGCGGGTGTGGCACAGGTGCACGCGCAGCGAGCGGTCGGCCAGCGCCGCGCCGGTGCCACCGCGCAGCGGATCGATCAGCGCCGGGTCGAGCGCGCGCAGGCTTTCCTGCAGGCGCTGCAGCAGGCCCGGCTTTTCGCCCGACGGCGGCGCCTCGTCCTGCCAGTGGCGCACGTCCATCGCCACGGCGTCGTCGAAGTTCTGCAGGTTCAGCATGAAGTGCTGGCCCATACGGCCCCACGCGGCGAGCAGCGGATGGCCCATCTGCAGGAAGTGCTGCTCGGAGGCCTCGCTGAAATTGGTGCTGCGGGCCAGCTCGCGCAGCTGCTCGCGCTCGCCGCGCAGTCCGGCCCAGAACTCGCGGCAGGGATCGGGCACGTAGAGGATCACCGGGCGCAGCTGGCCCACCGCGCGCAGCAGCGCCAGCTCGGCCGGGGCGAGATGGCTGATGCCGAACAGGTGCAGCGGCTCGTCGCTGGCGTGGCGGGCGGGATCGCGCGCCAGTTCGCGCACCAGCGCCTGCACGCGCTCGCCGCGGTGCGGCAGGCCGATCTCCGCGCGCAGCCGGCGCCACAGCGGCGCCATGAAGGTGGGCTCGGGCACGTCGTCGCGGCCGTGCTCCCAGCCGTCGAGCCAGTCCGGCCGGTACACCAGGTACTGCGTGTAGATGCGCGCCAGCCTGTCGGCCAGCTGATAGCGGCGGCGGGCCGCGTCGCCGCCGGCGAGGTAACCCTGCACGCGGGCGTCGTCGATGTCCGGGAGGTGTTCGTGGATGCGCCAGCGCAGGCGGTCGCGGCGGTACGGCGTGAGCGCCACCGCGCCGCTGCCGAGCACGGCGAGCGCCAGCTCGTCGAGCCAGCTGCTGGGCAGCGAGATGCGCAGGTTGGCGACGATGCCGCCGGGGCCGCGCCGCCGCGCCAGCGCGCCGGCCAGCCAGTGGCGCATGCCGGGGTGCGCGGCGATCACCGTCTGCGGCGCCAGCACGTGCTCGGGGAGCACGCGGTCGAGCAGCGTCAGCAGCGGATCGAGCAGGGCTTCGAGCCGGCTCGCGCGGTAGATCAGCAGGCCGTGGCCGAGGTCGTCCGTGGGGGCGGTGTGCATCGTGGGGATGATAGCCGTGCGCGGTGGGCGCACAGCACACCCCCGGCACGTCGCACGGGCTGCGACCGGTGCCGATCAGCGCCGTCTTACCACTCCAGTCGGGCCGGATCGCCGTCGCCGTCTTCCAGCGACACATCGGACGCCACGTCGGCCTGCGGCGCGGCGACCGCCCCGGCGGAGGCCTGCTCCAGCTGCGCCTGCGCCTCGCGTCGGGCCAGACGCAACGCCAGCACCGAGCGCAGGTTGCGCTCCATCTCGGCCAGCGTGATGGGGAAGAACGAGGCCTCGCGATCGCTGACCGTCCAGCTCTTCACCCGGCGCAGGTCCACCGGCACCTGGGCGGCGTGCAGCGCTTCCATCACCTCCGGCGCATCGACCGCACCCAGCTCGCAGATGAGCCGCCACAGCCAGTTCATGCGCTGGGGATCGACCCCGCGCGTCATCGGCGGGCGGCGGTACGGCAGTTGGCTGAGGTCGGGTTCGCTCATGTCGGTCCCTGGCAGGTGGGCGCGGACGGGCCGCGGCGGAGCCACGGATAGCGGCAGGCACGTCGCAGACTTTAGGGGCGGAACATCGTGCCGCCGGGTCGCGCCGCAGGCGACGGCGTGTCAGGGGGACGCGTGCGGCGGGTCGAACGCCAGCACCTGATCGGTGTAGGTCTCGATCAGCGCGCTGAACGGATGCCCGCCGCCGTCGAACAGCAGGGCGCGGTGCTGCAGCAAGCGGTGCGGAATGGGCAGGGTGCCCGGGCGATCGGCCGGCAGCCGGGCGGCCTGTTCCCAACCGGCCGGCAGCGGCGACCACAGCAGCTCGGCCGACAGCGTGCGGCGGCGGAAGTGCAGTGGGCGGACCACCTTGCCGAACGGCCTGTCGGTGGTCTGAAGGGTCCGGTTCATGGCCGCGGTGAGGCGCGCGGGCACGTACCAGTTCTCCGCCTCCGACAGCGTGCGGCCACCGCAACGCAGGGCCACCCGCCGATAGGCCACCGGCTCGTCGGCGGCGATGCCGAGCTGCGCGCGCAGGTCATCCGGCAGCGGGCGGGCCGGACCGTGCACGCGCTCGGCGGTGACCCGGGCCGGCGAGGCCATGCCGTGCGCCGCGCACCAGCGCTCCAGCGTCAGCGTGGCGCTGTCGTGGCTGAGCAGGTCGGCGTTGAGCGTCTGCAGCAGGGCCAGCGCCTCGGTGCGCGCCAGCGCAGTATCCGGCCAGGCGGGCGCACGCGGCGCCTCGTCGGCATGCACGCCCGCGGCCAGCACGCCGGCCAGCAGCACACCGGCGCCCCCATGGCGGACCACGCGGCTCACAGCCCCTTCGCCGCCTGCGCCACGGCGCGGAACAGCGCGCGACCCTTGTTCATGGTCTCCTCCCACTCGGCGGCGGGATCGGAGTCGTAGACGATGCCGGCGCCGGCCTGCACGTGCAGGCGGCCGTCCTGGATCACCGCGGTGCGGATCGCGATGGCCGTGTCGGCGTCGCCCCACCAGCCGATCCAGCCGATCGCGCCGGCGTAGATGTTGCGCTTGTATGGCTCCAGCTCCTGGATGATCTCCAGCGCGCGGATCTTCGGCGCGCCGGACAGCGTGCCGGCCGGGAACGTCGCCTTGAGCACGTCCATGTAGCTCAGTCCCGGTTTCGCCGTGCCCTGCACCTGCGAGACGATGTGCATGACGTGCGAGTAGCGCTCGACCACGAACGACTCGCTCACCTGGACCGTGCCGGTCTCGCTGATCCGGCCGACGTCGTTGCGGCCCAGGTCGATCAGCATGACGTGCTCGGCACGTTCCTTCGGGTCGGCCAGCAGTTCGGCCTCCAGCGCACGATCCTCCTCTTCGCTGGCACCGCGCTTGCGGGTGCCGGCGAGCGGGCGCACCACCACCTTGCCGTCCTTCAGCCTTGCCAGGATCTCCGGCGAGGAGCCGACGATCTGGGTGGTGCCGAGATCGACGAAATACATGTAAGGCGAGGGATTGAGCGCGCGCAGCGCGCGATAGACGTCCACCGGCCGGGCGTTGAAGCCCACGCTGAGGCGCTGCGAGGGCACCACCTGGAAAATGTCGCCGGCGCGGATGTATTCCTTCGCCTTCTCCACCATCGCCTCGAACCCGGCCTTGGTGAATGAGGATTTGAAATCGCTCTCGTCCAGCGCCACCGACTGGGTGAGCTGCGGATAGGAGGCACCGCCCTGGCGCAGGCGGTAGACCAGCGCGTCGAGCCGGCGCTGCGCCTGCGCGTAGGCGTGCGGCTGCGACGGGTCGGCGTGCACGATCAGGTACAGCCGGCCCTTGAGGTTGTCGAACACCGCCACTTCCTCGGCCAGCATCAGCAGCACGTCGGGCGTGCCCAGCTCGTCGGGGCGATCCCACTTGGCCAGGCGAGGCTCGATGTAGCCGATCGTCTCGAAGCCGAAGTAGCCGACCAGGCCGCCCGAGAAGGCCGGCAGTTGCGGCAGCCGCGGCACGTCGTACTGCTGGCGGAGCTTTTCGATCTCGGCCAGCGGGTCGTCGAGGTGGCGGCGCTCGCTGACCTCGCCGGCGTCCTCCACCTCCAGCTCGTGCCCGCGCAGCCGGTACACGCGGCGCGCCGGCAGGCCGATGATCGAATAGCGTCCCCAGGTCGCCCCGCCCTCCACCGATTCGAACAGGAAGGTGTACGGGCCGTCGGCCAGCTTCAGGTACACCGACAGCGGCGTGTCGAGGTCGGAGAACACCTCGCGCACCAGGGGGATGCGCGTGTGGCCCTGGGCCACCAGCGCGTCGAAGTCGTCGCGGGAAATCACGGAAGGTCGATCCAGGCAGGAGACAACCGGCGCACGATACCAGCCCACCCGGCTTCCGGTCAGCGTGCGCCGGACCGGGCGCCGCGATGTGAGGCCGGCCGTGACCGGTGTTTTCCGCCGCGGCTTGGGTAAGCTTGCAGGCATTCCTCGGAGGAAAGCGTGGCGCATGGACACGTACTGCCTGATCCTCACCGGCGAGTTCACCGACACGGATCCCGGCGCGGCCCGGAACCGGCTGGCGGCCGCGTTCGGCATGACGCCGGAGGCGTTCGACCAGAAGGTCTGGCAGCGTGCGCCGCTGATCATCCGCCAGGGGCTGGACCCCGACACCGCCGCGCGGCAGTGCGGCCAGCTCGGCGAACTGGGCGCCGGAGCACTGACCCTGCCGATCGAGGAGCGCCTGATCTGGCTGCTGCGCGGGGATCACGTGCTCGGCCCGCTTCCGTCCTCCGCACGCGATCGCTTCGGGCGTCCGGGCGACCGTTGGTGCGATGACGGCGACGAGCAGTGGCAGGACCTGCCTTCGCCGATCGCGCCACCCCCGCTTCGTGGCTCAGCCGAGCCTCCGCCGCTGCCTGGGCAGGCCACCACGCAGCCGGGCTTCGTGCGTCGACACGCACGCGGACTGGGCATCGCCGCAGGCATCGCGATAGTGCTGGGCGGCTGGCTGCTGGTGCGCCCGCCTGCCCGGCCGCCGGCACCGGTCGTGCGCTATGTGCCGCGACCGCTGCAGCCGATGGCCAGCCCGGTCTCCACCCCGCACTGCCCGGCGGCCACCGGGGAGCCGGCCGCGAACGACGAGGACCGTTTCCTGCTGGTCGGCGGCAAGCGGGAGCTCACCGGACGCGCCCAGCGGCTCGGCGCCACCTACGTGGCCGAAGCCGTCGTGGGCCGCGACGACCAATGCCGGCCCGACGCGGTGCAGCTGTACGTGTTTCGCGACGGGGTGTTCGTCGGCACGCCGCTGGATCCGCCGATCGACCCGCGCCACGTCACCCTCGACTTCAAGCTCGATGCGCAGGACCAGCTCGAATACACCGTGCAGCGCTGCGAGAGCCCGGGCAACGGATGCAGTCCGGCCGAGCGCTACCAGGTGGGCCTGCAGCGCAGCGACAGCGGCTGGGCCCTGACCTACGGAGGTGCAGCGGGTGCCCCACGGGTGGAGATTCTGAGCCGCACGGCACCGACCTATCCGCCTGAAGCCGTGCGCGAGCGGCACGAGGGCACCGTGCTGCTGGCCTTCACGATCGGCCCGGACGGCAGCCCGCTGGACATCCAGGTGGCCCGGTCCAGCGGTTTCGCCGAGCTGGACGCGGCGGCGCTGGACGCGGCACGGCAGTGGCGCTTTCGGGCACTGGGGCCGGACGGGCGCGCCACCACGGCGAGCACCCGGGTGCCGGTGCGCTTCCACCTGGACAAGCCCGCGCTATAGCCGCGCGCGCGGCATCGAATGCAATTGCAGGGTGAACGCCACGCCCTGTCCGTCCTCGAGGTTGCGTGCCAGTGCCTGGCCACCGTGGCGTTCGGCCACCAGCCGCACCACGTAGAGGCCCAGGCCCAGGTGCGGCGCATCGCCCGGCGTCGCCTTGTCGCGCAGGCTGACCAGCGAATCGAACAGGCGTCCCTGCATCGCCTCGGGCAGTGCCGGCCCCTGGTTGGCGAGGGTGATCTCCGCGCCCGGCTCGAGCGGACGCAGTTCCAGCCGCAGCCAGCCGTCCGCGGGGGTGAACGAGAGCGCGTTGTCGAACAGCTTGTCCAGCGCCTGGGCGACCAGCTCGGGCGCGCCGTGGAACGGCAGTGGCACCGGCGGCAGCACGCATTCGAAGCGGCGCGTGCCGGCGAGTGTCCGGTACGACTCGGCGCAGCCACGCACCACCTCGCGCAGGTCCACGTCCTCCGGCTCGGCCGCGGCGATCGCGCGCTCCATCCGGCTGGCCTCGCTCATCGCCCGCACCAGCATGCCGAGCCGGGCGGTACCGTCGCGGGCACGTGCCAGATAGGACGCCGCCTCCGGCGGCACGCCGCCCTCGGCCTCCAGCGCGTGCTCGAGGTTGTCCAGCGAGGATTTGACGATCGCGATCGGGGTGTTCAGCTCGTGCGACAGCTTGGACGCCAGCGTGCGCAGGTAGTCGGTGTAGCCGCCCACCGCCTCGAACAGCTTCTCGAAGCTGCGTGCCAGGTCGCCGACCTCGTCCGGCGCATCGGACATCGGGAAACGGCCGCGCCGGAACAGGCCGTCGAGCTGGCCGTCGGCTGCCTGCGCGCGTTCGGCGGCATCGCGCAGCTTGCCCAGCCGCAGGCTGAGGCGCGTGGCGAACGCCAGCAGGATGCCGCCGGCCACCAGCAGCACCGCGAAACTGGTCAGCAGCAGGCCGAGCAGGGCGCGATTGGCCAGCAGCGGCACCGCCCGGCTGGTCTGCTCCAGCAGCAGCACACCGTGCACGGTGCCACCGCGCTCGATCGGCACGGCCGCGTCCAGCACCACCGAGGCGCGTGTCTCGCCCTCGCGCCAGACGGCTGCGGGCTGGCCGCGCAGGGCCTGTTCCACCTCGGGCGAGCGCAGCCGCGGCGTGTCCTGCATCCAGGGCTCGGCCGACTGCACCCGGTCGGCCAGCAGCGAGCGGTAGATCAGCGCCGCGAACCAGCCGGGCTGCGGGCCACCGTCCGCCTGCAACTGGCCGCTGCGTGCCATCAACCAGCCCTGCGGTGACAACACGCGGGCGTAGCTATGGTCCGGCGCCAGCCGCGCGAGTTCGGCGGACAACGCATCCGAATAGGCCAGCAGCGGACGCTGCTCCACCGCCAGCGGATCGCCGCCGTCGGCGGGATCGAACACGCCCACCCCCAGCGCGGTGAGGCCTGTTGTCGCCGGCAGGCGCAACTCGATGCGGTAGCCGCTGCCGTCCTCCTGCCACTGCGCGGCGAACGAATCCGGCAGGCCGGCCACCGACGGGTCGAGTGCCTTCGCCGTCAACGGCCCGGGGCCGGAGCTGGCGAGCAGGTAGCGACGGTGCGCATCGCCCCGCGACAGGGCAAGCACCACGTGATCGGCGTGCAGCACCAGCGGGTCGTCGACGTCGGCCCGCGTGCGCCGGCTGTCGCGCACGTCCAGCCACAGGTAAAGCCCGTTCGCGTCGCGTGCCAGCAGCAGCTTGCCGCGCGATCCCACCGGCTGGCTCCACGGCGTCAGCGGTGCCCAGTCGTCGCCGTAGCCGTCGACGGTGATCGGCGTCTGCGCCGGCTGCACATACCAGGCCCGGTCGCCCTCGGGCAGCCCCTCGCCGGTGACCGCCAGGCTGCGTGCCACGGCGCGGGCGGAGGCGATGAGCGCCTGTGCCTGGCCGTCGCGCAGCAGGTTCTCCATCTGCCGCACGTACAGCCAGCCGGCCACCGGCAAGGCCAGCGTGCACAGGGCGACCAGCAGCAGCTTGCGGCGCAGGGTCATGGTGCGGCGTGTTTACTGCTGCCTCGCGATACGTCGTGCGGCGGACGATCGTCCTGATAGCGCAGGTAGGACGCATTGGCAGCGACTTTCATGAAGTCTTCCAGAAGCGCCTTGCGCTCCGCGTCGCCGGCGGCCAGTGTCATCGACCAGCTGAGGCGGATGCCGGTTGCCTTTCCGGGATCACAGAACACCACCGCGTCATCGAAGCGATCCGTGCCTTCGTACACGATGGCGTCGCACGCCATCTTAGAGTGCGGGATGGGGAACTCCGCGGATCTGGCACCCGGATCGCGCCGGAGATAGTGCTTGCGATCGGCGGCGACTTCGTCGTCGAGACCATGCAGCCTGGCCGGCCACACGTTGAGCACTATCACGCGCTCGGGTTTGCCCGTCCACTCGCCTTGATACATGACCAGATTCACACCGATCGCGCGGGCGTACATGCAGCAATCGGCCGTCCATCCCGGCAGCTTGTCGGCCAGCACGGCCCACCCGGGTACGTTGCCGTCTGCCTTGCCGTAGACCATGACCCCGGGATCGGCCTGCCCGGATTCGGCCCGGCCGGCCGCGAAACAGGCCGGTAAGACCGATACCAGGAACATCAGCAGCAACCAACGCCTCACGGCTTCCACCGGTAGCCCACGCCGTGGACGGTCTCGATCGCGTCGAACTCGGGCGCCAGCGCAACGAACTTCTTGCGGATGCGCTTGATATGCGAGGTGATGGTGGCGTCGTCGACCACCAGCTCGGCCTCGCGCATCAGCTGGTCGCGGTTCTTCACGTGGCCGGGGAAGCGCACCAGCGTATGCACCATCCAGAACTCGGTGACGGTGAGCGGGATCTCCTCGCCGTTCCAGGTGATCCGCATGCGCTCGGATTCGAGCTTCAGCGGCCCGTGCTCGATCACCGTCTCGCTGGCCGCCGGCGCCTGCATCGAGGCGATCCGGCGGAACAGCGCGGCGATGCGCGCGGCGAGCTGGTGCAGGCTGGTGTCCTTGCTGAGGTAGTCGTCGGCGCCCAGGCGCAGGCCGGAGATCACGTCGAAGTCCGAATCGCGCGCGGTGAGGAAGATGATCGGCAGCGTCGGCGACTTCGCGCGCAGCTCGCGGCACAGATCGAAACCGCCTTCGGGCTCGTCACCCAGGCCGATATCGATGATGACCAACTCCGGCAGGCGCATGGCAAAGGCCGCCGAGGCCTCCTGCCGCGAGCCGTAGCCGCGGGTGTCGTAGCCGAAGCGGTTCAGTGCCTCGACGTAGTTGGCGCGGATGAGCGGTTCGTCCTCGACGATCGCGACGCTGCGTCCCATGGCGGATTCCTCGTGAAGTCCGGTTCGTGATGGGGCGCAGCGTGCATGGCGCATCCGGCCCGCGCAAGCCGCCGCTCCCGCCCGCCCGCAAATTGCCCGAAGTCGTCGCGGCAATGTCCCGTGACTGCCGCTCGCCCGCCGGTCGCGGGGCGCCAGATAGGCCTCGACCCACCGCGGAGCCCCCAGATGGCCGACACGCCCCGAGAAAACATCGACCGCAACGCCGAACTGCACGGCTTCGAGCCGCTGCGCATCGTCCTCGCCATCGGCGGCCTCCTGCTCGGGCTGTTGATGGCCATCCACTGAGGAACCCGCCATGGACGCCCGTTTCCACCCACTCGACGACTTCGCCACGGACGGCCAGCCACTCCCGGCCGCGCAGGGATGCGCGGAGGGAGACCACGGCCAGGACCCCGATCCGGACTGGCACCCGCTCTGAACCGCCCTTCATGGACGTTCCTCTTGCTCCCCTCGCGAAGGGGAGCTTTTTTTCGGGCCGGAAAAATGAATGGGCGGGAACCAATCCCGCCCGGATCACTCCAAAGCTCCGGATGGCGTCGCGCCTTGGCCGTGGAACGCAGCCGTCGCGCCACCGGTGCCGGCGGTCGCGCGGCGTCATCCTGGTGATCTCCCTGAATGCGTCCCGCGACGCTTTGCCCGGTGCCCCGCGGCACCGGGTTCTCTTTTTCAGCCGATCGCGGCGCGCATCGCGCGGATCGCCGCAGCGTAGTCCGGCGCATTGAAGATCGCCGAACCGGCGACGAACGTGTCGGCACCGGCCGCCGCGATGGCGCCGATGTTGTCCGCAGTGACGCCGCCGTCCACTTCCAGCCGGATCGCGCGTCCGCTGTTGTCGATGCGGCGGCGCACCTCGCGCAGCTTGTCCAGCGCGGAGGGGATGAACTTCTGCCCGCCGAAACCCGGGTTCACCGACATCAGCAGGACGAAGTCGAGCTTGTCCAGCACGTGGTCGAGCCAGTTCAGCGGCGTGGCGGGGTTGAACACCAGCCCGGCCTGGCAGCCGGCCTCCTTGATCAGGCCGATGGTGCGATCGACGTGCTCGCTGGCTTCCGGATGGAAGCTGATGGAGTTGGCACCGGCCTTGGCGAAGTCCGGCACGATGCGGTCGACCGGCTTGACCATCAGGTGCACGTCGATGTGCGCGGTGATGCCGTAATCGCGCAGCGCCTTGAGCACCATCGGCCCCATCGTCAGGTTGGGCACGTAGTGGTTGTCCATCACGTCGAAGTGCACCCAGTCGCCGCCGGCGGCAAGTACCTTGGCGGTGTCCTCGCCGAGCCGGGCGAAATCGGCCGAAAGGATGGACGGGGCGATGATCGGGGACTGCTTGCTCATTGCGTGGCCTGCGTGGTGTGGATTACAACCGTGCGCCCTGAGCGTAGCGCAGCGAAGTCGAAGGGCCGATGGTGGCGGCTGATGCCCTTCGACTCCGGCCTGTCGGCCTGCGCTCAGGGTGAACGGGTGTGGGAAGCGCTTATTTGAGGCCTTTCTCGGCCTTGATCCGCTCGTAGGCGGCATTGATCTCGCTGGCCCGGGCCTCGGCGCGCTTGCGCATGTCTTCGGGCAGGTCGCCGAGACGGTCGGGATGATGTTCGGAAATCAGCTTGCGGTAGGCGCGCTTGATGGTGCGCTCGTCCGAGTCGCGCGGCACGCCGAGCACGGCGTACGGATCGGGGCCGCGCTGGCTGCGCTGGGGCGGCACGTAGCCCCCCCCGCCGTGGCCACCGCGCGGTCCGCTGCCGGTGGCGTTCCAGGCGTAGCCCTTCATCGCCATCAGCGCCATCAGCTCCATGTCGCTGATCCGCATGGCGAAGGCGAGCTGGCGAAGGATTGCCATCTTTTCCGGCGTCGGATTGCCCTCGGCCAGCACGGTCTCGATCACCACATCGAGCACGGGAAAGGCATGGTCGCGGCGCAGACCGACCCAGTCCCGCAGCTCGTGGATCGATCGGGTGACGTCGAACTCCGGCGCCTTGCCGCGGTTGAAGCTGGCGATCGCCTCCTGGCGCTGGCCGGGTTCGAGGCCCATGCGGGTCATCAGGCGTTCGGCGATGGCGATCTCGGCCTCGGACACGCGGCCGTCGCTCTTGGCCACCGCGCCGAGCAGCTCGAACAGCGGGCGGATGAAGCCGCCGACTTCCGGCACCGCGCTGCGGCGCTGGCTGTAGCGCATGTTGTCCAGCACGAAGCCGATCAGCGCACCGACGATGGCACCGGGCAGGCCGTGGCCCAGGAACAGCCCGACCACGGCGAACCAGAACGTGTACGTGTAGCTCATGGACGCGGAGCCACCGGCGTCTGCGCGCTGTACCAGCGGGCCAGCTCGTCCAGTTCGGCGTCACTGATCGGCCCGATCGCGGCCTTCATCAGCGCCACGTTGCGGCGGCCGTCGCGGTACTGCTTCAACGCTTCGCGCAGGTAGTCGAGGCGCTGGCCGGCCAGGTTCGGTGCGCCCGGAATCTGCGCCATGCCGTGCTCGCCGTGGCAGGCGGCGCACAGCCCGAGACGGGCGGGTTTCGGGGGCATTTCGGCCCGGAGCGGCGCGGCGGCGGCGAGGCTGAGCGCCGCGATCAGGACGGTTCGCATCGGCAATACACGGGGTAGGAGACGCGCCAGTCTAGCAGCCGTCCGCGCGGTGGGGCCCGGCGCAGCGGCTACACTATGCGGCGCTCGCCCCACCGGAACCGACCCGTGCCCACCACCCTGTCCCAATCGAACCTGCCCGGCCTGGATCTGATCCACCGCGGCAAGGTGCGCGATGTCTACGCCCTGCCCGGACAGCGCCTGCTGATCGTGGCCACCGACCGCCTGTCGGCCTTCGACGTGGTGTTGCCGGACCCGATCCCGGGCAAGGGCGAGATGCTCACCCAGATCTCCAACTTCTGGTTCGGCAAGACCGCCCACCTGGTCCCCAACCACCTGCTGGACGTGCCGCTGGCCGACGTGCTGCCGGCCGGCACCGACCTGGCGTTGTACGCGAAGCGCGCCGTGGTGACGCGCCGCCTTAAACCGGTGCCGGTGGAGGCGATCGCCCGCGGCTATCTGATCGGCTCGGGCTGGAAGGATTACCAGCGCACCGGCGCCGTCTGCGGCATTGCCCTGCCGCAGGGCCTCAAGCAGGCGCAGCAGCTGCCCGAGCCGATCTTCACCCCGTCGACCAAGGCGGCCGTGGGCGACCACGACGAGAACGTCAGCTTCGACGCCGTGGTCGACGCGGTCGGCCGCGAGCTGGCCGAAAAGGTGCGCGACGCGACGCTGGCGATCTACCGCTGGGCCGCCGCCTACGCGGCCGAGCGCGGCATCATCCTGGCCGACACCAAGCTGGAGTTCGGCACCGACGGGGACGGCACGCTGTACGTGATGGACGAGATGCTCACGCCCGACTCCTCGCGCTACTGGCCGGCCGACCAGTATCAGGTCGGCATCAGCCCGCCCAGCTACGACAAGCAGTTCGTACGCGACTACCTCGAGACGCTGGACTGGAACAAGACCGCGCCGGGACCGCACGTGCCACCGGAGGTCATCGCCGGCACCTCGGCCAAGTACGCCGAGGCGCTGCAGCGGCTGGCCGGCATCTCCATTGACTGACGTTCCCGGGAGGCGGGCCATGCGCACCATGCAGGACTGGCTGGACAGCTACAGCGCCGATCACCGGAACCCGGTCAACCAGCGGCTGCACTGGCTGTGCGTGCCGCCGATCGTGTGGAGCGTCACCGCGCTGCTGTGGACGATCCCGGTGCCGGCGCGCTTCATGCAGCCTGGCGCCTGGGCGGTGCTGGTGATGGTGCTGGCCTTCGGCTGGTACTGGAAGCGCTCGCACCGGCTGGGCATCGCCCTGCTGGTCGCCTTCGCGCTGCTGGCCGTGCTGACCGGCTTCCTGTTCGACCGCTTCGGGGCCGTCGAGCTGCGCTGGGCGGCCATCGCGGTGTTCGTGGTGGCATGGATCGGGCAGTTCGTCGGCCACATCTACGAGGGGCGTCGCCCCAGCTTCCTCACCGACCTGTCCTACCTGCTGGTCGGCCCGGCCTGGCTGATGGAAAAGCTGCTGCGCCGGCTCGGCTTCAAGGCTTCTTCATGAGCACCCTGCTGACTCTGCTGAGCACCCTGGTGTGGTGGGTGCTGTACGGCTCCATCCTCGCCCTGTGCGCCGCCCTGGTCGCCTGGCCGACGCTGCGCTGGATCGAACGCACCAACGTGGTGTTCAACCGCGTCTACCTGGCCTGCCTGCTGTGGAGCCTGGCCGGCATGGCAATGGTCGCCGGCGTGGCCCTGCATGAAGACCGCGTACGCCCGCCCTACGGCCCGCTGCTGGCCTCCAGCGGCCTGCGCGCGGTGCTGGTGGTGGACATGCTGCTGGGCGTGGCGCTGCTGTGGCGGCTGATCCCGCGAACCGACGCCCGCCGCATCCGTCCCACCAGCGCCTGCCTGGCGGTGGCGGCGGTGATGGCGGTGGCCTTCGGCATCGCCACCAGCCTGGCCTGAGCGGAAGCCTGGCACCGGACGGTCGGCTGCCGTGACACCTCACGACGCGGTCTGGCGCTCCAGCCAGCGCCAGCCGTAGAAGGCCGGCACGCCCAGCGCGATGATCAGCAGGCTCATCCCCGCGTCACGCGGCGCATGGATCGATGTGGCCACGATCACGCCGAGCACCGTCAGGACGAACAGCAGCGGCAGCAGCGGATAGAACGGCACGCGGTACGGCGACGGCTCGCGGGACAGATAGCGGCGGTACCAGAACAGCGTGGCAATGCCGAAGGCATGGGCCAGCCATTCGCCTACCGTCGTGTAATCGAGCAGTTGGCCGAAGCTGCCGGAGAGCGTCAGCACGATCGCCCACGCACCCAGCGTGGCCAGGGCCACCTGGGGCACCCGGCTGGCCGGATCGATCCGGCCCACGGCGCTGAAGAACATGCCGTCCTTGCCCATCGTCTGCAGCACGCGTGCGCCGCCGGCGATGGCGATCGCGCAATAGCCGAACGTCGAGCAGGCGATGCCCACCGCCATCAGGGTCGCCCCGCCGGGTCCGAGCAGGTGGCGCAGCAGGTCGGCCGCGGGGGCCGAGCTCGCCGCCAGGCCGGCGTGGCCCAGCCCCGCCAGATAGGCGAAATTGACCAGCAGGTAGCTACCGACGACCCCGCCCATGCCCAGCGCGAGGGCCCGTGGCAGGGTGCGCTGCGGCTCGCGCACCTCGCCGGCAAGGTCGTTGAGGTAGTGAAACCCCCCGTAGGCGAAGAGCACGGGCAGCAGCGCGCCAAGGAAGCTGCCCGCCGAGGCGGGGTGCACCCGGTCGACGGCCAGCGCGGCACCGAAGTGGCCCCGCGCCAGGATCAGCCCCACCACCACCAGCAGCGCGATCGCGGCGAGCTTGAGGATGGTGAACAGGTTCTGCACCCAGGCGCCTGCGCGGATGCCGAAGAAATTGATGCCGACGATGAAGGCGATCGCTCCAACCGCCACCGGCTTGACGAATCCGGCCGGAAAACCGAGCGCTGCACAGAAGTAGTCGGCAAAGGTGGTGGCCACCGCCGCCACGCTGCCGGGATAGTTGATCAGCGCCATGGTCCAGCCGAACAGGAACGCCGGCAACTTGCCGAACGCCTCGCGCAGGTAGACATAGGTGCCGCCGGCCTGGGGACGCCGTGCGCCGAGCTCGGCGTAGCAGAGCACGCCGGCGAGCGTCAGCAGCCCGCCGATCGCCCACAGCAGCAGCACCTGCCAGCCGGCCGACGTGCGCTCGGCCACCGTGGCCGGGTTGCGGAAGATGCCGGCACCGATCACGCCGCCGATCACGATCGATGCGGCATCCCATACACCCAGGCGACGCAGGTAGGACGGAGCGGTGGACTCTTGGGTCATGACTAGGGCGATCAGCGAACGATGACGAGAGCGCATAGCCTGACACGATGCTTCCGGATTTGTGCGACCCCGGCATCGCGGTCAGGACATGTGAAGGAATTCCGGCGTCGCGTGTAAACATGCAAGAAGGCCGCACGGGAGCGGCCCCAAGGAGAGCCCGCATGACGTTGTATCGATGGACAGCCGCCCTGGTTCTTGCATTGCTGGCAGGCTGCCAGGCGCACCCCGGCAGTGCTCCGGCACAGGCTTCGGAGATGACGCTGAAGATCTATCCGGTGGCGCCGTCACAGGCACCGCGCCTGGCCGCGGCACTCGGCGGCGTGCTCGACGTCCGCTCAGCGCGGATTACGGCCCCGGCATCCGACAAATTGCTGGTCTACGCACCGAGCTCGGCGCAAGCCTCGATAGGGACCGCCTTGGCAACCCTCGAGAAAGCGCCAGCGAATCGGAGCGAATCGCTTCTTCAGGCACATTTCTGGGTGATCGACGGCGACGCCGGCGAGAGCAAGGACGATCCGCAGCTCAAGGCACTGGAGCCGGCGCTGGCACCGGTTCGCCTGGCGCTGGGGCCGATGCATTTCCGCCTCGACCAGGCAGTATCGAACACCCTGGGCTACGACCACCGTGCGGTCCTGAGCGGAGGCGACGGCAAGGTGTTCGGTCTGGAGGCCAGCCCCGCCCACGGGGATACCGTCGACCTGCAAGTGAACTACGAGGACCTTGCCAGCCACGATTCCGGTATCCGGAAGCTCTCCACCCGTCTCGATGCGCGTCTGGGCCAGACCATCGTACTGGGCCAGGCGCCGATGCCATGCCCTCACGCGGAGCCGATCGAGGGCACCCGAATCGTGCAGCAGAGCCTTTCGCCATGCACCCGAGGCGCCACGCTGCGCCTGCTGGTGCTGCGCGTCGATGCGGCAACTGCACACTGAGCCGCGCCCGTGGCTCTGCGCGAGGACGCGCTCTATGCCAGCTACCGCCGGTTGGAGAAGCCTTTGTTCAACGTCCTATATCGCCAGTTGTGGCAGACACAGGACTGCCAGGACCTGATCCATGACGCCTATTTGCGGATATGGGAGCGACGGGAGGACGTCGAGCCACCGACGCTGGACGCATTGGTGTGGACCACGGCGCTCAACCTTGCGAAGAACCGTCTGCGCTGGCGTGCATTACGCCGCTTCGAACCGCTGAGTGAGGAAATGGGAATGCTGGCAGAGCAGGGCGAGCAGGATTTCCTCGCCACACGGCAGTTGCACCGCGCCCTGCGACAACTCCCGCGGGTATCGCAGCAAGTGCTGCTGCTTTCCGAGTTTTCCGGGCTTCGGGATGCCGAGATCGCCGGGGTACTTGGCATTCCCGCCGGCACCGTAGCCTCGCGCAAGCATGCAGCACGGGCGCGCCTGAAAGAGCTGATGGAGCTGACCATCCATGCATGAGCCACACGCCCTGTTGCCATGGCTTGAGCCCCCGGGCGGTGGCCTGCGGCGTTTGCGGGCCGCCATTGCGGAGCAGGCCTACAGCACGCCGCATCGGCATCGCTCCAGACGTCTTGCCCTGATCGGCGCCGGGCTGGCCATGACCGTGACGATCGGCGCACTGGTCTTGCCCGGTATCTGGCATCGCCAGCAGCAATCGCGCGCCTTCGCCGCCGCGATCGCCGCCGCCCTGGCTGGCCCGAAAAAGGACATTGTGGTGGCCGACGGTGCAGCCCTCGCCATTCACAGCGATCGACCCGATATCCGGGTATATCTGGTGACCACCAAGGCCTACGCTGAGTCGGAACGCGCACCTGCGCCATCACGACTCTGAGAGTGCCCTGATCCATCCCGGGTGGGAGCTGTTTAGAATCGGCAACTCCCCTGCCTGGCAAGCACCATGCCCTCTCCCGTGGCGGCTCGTCCTGACATATCGCTTGATCTGCCTCAGCGAGGCGGCGACCCGAACAGCGTGAATACGGTGGACGGAGTCATCGAGTGAACGCGACTGTCGAACGGCATACGCCGTGGCTTCGCTGGGGATCGTCCGGTCTCGCGGCCGCGATATTGCTGGGCGCCGCCTGGCTGCTGCATCGCTATCTCCACGCGATGCGCTGGCGCGATTTCGTCGCCGCATGGCAGGCACTGCCGGCGCGCGCGGTTGTCGGGTCGGCGACCGCCACCTGCTTGAGCTTCGCCATGCTCGCCGCGTTCGAGATGCAGGCCGCGCGGCTGGGCGCGCGCGGGCGTGTGTCGCTGCGCCGGGCCGCCTTCGCCGGGGTGGTCTCCAACGCGATCGGCAACATGCTCGGCTTCCATGCCATCACCGCCAGCGCCGTGCGCTATCGCATCTACGGCGCGGCCGGACTGGGCGTGGGCGACACCGCGCGCATCGTGGGAATCGCCGGCTTGGGCGTGGGGCTTGGCTTCGTCGTGGTGATCACCGGGGCGCTGGTCTGGCAGCCGACAATCGTCGCGGGCTGGGGGCGCTGGCCGGGGCTTGGCCTGCTGCTGGCCATGGCCGCCTGGCTGGTGTGGCTGGGGCGATCGGCGCGGACGCTGCGGGTGGCCGGCTGGAGCCTGACGTTTCCCGATGCGCGGGCAGCCGCGTTGCAGATGCTGATCGGCGCGGTCGAGATGTGCGGTGCCATCGCGGCACTGCACGTGCTGCTCCCCGCCTCCGTGGCGCCGCCGTTCGTCGATTTCCTGCCCGTTTACGTGGCCGCGGTGCTCGCGGGACTGGTCAGCCATGCGCCGGGCGGCCTGGGGGTGTTCGAGTCGATCCTGCTGGCGGCCTTCCCGCAGGCGCAGCGCCCCGAGGTGCTGGCGGCGATCCTTTGCTATCGGCTCACCTACACCGCCGGCCCGTTCGTGCTGGGCAGCCTCGCCTTCGGCGCATTCGAAGGGCGGCTGCGCTGGCGCTCCCGACGCGCGCCGACGGTCGCCCGATGAGCGACGCGGTGACGAGGCGCCGGTGACTCCCTCCGCGCGCAAGATCCTCCATGTCGACATGGACGCGTTCTACGCGTCGGTGGAGCAGCGGGATGCACCGGAACTGCGCGGCAAGCCGGTGGTGGTGGCCTGGCGCGGGGCTCGCTCGGTGGTGTGTGCGGCCAGCTACGAGGCGCGCACCTTCGGCGTGCGCTCGGCGATGCCCGCGGTGCGCGCCGAGCGGCTGTGTCCGCAGGCGATCTTCGTGCCGCCCGATTTTTCGCGCTACAAGGCGGTATCACGGCAGATCCGCGAGATCTTTGCCCGTCACACCGAGCTGATCGAACCGCTGTCGCTGGACGAGGCCTACCTCGATGTCACCGTGACCCGCACCGGGCTGGGTTCGGCCACGGCTACCGCCGAGGCGATCCGGGCGGCGATCCGCGCGGAAACCGGACTGACCGCCTCGGCCGGAGTGGCCCCCAACAAGTTCCTGGCCAAGATCGCCTCGGACTACCGCAAGCCGGACGGCCTGTTCGTGGTGCGTCCGCACCAGGTCGACGCGTTCCTGCTGCCACTGAAGGTCGGCCGGCTGCCGGGCGTGGGCAAGGTGATGGAGGCGCGGCTGGCCGAGCTCGGCGTGCAGACCGTGGCGCAGCTGCGCAACCTGCCCGTGGCCGAGATGGAGCAGCGCTTCGGACGCTGGGGCCGGCGCCTGCACGAGCTGTCGCTGGGCATCGACGAGCGCCCAGTGCAGCCGGAGCGGCCCTGCGTGCAGGTGTCGACGGAGGACACGTTCGAGCACGACCTGCCGCTGGAGGCGCTGGAGCCGCACATCCGGCGCCTGGCGGAAAAGACCTGGGCAGGCCACCAGCGCGAGGCCGGGCGGGTCGCCCGCACGGTGGTCCTCAAGCTCAAGACCGCGCAGTTCAAGACGCTCACCCGCAGCCTCACGCCGGCGATACGACCCGGCTCCGCCTGCGAACTGGCGGACATCGCCTGCGCGCTGCGTGCACGCGTCGACCTGCCCGCGGACACGCGCTACCGGCTGGTCGGCGTCGGGCTGTCGGGCTTCATCGATGCGGACGAGGAGGCCGCGCAGCCGGACCTGTTCGGCGGGCGCTGAGCCGGCAGCGCATAGAGCTTGCTATTGAATAGCGCGCTATGTAACATGACGCCATGTCGCGCCGACCCGCCCACGCCCTTTCGCCGCTGCAGCTGGACAGCCAGTTGTGCTTCTCGCTGTACGCCGCGCAGCTGGCGATGACCAAGGTGTACCGCAAGCTGCTGGCGGACCTGGAGCTGACCTATCCGCAGTACCTGGTGATGCTGGTGCTGTGGGAGCGCGACGGCGTGACGGTCTCGCAGATCGGCGAGCGGCTGTTCCTGGACTCGGCCACGCTGACTCCGCTGCTGAAGCGGCTGGAGGCGGCCGGACTAGTGCAGCGCCAGCGCGCCACCGAGGACGAGCGCCAGGTGGTGGTCAGCCTCACCGCGCAGGGCCGCGCGCTCAAGCGCCGGGCCGGCGCGGTGCCGGAAGCGATCTTCTGCGCCACCGGCTGCGAGCTGGACGAACTGATCGACCTCAAGCGCCGGCTCGACCGCCTGCGCGGGCGGTTGGCGGAGCATGCCTGAGCCGCTGTCTCATGTCATATACATCGCGCACGATTCAATAGCCTTCGATCCATAACCGCGGCCGACGGCCGCACCCCAGACACCCCAAGGAGCAGAAACCATGTCCATCGAAAAGGTCCTCTACCGCGCCCACGCCAAGGCCACCGGTGGCCGCGACGGCCGCGCCGTGTCCTCCGACGACGTGCTCGACCTCAAGCTGACCACGCCGAAGGAGCTCGGCGGCGCCGGCGGCGACGGCACCAACCCCGAGCAGCTGTTCGCCGCGGGCTATTCGGCCTGCTTCATCGGCGCGCTGAAGTTCGTCGCCGGTCAGCAGAAGATCGCGCTGCCGGCCAGCACCCGCATCGAGGGCAGCGTGGGCATCGGTCCGATCCCCACCGGCTTCGGCATCGAGGTCGAGTTGAAGATCAGCGTGCCCGGCCTGGACCGCGCCGTGGTCGAGGAGCTGGTGCAGAAGGCCCATGGGGTGTGCCCGTACTCCAACGCCACCCGCGGGAACATCGACGTCACCCTGACGGTGGTCTGAGGCACCGCGGACTTTCGTGATGGCAACGGCTGCGGTATGACGTGCCGCGATGCCTCGCTCTGCCACTCCGACCCCGCCCACCCCCACCGCGACGGCCGATGCCGTCGCGGTGCCCTGGCCCGCCGCCGGCCAGTGGTGCCTGTACCTGATCGAATGCGCCAGCGGCGCCTGGTATGCGGGCATCACCAACCACCTCGAGCGCCGCTACGCGGCCCATGCCGCCGGGCGCGGTGCGCGCTACACGCGGGCCAATCCGCCCCGTCGCCTGGTCGGTTGGCGCGCCTTCGCCGATCGCTCGCAGGCGTCGCGGGCGGAGGCGGCGATCAAGCGGCTGCCGCGCGAGCGCAAGCTGGCGTATCTCCGGCTCGAGGCAGAGGCCAGCGCATCGGGCAACCCACCCGCGTCCACCGCGTGACATGAAAAAGGCCCGGGAGATCCCGGGCCTTGTGGACTGCCGCACCCCGCCTACTTTTTCTTCTTCGGGATGTACAGGTCGGTGATGGTGCCTTCGTAGGCCTCGGCGGCCATGCCGACCGATTCGCTCAGCGTCGGGTGCGGGTGGATGGTCATGCCGATGTCGGCGGCCTCCGCGCCCATCTCGATCGCAAGCGCCACCTCGGAGATCAGGTCACCCGCGTGCGGGCCGACGATGCCGGCACCCACCACGCGATGGGTCGCCTCGTCGAAGATCAGCTTGGTGAAGCCCTCGGTGCGGTCGTTGCCGATGGCGCGGCCGGACGCCGCCCACGGGAACTTCCCGACGCCGACGTGCAGGCCCTTCTCCTTCGCCTCGCGCTCGGTCACGCCGACCCAGGCGATTTCCGGGTCGGTGTAGGCCACCGACGGGATCACCCGCGCATCGAAGTGGCTCTTCATGCCCGCCACCACCTCGGCGGCCACCCGCGCCTCGTGGGTGGCCTTGTGCGCAAGCATCGGCTGGCCGACCAGGTCGCCGATGGCGAAAATGTGCGGCACGTTGGTGCGCATCTGCGTGTCGACGTTGATGAAGCCGCGGTCGGTCACCGCCACGCCGGCCTTCTCCGCGCCGATCCTGTTGCCGTTCGGCGAGCGGCCCACCGCGACCAGCACGCGGTCGAACAGCGAGGTCTCGGGAATGCTCTCGCCCTCGTAGCCGATCTCGATGCCTTTCTTGGTCGCCTTGGCCGAGACCACCTTGGTCTTCAGGTGCACGCCCTTGAGCTTCTTGCCCAGGCGCTGCGCCAGCGGCTTGATCAGGTCGGCGTCGGCGCCCGGGATGATCTGGTCCATGAACTCGACCACGGTCACTTCGCTGCCCAGCGCCGAGTACACCGTGGCCATCTCCAGGCCGATGATGCCGCCGCCGACCACCAGCAGCTTTTTCGGCACGTCCTTCAGTTCCAGCGCACCGGTGGAGTCCATGATGCGCTCGTCGTCCCAGGGAAACGCCGGCAGGCGCACCGCCTGCGAGCCGGCGGCGATGATCGCTTGCTCGAAGCGGATCAGCTGGGTCCCCTCGGCCGTCTGCACTTCCATCTCGTTCGGCGAGATGAAGCGGCCGGTGCCCTGCACCGTGCGCACCTTGCGCTGCTTGGCCATGCCGGCCAGGCCGCCGGTGAGCTTGCCGACCACCTTGGACTTGAAGTCACGCAGCTTGTCGATCTCGATGGTCGGCTTGCCGAAGCTGACGCCGTGGGCGGCCATCGCCTCGGCCTCGTCGATCACCGCGGCGGCGTGAAGCAGGGCCTTGGACGGGATACAACCGACATTGAGGCAGACACCACCCAGCGTGCCATAGCGCTCGACCAGCACGGTGTCCACGTCCAGGTCGGCGGCGCGGAAGGCGGCGGTGTAGCCGCCCGGACCGGAGCCGAGCACGACCAGCTTGCAGGTGATGTCCGGCGTGCGGCCGGACGCGCCGGCGGCAGCCGGCGCCCTGGCGGGCGCGGGAGCCGGGGCGGGCGCCGGGGCCGGGGATGCCGCGGCGGGTGCAGGTGCAGGTGCAGCCGCCGGTGCCGCTGCGTCGCCGGTCTCCAGCACCAGGATCGGCGCGCCCTCGGACACCTCGTCGCCGACCTTGAGCTTGAGTTCCTTCACCACGCCGGCCGCGGTGGCGGGAATCTCCATCGTCGCCTTGTCCGACTCCAGCGTGATCAGGCTCTGGTCCTTGGCGACCGTGTCACCGACGTTCACCAGCACCTCGATCACCGGCACGTTGTCGTGACCGCCGATGTCGGGGACCTTGATCTCGAGCGTGTTGGCCATGGTGTGTTTCCTTTGCGTGGGGCGGCGTCAGCGGGCGACGCCCGGGTCGGGTTCGGAGGATCGGGGCGCCGTCCCGGCGGACGGCTTCATGTGGTTGGTGACATCGCGCGCGGCGTCGTTGCCCCGGTCGGGACCGCCGTCGCCTTTCGGCGCCGGGTTGCGCGGAGCGGGCGCCGGTGCACGGGTCCAGCTGCGCACGTGCAGGTCGCGCTGCGGGAACGGGATCTCGATGTCGTATTTCTCCAGCGCAGTGTGCAGCGCCCAGTTGTAGGCGGCGTTGACCGAGCCGGTGCGGCGGGTCGCCTCGGCGTCCAGCCAGACCACCAGCTCGAAATCGAGCGAGGAGTCGCCGAAGCCGGTCAGCCACACCTGCGGCGCGCGCGGGCCGTCCTGCGCCAGCGTGAACGGCACCGCCACGGCGGCCTCCAGCGCGGCCTTCTTCACCAGTTCCTTGTCGGTGCCGTAGGCCACGCCGAACGGCACCTTGAGCCGGCGCGCGGCCTCGCGCAGGGTCCAGTTCACCACCCGCCCGGTGACGAACTCGGAATTGGGCACCAGGATGTCGATGTCGTCATTGGTGGTGATCAGCGTGGCGCGGATGCGGATCTCCCGCACGTTGCCGTGCACGCCGGAGGCCAGCTCGACGAAATCACCCACCTTCAGGCTGCGGTCGAACAGCAGGATCAGGCCCGACACGAAATTGTTGAAGATCGCCTGCAGGCCGAAACCCAGGCCCACGCCGAGCGCGCCGGCGAACACCGTGAACTTGGCGATCGGGATGCCGGAGGCGTTCAGCGCCATCAGCACGCCGACCAGCAGCAGCACGTAGTGGGTCAGCCGCTCGACCGTGTAGACCGAGGACAGGTTGAGGCTGTCGTGCCGCTCCACGTACCGCCGCAACAGGCGGCGGGTGACCGAGGACAGCAGCAGGAACAGCACCAGCACCAGCACGGCTGCCAGCAGCGAGCCGACCGTGACCTTCACCCCGCTCATGTGCAGCAGCGTGACGTTCATCCACTCGTTGAACTGGCGCACGCCGTCTTCCCAGGTGTGCGGCACGACCGCGCGCACCTGGGTCAGCGGATCGCCCGAGCCGAGGGCGGTCACCCAGCGCCCCGTCAGAGCAGCAGGCGGCGGATGTCGCCCAGCTGCTGCGCGAGGAAGGAGGCGAAGCGTGCGGCCAGCGCGCCGTCGATCACGCGGTGGTCGTAGGACAGCGACAGCGGCAGCATCAGCCGCGGTGCGAACTCCTTGCCGTTCCACACCGGCTTCATCGACGCCTTGGACACGCCGAGGATGGCCACCTCCGGCGCGTTCACGATGGGCGTGAACGCGGTGCCGCCGATGCCGCCCAGCGAGGAGATCGAGAAGCAGCCGCCGGACATGTCGGCCGGGCCGAGCTTCTTGTCGCGCGCCTTCTTCGAGATCTCGCCCAGCTCGCGGGCCAGGTCGAGCAGGCCCTTCCTGTCGACGTCGCGGATCACCGGCACCACCAGGCCATCGGGCGTATCCACCGCGATGCCGATGTGGAAGTACTTCTTCAGGATCAGCTTCTCGCCGGTTTCGTCGAGCGAGGCGTTGAACTGCGGGAACGCTTTGAGCGCTGCCACCACCGCCTTCATCTGGAACACCAGCGGGGTGATCTTGAGATCCTTGTTCTCCGCGCCCAGGGCCTTGCGGAAGGCCTCCAGCTCGGTGATGTCGGCGTCCTCGTGCTGGGTGACGTGCGGGATCATCGCCCAGTTGCGCGCCAGGTTCGCGCCGGAAATCTTCTGGATGCGCGAGAGCGGCTTCTCCTCGATCTCGCCGAACTTGGCGAAGTCCACCTTCGGCCACGGCAGCAGGTTGAGCCCGCCGCCGGCGGTCACCGGCGCGCCGGTGACCGGGCGAGCACCCGAGGCCAGCGCGTGCTTGACGTAGGCGCTGACGTCCTCGCGCTGGATACGTCCACTGCGGCCCGATCCCTTCACCTGGTGGATATCCACGCCCAGCTCGCGTGCGAACGCGCGGATCGCCGGGCTGGCGTACGGTGCATCGCCGGGCATGACGATCTTGGCGTCAAACGGCGGGCGCGCCTGCGGCGGCAGGTCGCCCTCCGGGGCGACACCGGGCTGCACGGCACGACCGCCGACCGGTGCCGGCTTCTCGGCGGTCGGCGCAGGCGCCGGTGCGGGTGCGGGTGCGGCGGACACCGGAGCGGCAGCAGGCGCGCCCTCGGCGGATTCGATCAGCGCGATCAGGCTGCCCTCGGACACTTCGTCGCCCAGCTTGAGCTTGAGTTCCTTCACCACGCCGGCGAACGGCGCAGGCACTTCCATCGTGGCCTTGTCCGACTCCAGCGTGATCAGGCCCTGGTCCTTGGCCACGCGGTCGCCGACCTGCACCAGGATCTCGATCACCGGCACGGCGTCGAAGCCACCGATGTCCGGCACACGGGCTTCACGCACGCCGCCGCTGGCGGCGGCGGGTGCCGGCGCGGCAGCCGAGGCCGGAGCGGGGGCACTCTTCGCGGGCGACTCGGCCTTGGCGGGCGCAGCGGCCGGCGCGGGCGTCGGGGCCGGGGCGGCGGCACCCTCGGCCTCGATCATCGCGATCACCGTACCCTCGCCGACCTCGTCGCCCAGCTTGACCATGATCTCCTTCACCACGCCGGCAAACGGCGCAGGCACTTCCATCGTGGCCTTGTCCGACTCCAGCGTGACCAGGCCCTGCTCCTTCTCGACCCGATCGCCGACTTTGATCAGCACCTCGATCACGGGCACCTTGTCGCCGCCGATATCCGGTACGCGTGCTTCTTTGAGGTCGGCCATGGGGACTCCTGCAGGTGGGGCGGGGCGCGGAAATGCGACCGCGGCAAGATTTCCATGATAACCAAGCCGGGCCCGGGACGGCACTGAAAACGATGTCATTGCACCCGTTCGCCGACGTATGGCGATCCTCGCCGCGCGTTGGCGGCGTCCGGGGAGGCAGGGGACGAGCCCCCGGATCAGGCCGCCGGGCGTACCCGCGCGCGCGATCAGCCCTGCCGCTCGGCGGTGGCCGGCAGACTTCCCTGCACCACCGTGAGCTCGCGCTGAGGGAACGGGATGCTGATGCCCGCGCCGTCGAAGGCTTCCTTGACGGCCTGCAGGAAATCGGTCTGCGCCGTCCAGAAGTCGGCCGTGGTGGTCCATGCGCGGATCACCAGATCCACCGAGCTCTCGTTGAGATTGGTGGTCCACACCCCCGGCTCAGGCTCCTTGAGGATCCGCGCATCGGCCTCGAACAGCCGGCGGATTTCGGCCTTGGCCGCGTTGATGTCGTCCTTGTAGCCGATACCCACGGTCAGCTCGAAGCGGCGGGTACCGCGGCGGTTGAAGTTGGTGATCGCATCGCCGCCGACCTTGGCGTTGGGCACCACCGACTCGCGTCCGTCGGGCAGCAACAGGTGGGTGTACATGAGGTTGATCGCCTCGACCGTGCCCAGCACGCCGCCGACGGAAACGAAATCACCGACGCGAAAGGGGCGGAACACCGCCAGCAGCACGCCCCAGGCGAGGTTGCTGAGCGAGCCCTGCAGCGACAGGCCGATCGCCAGACCGCTGGCGCCCAGCGCCGCCACCAGCGGGGCCGACGGCACCCCGGCGACCTGCAGCGCAGTGACGATCAGCAGCGTGATCAGCACGCCGTAGAGCAGATTGCGCAGGAAACTGGACAGGGTGACATCGAAGCTCGCCCGGCCCAGCGCACGTTCGAGGACATTGGCCAGGCGCCGCGCGACCCACAGCCCGACCAGCAGCACCAGCAGCGCCTCGACCAGGTGCAGGCCCATCTGCACCGCCTGGTCGACGTACATGTCCCAGTTCGCGATCAGGTGATGCGAAGCGCGTGCGGTGGCGCTGGCGGCAGGCGTCGGATCAACGGCAAAGGAACCGGTGGCTGGCATGGGAAGCACTCTCTCGCAGTGGAAACCCGAGGAGCGTATCAGCCGTCGGATCAAGATTTTGCAGGCACGCCGGCGCGTGAAGCGCCGGCCCGCGGCGGCGCCAACGCCGTGCGAACGGTCGCGATCAACATGACGCGACGGCGCTCGCGCCGCCGCGATCCGGCGCAGCGACGATCCGCCCGGCAGCCGGTCCAGCGTGTGCAGCATCGGACCACGCGCTCCGGGACGTGCGGCGAAGGGAGCGGCGCGGGCATCCACCTTCCGCTCGACCGCCCGGTCGAGCGAGGCGGCGTGCGCCGCCGGCGCGGCGGTTCGCGCCAGGTCAGCACCCGGTGACAGCCGGCCGAATGCCATCCGCGCCGGCATCGTCCATGGTCCGGCGCATCCGCGCCGCGCTGCCCGTCCCGGCGAGCGCACGGCTGCGATGGGGTCGATCGATGAGGTGGCGCCTCGCGTCGCCATCCCCGGCGAAGGTGGTGACCACCATCGTCAGGGCATCGAAAGTGGCGTCCAACCCGTCGCGGGCGATCGACCCTACGGCGGGTACCCGCACGCGCGCCGTGCCGGGTGGCCGCTCGGCATCGGCGGCGGCGAACGCCAGCGTGATGATCGTCGTGCGCATGCCGCGCCACCCCGTGACCGCCGCTGGCGATGACGATCCGGTGCATCACGCGGCACCGCCGGCACGACCTGGCCGTAGGCCGGCCGTCTGCCGTACCGTCGGTCATCGCAAGGAGATCGGCCTAGCGCGTGGCGCCGGCCAGCGAGCCCATGTCCAGGTGCACCGCCTGCAGGCGCGGGGCCAGGCGGCGCAGGCACTGCGCGGTATCGACCGGAGCCAGCGCCACGGTGTCCTCGAACAGGCTGGCCAGGACACGCTCGCGTCGCGACAGCAGGCGGATCCACTGGCTGTCCCGCAGCGGCATGCCGCGGGACCACCAGCGGGCCAGCCGTCGCTGCAACGGGCCGCGCCACCGGCCGGAGGTCGCCGGGCGTCCGCCGCGCGCACTGAGCTCCATCTGCAGGTCGAGCACGAACATCTCCAGCGCCGCCGCGTTTTCCAGCAGCACCACCCGCAGCCCGGGCTCGGCGACCTGCTGTGCGGCGAGCTGGCACAGCCGCTGCAGGTCGATGCCTCGACGGATCAGCGCGTTGTAGAGCGGTTGGGTTGCCAGCGCCACGGCACCTGGCCTCGCAAGCGGGAGAACTGCCGGCCATGGTCGGGAGCACCCGCTTAGCGACGGGTTAACCCGCGCGCTCGATGCACCACGTCCTTTAGCTGCCGTTGCGGTTGCAGGCGGTTATCGCCCGGTCGCCTCGAGCAGGCGCAGTGGCCGGCCCTGCGCATCGCGAAGGCCCTGCTGCAACGCCGCCAGCCGCTCGACCGACGGGCACAGCGCATCGACCTGGGGTTGCAGCGCCTGCAGCCGACGCTCGATCCGCGGCCGCAGGGTGGTGGCCAGGTCGGCCGCCTGATCGCGCAGGCGTGCGGCGGTATCGAGATCGCCGCTCATCGCCGCCTGCAACGCCTGCTGGCCGAGGTCGCCGGCAACGATCGGGCTGAGATCGGCGGCGAACTGGTTGCCGAGCTGGCGCACGGCGTCGGCGTGCCAGTCGTGCGTGCTCTGGCTGGTGTCGATGCGCCTGCGCAGCACGCCGGCATCGACGGCGATGCGCTGATCCAGTGCTTCGCGCGTGGCCGGCGCCAGTTGCAGGCGCGACGCCTCCTCGCGCAAGGCCTGCGCCGCCAGGTCCACGCCGTGGCGAGCCACCTGCCTGACCCGCGGCAGCAGCGCGCGCAGGCCGCGCTCGAACAGCGCAACGCGATCGCGGTCTTCGGCATTCAGCCGCACCGGGACGCCGTCGGTCAGCAGCATGCCGGGGCCGATCTCCACCCGGTTCGGTGCTGCGCCGGTGCGGTCGAACACCCACCGGTCGGACCGCACCGTGAGGTCGTAGCTGCTGCTTGCGTCGCAGTGCAGTGCCAGCGGGTCGGCGGACGCCGGCCCGACGGTGATGGCGAGCATGGCCAGGGCCATGAGAGGGAAGCGCGTGCGCATGGGGTCAGGCCGGGCGAAAGCGCCCACCGATAACCGGGGCAGGGCCAACCCGCCCTGAACCGGACGAGCTCTCCGGCAAGCCGGCCGGGTCGATGCACGCCGGGGCCGGGATGCATCACTGCGACCGGCGCGACGCACTCGCCGGCGTCACCGCCGGCGGAACTGCGCCCGTACTGCCGGATGCCCCAGCCGCCATACCAGCCAGGCCAGCAGCGCGATGGCACCGACATCGAACGCCAGCGAAAGGTGCACCGCGCGCGCGGCCCCTGCCAGTTGCAGGCTGGCGTCAGCCGGATCGCCGGACATCGCGCTCCACGCATGCCAGTGATGCAGCAGAACCGCGCCGCTCGCGAGCATGCCCAGCGCAAGCAGGCTGAGCGCCACGCGCAGCACCGGACGCGACCATCCCTGGCGCAGGATGCCGGCCGCGCAGAACACCACCAGCGCCGCGGCCGCGACGAAGTACCCGAGATCCCACCCCAGCATGCCGTGCAGGGCGGTGCGCGCCTCGGCGGGCAGGTCGGGCTGTGCGAGCACGCCCCACACCCGCCGGGCGTGGACGGCGTACTGCGTGGCTCCGAAAGCGGCCAGCAGCAACACCAGCCACAGGCCTATGCGCCAGCCAGCCAGGCCATTTGCGGGCTTTGCGACGATGCCCATCAGGCGGCTCCGCAGGCGATCGGACGGAAGGTGGAGGCGGGCATCGGGCTCATGCAGGGAGGGAGGGCCGTCGGAAAAGATCGCTCAGTGTACGCCCGACATGCCAGGGGCGCCCTGGGGCGCCCCTGGCATGCGTCGATGGCGGCGGTCGCCGTGCGGCCGCGGCCCGCTTACTCGCGGGTGATGGTGAACTTGCCCACCGAGATGCCGAGGTTGACGCCCTCGCCGGTCCCCGCCAGGGCGAGCGAGGTGGTCCCCTTGGTCAGCACCTGCGCGGTACCGCTCTTGACCACGCCGGCCTCGGCACCCGCCTGGGCATAGGAGCCGAATACCTCGGAGATGTCGTGCACCTTGCTGATCTCGCCCTTGCCGTGGTCGATGTGGTACTTGCCGGCGGTGAGGCCGCCGCCGACCACGGTGATCTTCACGCGCGCCGACTGGCCGTTGTCGCAGGTGACCGTGCCGGAACCCTCGGCATGCTTGTACAGGATCGACCATCCGCTGAGGTTGTAGGCGAGATCGCACTTGACGCTGGCCGATGCGGCCTGCGCTGCGGTGGCGCCCATCGCGCCAGCCGTGGCCAGCAGGAGTGCGGCGAGAGCGTGATTGCGCTTGGTCATGGTGGTCTCCTCTGAGTCGGGATGAACGCCCCGTCCGGGGCGTGGGCCGCGGCGGCCTCGCATCGATGCATCGGCGGAGCTGCGGCGGGGACGCAGGATCGGGACGACTGCGTGACGGAGATGTGCAGCATGTGCCGAGACTGCGTCCAGACGCGGCGACGGACCCGCGGGCGTTCATGTTCCGGGAGCGCGGTCCCGGCCGGCGCACGCATGCCCGCCGGCCGGGCAGCTGCCACGCAACAACGTGCAGCGCTGCGGTCTCGCCCGCGCGATCGGCCGTGGCATGATCGGCAGGTCGTCCACGGCAAGTCGCGGAGGTATCTGGATGTTCGCCTATTCCCTGGTCGGCTACGACGGTTCGGACACATCCAAGCGCGCATTCGATCTGGCGATGTCGCTGGCGCGCGCATGCGGCGGCCGGGTGCGCGTGGTGTCGGTGTTGCAGGTCACGGAGGCCGGTGCCGATGCGTGCGCCCTGATGATGGCGGACTCCGGTACCGCACGTGCCCGCGAGTTGCTCGACGAGCTGAAGGCGCTGCAGCCCGATGCCGAGAGCCTGGTCGACCTGGAGCTGGCCCACGGCAGTCCCGGCGACGTGCTGATCAGCCAGCTCGAGCAACACGGCTGCGACCACCTGGTGATCGGCCACAACGAGCGTGGCGCCCTGGCGCGCTGGCTGCTCGGCTCGGTGTCCGGCGACGTGCTGGCGCGCGCCCACGTGCCGGTGACGGTGGTGCGCTAGCCAGGCACCACCGTCGCTTCCGGCAAGGCTCAGGCGGTTTCCCGCAGCGAGGCCATGTCGATCACGAAGCGGTATTTCACGTCGCTCCTGAGCATGCGCTCGTAGGCCTCGTTGATGTCCTGCATGCGGATTTTCTCGATGTCGGAGACGATGCCCTGCTCGGCGCAGAAGTCCAGCATTTCCTGCGTCTCGGCGATACCGCCGATCAGCGAACCGGCCAGCGCGTGGCGACCGAAGATCAGCGAGCCGCCCTGCACGGTGGGCGGCGTGTCCGGCAGGCCGACCAGCACCATGGTGCCATCGCGCTTGAGCATGCGCAGATAGGCGTTGAGGTCGTGCGGCGCCGACACGGTGTCGAGGATGAAATCGAAGCTGCCGGCGTGCTGCTTCATCTGCCCGGCGTCGTTGGACAGCACCACCTCGTCGGCGCCCAGACGCAGCGCATCCTCCCACTTGGAGGGCGACGTGGTGAACTGCACCACCCTGGCACCGAAGGCGTGGGCAAACTTCAGCGCCATGTGGCCCAGACCCCCCAGCCCGATTACGCCCACCTTGGAGCCCTTGCCGACCTTCCAGTGCCTGAGCGGCGAGTAGGTAGTGATGCCGGCGCACAGCAGCGGCGCCACCGCGGCGAGATCGAGCTTGTCGGACACGCGCAGCACGAAGGCCTCATCGACCACGATGTGGGTGGAGTAGCCGCCCTGGGTCGGCGTGCCGTCGACGCGGTCCCTGCCTGCGTAGGTGAAGGTGGCGCCCTGGAGGCAGAACTGCTCCAGGTCATCCCGGCAATTGGCGCACTCGCGGCAGGAGTCGACCATGCAGCCGACGCCGGCGAGATCGCCCGCCCGGAACCGGGTCACCGCCTTGCCGGTGCGCAGCACCCGGCCGACGATCTCGTGGCCCGGCACGATCGGGTATTCGCCGGTGCCCCACTCGTCGCGTACGGTATGCAGGTCGGAATGGCACACGCCGCAATACAGGATCTCGATCACCACATCGGTATCGCGCGGCTCGCGGCGCTCGAAGCGGTAGGGCACCAGCGGCGCGCGGGCGGCCGGGGCGGCATAACTGAACGTGGGAATCATGGATGCTCCATCGGATGGACCAGGGAATGGCCCGCGCTCCGTGACGCGGGCCGAACGGCAGGCGTGGGGTCGGACGGGATTCATTCCAATGGCCCGGACAGGCCGTATCCTTGACGTCATCGATCTGTCACGCGGAGCCCGTCGCCGCTCCGCGGCAACCGGCAAGGAATCCAACGTTGAGCTACGCCCAATCGCTTCCCTGGACGCTGGAGAGCATCGACTTCAGCCGCATCGACAAGGCCCGCGTCCGCCATGACGAGGATCTGTTCTTCCTGCTGTGCAGCGCCTCGTTCGTCGAGAGCGGCTCGGATCTGTACACGCACAACCTGGTCCGCCACTTCGCCGGCGACGAAGACCTGCAGACCTGGCTCAGCCAGCACTGGGAGCACGAGGAGCTGCAGCACGGCCGCGCGCTGGCCGCCTACGTGCGCGCGGTGTGGCCGGAGTTCGACTGGGAGGCCGGCTTCAAGGCGTTCTGGGACGAGTACGGCGCGATGTGCACCGATGAGCAGCTCGAGCCCAGCCGGGGACTGGAGCTGGCCGCCCGCTGCGTGGTCGAGACCGGCACCGCCAGCCTCTACCGGGCGCTCAACGACCTCACCGACGAACCGGTGCTCAAGCAACTGACCCACCACATCAAGAGCGACGAGGTGCGCCACTACAAGCACTTCTACCAGCACTACCGGCTGTATCGCGATCGCGAGGGTTTCGGACGCTACAAGGTGTTCCGCGCATTGCTCCGGCGGGTCAACGAGATCAAGAGCGAGGACGGCGACATCGCCATGCGCCACGTCTTCAACCGCTGCTATCCGCAGCACGCGGGCAACGAGACGGAATTCCGCCGCCTCAATACCCGCGCCCAGGCCCGGCTGAAGAAGAACATCCCGGCCGAGATGACGGTGAAGATGCTGCTCAAGCCGCTGGATTTCCCGCCCCGGCTGCAGAGCGCGCTGGAAAAGCCGCTCGCGCGGCTCGCCGAGAAGCTGTTCCTGCACTGAGCCCGTCGAGCGGGGCGGGGCCTACGGCTTGGCCGGCGGTGGCACGTTCGCCGCATCACGCGGCTTTTCCTGCACCGCGCGGCGCTCGACTTCGGCCTGCTTGAGCTTCTTCACGTCCACCGGGCGGATGCGGGTGATCGTGCAGGGGAAGCTGCGCCGGCCGGTGATGACCTTGTCGAAGCCGACGCTGACCTGATGGATGTTCGAGGTCAGGCCGATCGCATTCGTGAACGGCAGGTCCACGCAGCCCGGCACGTCGAGCAGCCACGCCTGGTTGGGGCGCGCATAGACGACCACGTGGCCGGTGCCCAGCGGCTCCCAGGACCACAGGTCGTTGTAGAACCGGAAACTGGTCTGCGCCGGACCCGCCGCCGCCTCGTAGTCGGCGAGGCGCTGCTGGTCGCTGGGTCGGCCGGACAGGCTGGCACAGGCGCCAAGCGCCACCGGCAGGAGCAGCCACGCAAGATGCCGCAGGGATTTCATCGCCTACCTCCCTCCATCCGGGACGCGTCGATCGCGCCACACCGTGACAACGCGGCGGCCACCGCGCGGTTTACTTCTTCTTTTTGTCCAGCGGCAGCCACTTGGCCGGATCGAAGCCGCCGACCTCGTACACCAGCTCTTCGCTGCGATCGTTGTCCTTGCGGGTGACCTTGAGAGTGATCTTCTTCGCCTTCTTCAGCATGGCGATGAAGGCGCTGTCGTCCTTGATCATCATTGCTGGCTCGCCCGAGGGCGGGGCGAACGCCTTGATGCCGACCGGCTTGCCGTCGAACGTCGCCGGCAGCGTGCAGGTGCCCTTGCAGACGAAGCCCTTGCCGCTGCCGAACAGGAACGCGCTCTGCCCCCACTCGGTATGCCGGCGCAGCACCAGGCGCACCTTGTCGCCCACCGCCGGCTCGCTGTTGTAGATCACCGCGGTGGACTGCGTGCCGCCGGCCATCGGTGCGACCTGGTACAGCCACAGGCCGGCCAGGCGGTTCTTCTCGGCGTTCTCGTGGTAGCGCCTGGCGATCTCCGGCAGGGTCTGCTGCACCTCCTTCGCCGCGGCGCTGCCGGGGTAGTCGTGCACGATCTGCTCGCCGAAGGTGGTGGCCATCTCGTCGTTGTGGATGCGCACCAGCTGGCGGTAAGTGTCCAGGTCCCGCTGCGCCGCCTGGTCGATGGCCGGCGCCTTGTTCGCCGCCGGCGCCGCGGCGTGGTCACCGCCCTGCTGCGAGCAGCCCGCGGCCAGCAGGGCCAGGCCGAGGATGGAAAGCGAAGGGCGCAGGAAACCGGCAGTCATGGAATGCATCCGCGTGACAGGACAGATCCCTAGAGTGGAACGAGCCACGCCGCGCGCGCAACCGCGGCGGCTTGGCCGCGGCCGCGGGCGCCCCGATAATCGCCGCTCCCGCCAGGATTCCCCATGTCCGACTCCCCTGCTCCCGCCGGCGACGCGCTGTTCCGGCACCGCGCTTTCGTTGCGTTCTGGTTCGCCCGCATCGCCTCGGGCTTCGGTTTCCAGATGCTCTCGGTGGCCGTTGGCTGGCAGATCTATGCGATCACCGGACGTGCGCTGGACCTGGGCTTGATCGGCCTGGCGCAGTTCATCCCCTCGGTGCTGCTGGCGCTGCCGGCCGGCCACCTCGCCGACCAGTTCGAGCGCCGCCGCATCGTGCTGGCCGGGCAGCTGGTGGAGTTCGTGGCGATCGCCCTGCTGGCCGGGCTCACGCTCTCCGGCGGCGTGCACGAGGTGACGATCCTGGCGCTGGTGTTCGTGATCGGCGTGGCCAAGGCATTCGAGTTTCCGGCGATGCAGTCGATGCTGCCGGCGCTGGTGCCGGCGCCGATCCTGCCGCGTGCGATGGCGATGAGCGCCTCGGCCGGCCAGGCGGCGATGATCATGGGTCCGGCGCTGGGTGGCTTCCTCTACGTGGCGGGGCCGGGCGTGGTGTACGTGGTGGCCGGAACGCTGTATCTGGTCGCCGCCGCGCTGATGGCCTGGCTGCGCTACGAGCGCACGCCGCCGCGGCGCGAACCGGCCACCCTGAAGACGGTATTCGCCGGCGTGCACTTCATCCGCCAGCGCCCGGACGTGCTGGGCGTGATCTCGCTGGACCTGTTCGCCGTGCTACTGGGCGGCGCCACCGCGCTGTTGCCGATCTTCGCCAGGGACATCCTGCACACCGGCCCATGGGGGCTGGGCCTGCTGCGCGCGGCGCCGGCAGTCGGCGCACTGCTGATGTCGCTGTGGCTGGCGCGGCACACCCTGCAACGCCGGGTCGGCATGACCATGTTTGCCTCGGTGGCAGGCTTTGGCGTGGCCACCCTGGTGTTCGCCATGTCGACCACGCTGTGGCTGTCGCTGGCGGCGCTGTTCGCGCTGGGCGCGTTCGACATGGTCAGCATGGTGATTCGCGGTGCGCTGGTGCAGCTGGATACGCCGGACGACATGCGCGGCCGGGTCAGCGCGGTGAACGCGATCTTCATCAATACCTCCAACCAGCTGGGCGAGTTCGAATCCGGCCTGCTGGCGGCGTGGGTGGGCGCGGTGCCGGCCACCCTGATCGGCGGCGTCGGCACGCTGGTCGTGGTGGCGCTGTGGATGGCGTGGTTCCCGTCGCTGCGCCGCCGCGAGCAATTGCAGGAGACGGGTTAGCCCGCCACCGGCAGTGGCGGTCGCGGCGCCGCCGCGGCTAGCATCGGGCGATGACCCGCCTCCCTGTTCTGCTCCGTACGCTCGTCGCCGGCCTGCTGGCCGCCGCGTCCCTCCACCTGGCTGCCACGGAGGCGTCCGCACCGCGGATCGAGGTGAGCTTCGCCGCCTCCGCCCACGCCGCGCCGATCACCGGGCGCGTCTACGTCGCGGTGAGCCGTGACGACAAGGCGCCGCCGATCGAGGAGACCGACATCACCGGCGTGCCGCTGTTCGGGCACGACGTCCAAAGGCTCGCCCCCGGCCAGGTCGCCATCATCGACGCGCGCGACGACGGCGCGCCGCTGGCCAGCCTGCGCGACCTGCCGGCCGGCGACTACTGGATGCAGCCGTTCGTCAACGTCTACACCGAGTTCAGGCGCGCCGACGGCCACACGCTGTGGATGCACATGGACCAGTGGGAGGGCCAGGACTGGAAGCACTCGCCGGGCAATCTCTACGGCAAGCCGGTGAAGGTGCACTACGACCCGGCCGCGGCCACGCCGATCCACCTGGTCGCCGACCGGGTGATTGCGCCGATCCCGTTCCCGAAGGACAGCGAATACGTCAAGCGCTTCCGCATCCGGAGCAGGCTGCTGAGCAAGTTCTGGGGCCATCCGATCTATCTCGGCGCCACCGTGCTGCTGCCGCGGGGGTATGCCGACCATCCGAACGTGCGCTACCCGGTGGTCTACGACCAGGGCCACTTCTCCACCGACGCGCCGTTCGGCTTTGAGCGCAGGGGCTCGACGATGCGCGCGTTCTGGCTGGACCCGGCGAGGAAACCGCGGGTGATCGTGGTGACCCTGCAGCATCCCTCGCCGTACTACGACGACTCCTACGCGGTGAATTCGCCCAACGAAGGGCCGTTCGACGACGCCATCCACCAGGAGCTTTACCCGGAGATCGCGCGCCGCTTCCGCACCATCGAGCAGCCATGGGCGCGCATCCTCACCGGTGGCTCCACCGGCGGCTGGATCGCGGTGGCGCAGCAGCTGTTCCACCCGCGCTTCTACGGCGGCAGCTTCGCGCTGTGTCCCGACTCGCTGGACTTCCGCCACCACCAGGTGGTCAACATCTACGACGACGCCAACGCGTACTACCTGGACAAGGGCTGGATGCGGGTCGAGCGCGTGGATACCCGGCGCCCCGACGGCAACGTCGACGCGATGATGAAGGACGAGAACCACTACGAGCTGGCGGTGGGCAACCACTCCCGTTCCGGCGGCCAGTGGGACATCTGGGAAGCGGCCTGGGGCCCGATCGCTGCGGACGGCTATCCGCAGCGCATCTGGGACAAGCGCACCGGCGTGATCGACCATGCCGTGGCCGACTACTGGAAGCGGCATTTCGACCTGCGCTACCTGCTGCAGACCCGCTGGGCCACGCTGGGTCCGCTGGTCACCGACAAGCTGCATATCTACGTGGGCGACGCGGATACCTACAACCTCAACATGGGCGTGCGCGCAATGGACGCGTTCCTGAAGACGGCGACCCACCCGAGCTTCCAGGGCAGCATCACCTACCAGCCGATGGCGCCGCATTGCTGGGGCCCGCCCGCCGAGGAGCTCTACGGCACCATGACCCGTTTCATGCAGGCGCACGCCCCGCGGGGCGACGCCGACTGGATCTACTGAGCCGGACGCTTGCGGGATCGGAGCCGATCGGCTCTGATCCGCGGGATGATCACCGTCCACCATCTCGAAAACTCGCGCTCGCAGCGCATCCTGTGGCTGCTCGAGGAGCTCGGCCTGCCCTACGGGATCAGGCGTTACGCGCGCGACCCGAAAACCATGCTGGCACCGGCCGAGCTGCGCGCCGTGCACCCGCTGGGCAAGTCGCCGGTGGTCACCGACGGCGACCTCGTGCTGGCCGAGTCCGGTGCCATCGTCGAGTACCTGGCCGAGCGCTACGGCGACGGCCGGCTGCTGGCCGCGCCCGGCACGGCGGAGCGACGACGCCAGACCTACTGGCTGCATTACGCCGAGGGCTCGGCGATGCCGCCGCTGCTGCTCAAGCTGGTGTTCCAGCGGGTGGAGAAGGCGCCGGCCCCGTTCTTCGCCCGGCCGATCGTGAAGGACGTGGCCGGCAAGGCGCTGCGCGGCTTCGTCGACCCGCAGATCGCCCTGCACCTGGATTACCTGGAGGGCGAGCTGGGCAAGGCGGCATGGTTCGGCGGCGAGTCGTTCAGCGTCGCCGACATCCAGCTCAGCTTCCCGCTGGAGGCCGCCGCCGCGCGCGCCGGACTCACCGCGCCACGCTGGCCGCGCCTGGCCGCCTTCCTCGAGCGCATCCACGCCATGCCGGCTTACCGCCGCGCCCTCGAGCGGGGCGGCGACTACCGGCTGGGCTGACCTCGCTGAACGCCCGCTGGGCGGCATCCGGTCGCATCGACGCACCGGTCACGCGATCGGGCGCAAAGTAGTGGCTCTGCCGCCGACCGCGGCCCCGCGCTCGAGCTGCGCCCTTGAGGAGTCCAAGACCATGAGCCGAACCCGCGATATCGAACGCCATCTCGCCGATGCCGGCGACCGTGTGCGCCAGTACGCCACCGGTGCCGCCAGCACCGCGCACGACCTGGTCGAGCGCGGGCGCCGCGCCACCAGCCGGCTGGGCCGCCAGAGCCATGACTACGGCCGGCAGATCACCCGCGCCGCCGAGGATTTCGCCGACGAGGCGAACTACCAGTACCGGCG
>JAGWVM010000262.1 GCA_018970895.1 Lysobacteraceae bacterium | reverse complement strand
CGAAGCCGCTGATCGACCTGAAGCACTCGCCGGTGGTGTTCCTGGGCTACGGCGTCGATGCGCCGAACTGGCACTGGAACGACTACAAGGGTGTCGACGTGAAGGGCAAGACGGTGATCGTGCTGGTCAAAGATCCGGGCTTTGCCAGCGGCGATCCCAAGCTGTTCAACGGCCGCGCCATGACCTACTACGGACGCTGGACCTACAAGTACGCCGAGGCGGCGCTGAAGGGCGCCGCGGCGTGTTTCATCGTGCACACCAGCGATGCGGCGGCGGGTTACCCCTTCAGCGTGCTGCAGAACAGCGGCAGCGGTCCGCAGCTGAGCCTGCCCACCCGCGTCGACCCGGCACCGCGCCTGCCGGTGGCCGGCTGGCTCACGCACGACGCGGCCACCCGGCTGTTCGCCGCGGCGGGCTTCAACTTCGACCAGCTGGCGGCGGCGGCGGGCAAGCCGGGCTTCAAGCCGGTGCCGCTGGACGCCACCGCCTCGGTGACGCTGCACGACAAGATCGGCCACATCGAATCGCACAACGTGCTGGCGGTGGTGAAGGGCAGCACCAAACCGGACGAGGCGGTGATCTACACCGCCCACTGGGATCACCTCGGTACCGATCCCAGCCTCAAGGGCCACCAGGTCTACAGCGGCGCGATCGACAACGGCACCGGCCTGAGCATGCTGCTGGAGCTGGCCGACGCTTTTGCCCACCAGAAGACGCCGCCGCAGCGCAGCGTGCTGTTCTTCATGCCCACGCTGGAGGAATCGGGCCTGCTCGGCTCGCAGTACTACGTCGCCAAGCCGGTGTTCCCGCTGGACAAGACGGTGGCCGACATCGCGGTGGACGCGCTGCCGATCATCGGTCGCGCGCACGACATGACGGTGATCGGCAAGGGCCAGTCGCAGCTGGAGGACATGCTGGCCGGCGTGCTGAAGACCCAGGACCGGCTGATCTCGCCCGAGACCACGCCGGAGAACGGCTTCTACTTCCGCTCCGATCATTTCAACTTCGCCAAGGCCGGCGTGCCGGCGATGCTGCCCAGCTCGGGCCTGGACCTGCTGGCCGGTGGCAAGGCCGCGGGCGAGAAGGCGGCCGAGGACTACACCGCGCACCGGTATCACACGACCCACGACGTGTTCAATCCGAACTGGGACTACTCGGGCATCCTCGAAGACACCCAGGCGCTCTACGATCTGGGGCGCGAACTGAGCCGCACCGGCGTGTGGCCGCAGTGGTATCCGGACAGCCCGTTCCGCGCGGCGCGCGAGAAGATGATGGCGCCGGGGGCGAAGGGAAAGTAAGACGACTGGGCCAAGGCCGGGGCAGCTGTTTCCGACGCAACGCGTCTGGCAGCCTGCTCCGGCCGTGCGTACCGGTCTTGCGCTGCTCCAGTCAGCGGGTCGATGCGCGGCCCAGCCCGCCCAAGCGGGTTGGACTTCGGGTCGGAACGCACGGCGATGCGAACGTGCATGCGCCTGCGTGCCCCCTTACGTGTCCTTCGAATCGGCAGGTTTCCCCCGCGCCAGCAGATGCTCGCGCAGGGAGCCGCTGTCGTGGATCGACAGCTTGCTGTAGATCCATCGCGCGTGCGCGATCACCGTATGACGAGTGATGCCGAGTCGCTCGGCAATCGCTTGGTGCGATAGGCCACTGGCCAGCAGCACCGCGGTCTGTGCCTGGC
>JAGWVM010000135.1 GCA_018970895.1 Lysobacteraceae bacterium | reverse complement strand
TTCTTCGACTACTTCTTCATCCGCGAGCACTTCACCCGCTTCCTCACCTCGGCCGACAACCGCGGCAAGCCGCCCGGTTTCTTCATTCCGGTGGTGCTGCTGGGGCTGTTCCCTTGGACTGCGCTGGTGCCGTTCACGCGCAGCGGCTGGCGGGCGATGTGGAGCGGTGCGCCGGTGGAGCGGCTGCTGCTGGCCTGGGTCGGCGTGGTGTTCGTGTTCTTCTCGATCTCGCACTCGCAGCTGCCGTTCTACATCCTGCCGCTGTTTCCGGCGGCGGCACTGCTGCTCGGCCAGATCGCCGTCCGGCTGTCGCCCGAGGCGGTGGCCGGGCGCGTGCGGGTGACCGGCTGGACCGCCGCAGGTGCGGCGATCGCGGCCCTGATCGCGGCCGCGGTGATCCGGCGCGATCCGGCCCATGCCGGCACGCCGACTGCCCTCGCCGGACTCGGCGCCGGGCTGGCGATCATGGCGCTCGCCGCGGCCTATGCTGCCCGCCGCCTGGCCCGGCACGGCCATCGCGACGCCGCCGTGCACGCACTCGCGCTGGCCGGCATCGTCGGCTGGACGATCGTGCTGCTGGGCTCGCAGGCCTGGGTCGGACCGCGCTCCGGTGAACCGGTCGCACGACTGATGGGGCCGGCCCTGGCTGTGGACACGCCGGTATACATGGTCGGGGGCTTCGTCCGCGGCCTGCCGTTCTACCTGCGTCGTCCGGTGATCATCGTGGCGCAGGACCGCGACGACCTGACGCCGTTCATCGACTCCCGACCCGGCGGCTACCTGCCCACGCTCGATGCCTTCGAGGCGCGCTGGCGTGCTTCGGCCCAGGGCGTCGCACTGGTCAGCAAGCGCGACATGGCCGTGCTCGAACAGCACGGCCTGCCACACGTGGTGCTGGGCCGCCTGCCGACCGGTGTCGTCATCGCCCGTCAGCCGGCCCGATGAGCGACGTGGAGGCGGGCTGCCACCCGGCATCACCGGCCCGTGGGCCTGCTGCGCCCGGCCGGATCGCCGGCTGGCTCGCGCTGTGGTTCGGCGTGGCGCTGGTGGCGATCTTCCAGCACGGCCCGGTGCCGATGTACTCCACCCGCACGCTCGCGGTGGCGTGGGAGATGTGGCAGCGGCACAGCTTCCTGGTGCCCTACCTCAACGGTGCACCCTACAGCGACAAGGTGCCGCTGCTGTACTGGCTGATCCATGCCGGCTGGGCGATCACCGGGGTGGGCGACGGTTGGCCGCGCCTGCTCGAGGTACTGCTCGGCGGCCTGCAGCTGGTGCTGTGCCTGCAGCTGGCGCGACGCCTGTTCCCGGACCGCCCCGCGGTGGCGTACGCGGCGCCGCTGCTGCTGATGAGCTTCAGCTACGCGTTCGAGTTCGGGCTGCAGTCGATGTACGAGGTACTGCTGGCCGACTGCGTGCTGGCGGCGCTGCTGGCCCTGCGTCCCGGGCCCGGCGAGGCGCGGCCGCACCTGCCCGGTTTCGCCGTGGCCCTGGCACTCGGCCTGCTGGCCAAGGGGCCGGTGATGCTGCTGCATGCGGGCCTGCCGTGGCTGTTCGGCCCGCTGTGGCAGCCCTGGGCCGCGCGCCATCGGGGCCGCTGGTACGGCACGGGCGCAATCGCCGTGCTGGCGGCACTGGCCGTGCTGCTGGCCTGGGCGCTCAGCGCCAGCGCGGTCGGTGGCGAGGCCTATCGGCAGCAGTTGCTGTTCCACCAGACCGCGGGGCGGGTGGTGGATGCGTTCGCGCACCGCCAGCCGTTCTGGTGGTACCTGCCGGTGCTGCCGATGCTGGTATTCCCGTTCGTGCTGTGGCCGCGTCCCTGGCTCGGCATGGCCGCCCTGCCGCTGCGCCGGGACGACGGCCTGCGCTTTCTCGTCGCGTGGCTGGCGCCGGTGCTGCTCGGCTTTTCGCTGGTGTCCGGCAAGCAGGCCTATTACCTGCTGCCTGAATTCGCCGGCTTCGCGCTGCTGCTGGCCGCCGCGCTGGCGCATGCGCCGACGACCGCGACCCGCCGCCTGGGTCCCTGGCCGCTGGCCCTTTTCACGCTGCTGCTGGGAATCGGCCTGCTCGCCCTGCCCACACTGGTGGCACGCGGCATGGTGCATTCGCCGATGCTGCAGTCCTTCGCCACCCACAGCCGCGGTTTCGGGGTGGGGTTCGTGCTGCTGACCGCGCTGCTGGCCACGCGCGGCGCGGAGCTGGAGAAGATCGTGCTCACGGCGCTGCTCGGCGCGTTGGCGATCAACACACTGTTCACCCTGACCTGGTGGCACGCCTTCGACCTGCGCGACGCGTCCGCCGTGCTGGCCAGGGCCGAGGCCGACGGCCGGCCGATCTTCAACAACGAGGGCTACAACGGCCAGTTCACCTTCGCCGGAAGGTTGACCCGGCCGATCGACGAAGCGGCCGGCCCCGTCGCGCTGCACCAGTGGGCGTCAGCGCACCCGCAGGGGGTGGTGGTGACCTATCCGAAGACCGAGGCCGAGGCCCGCGCCTGCCCGGCGCTGCACGTGCAGCGCTTCCGCGGCGTGTGGCTGGCGATCCGGCCGGCGGCAGCCTACCTGCCGCGAGCGGCTCCGCCCTGCCCCTGACAGACCGGCCCACGAACGACCTCCCGGGTCCACCTACAATCACTGGACCGTCCAGTTCCCGGGGAACCCATCGATGCGACCGCTGCGCGTCAAACGCTATGTGCTGACCGGCCTGCTCACCTTCCTGCCGCTGTGGGTGACCTGGCTGGTGTTCAAGTTCGTGTTCGGCGTGCTCGCCGGGGTCGGCGCGCCGATCGCCACGCTGGTGCGCCGCGCGCTCGGCCTGGCCGCGCCGGATGCCGCCGCCGCGCTCGACCACGGCTGGGTACTTGCGATCATGGCGCTGGTACTGACCCTGCTCGGACTGTACGTGGTGGGCTGGCTGGCGAACCGGATGATCGGCCGGCGCCTGATCGACGCCTTCGACGGCCTGCTCATCCGCATTCCGCTGGTGCAGACCATCTACGGCGGCACCAAGAAGCTGATGGCGGTCCTGCAGCAGAAGCCCTCCAACACCCAGCGCGTGGTGCTGGTCGACTTTCCCCGCCCCGGCATGAAGGTGGCCGGCTTCGTCACCCGGGTGATGACCGAGGAAGGCAGCGGCCGCGAGATGGCCGCGGTGTACATCCCGACCACGCCGAACCCGACCGGCGGGTACCTCGTCGTGGTGCCGGTGGCCGAGCTGACCCCGACCGACTGGAGCATGGACCAGGCGATGGCCTTCATCATCTCCGGCGGCGCCGTGGCGCCGGACACCCTGCCGGCCAGCCGCACCCTCGTTTCCTAGACGCCGATCCGCAGTCGTTGCGGGCATCCGACGCCGTCGTCAGGGCAAGGAAATGCGGCGCGCCGCGCGTGCTGGAGCGGCTCGTCCGCGGCACGGGAAGCGGAGGCGTATCCCGTGCCGCGGCTCGATCCCGGCCGGCGGCGCGCGCCACGCGGGCACGCCGGCGGACCGATCCTCCGCGCACCCCTGACCTTTGACACTGTCTGGGTCATGACTCATGGCCTAGCGTCGAAAGTCATGCCCGGCGGTCCCGTGCCGGCGGGTCGGCCACATCCCGTTCCAATCGCGTTCGGACCATCCACAGAGGGGATCCCATGACCAAGCCGTTCCTGAAACCCCTGGCGCTCGGCGTCAGCCTTGCTCTCTCGCTCTCCGCCTGCGGCAAGCACGAGGAGGCTGCCAAGCCCGCCGCGCCCGCCCCGGCCAAGGCCGCCACCGCGGCCAAGGTCGCCGCCGCCCCGGCCGCGCCCAAGAGTGTGTTCGACGTCAGCGAACTTGGACCCTCCAGCGAGGCGTGCCAGGACTTCAACAGCTTCGTCAACGCCAAGTGGATCGCCGCCAACCCGATCCCGGCCGACCAGACCTCGTGGGGCTCGTTCAACGTGCTCTATGAGAAGAGCCTGGCCGACCAGCACCAGCTGGTGGAGGACGCCGCCAAGAACGCCGACAGCGCCAAGGCCGGCTCGATCGAGCAGAAGATCGGCTGGCTGTACTCGTCGGCCATGGACATGGACGCGCGCAACAAGGCCGGCTTCGAGCCGATCAAGCCCGACCTCGCCGGCATCGACGCGCTGAAGTCGAACAAGGACCTGCCGGCCTGGCTGAACCAGTCCTTCGCCAAGGGCGACGGCGCAGTGTTCCGCTTCGGCGCGGGCGCCGACTTCAAGGACGCCAAGATGCAGATCGGCTACGCCGAACAGGGCGGCCTGGGCCTGCCCACGCCCGACTATTACAGCGATCCGAAGCAGAAGGATCTGCGCGACGCCTACGTGAAGTACCTCGCCAAGCTGTTCGAGCTGACCGGAGACAAGCCGGCCGATGCGGCCAAGCAGGCCGGGCTGGCGATGAAGTTCGAGACCGACCTGGCCGCGCACTCGGTGCCGCGCGTGGAAATGCGCGACCCGAAGAACCAGTACCACTTCGTCACCGTGAAGGAAGCCGACAAGGTCACCCCGCACTTCAACTGGGCCAGCTTCTTCAAGTCGCAGGGCGTGACCGTGGACAAGGGCTTCTCGCTGTCGCAGCCGAAGTTCTTCGGCGAGTTCGACCAGCTGCTGGCGAAGGCCCCGCTGGCCGAGTGGAAGGCCTACCTGAAGGCGCGCACGATCTCCGGCGCGGCGTCGGCGCTGTCGCAGCCGTTCGTCGACGCGCAGTTCGACTTCTACGGCAAGACCCTGCGCGGCCAGCCGCAGCAGAAGCCGCAGTGGAAGCTGGCGCTCGGCTCGGTCAACAGTGCGATGGGCATGGCCCTGGGCGAGCTGTACGTGGCCAAGTACTTCCCGCCGGAGGCGAAGGCCCGTGCGCAGGAGCTGGTGAACAACATCCGCAATGCGCTGAAGGCGCGCATCGAGAACCTCGACTGGATGAGCGCGGAAACCAAGGCCAAGGCGCTGGACAAGTGGTCCAAGTTCCTGCCGAAGATCGGTTACCCCGACCATTGGCGCAGCTGGGACGGCCTGACCATCAGCAAGGGCGACTACTACGCCAACATGGAAGCGGCGGGCAAGTTCAACTACGACTATGACATCGCCAAGATCGGCAAGCCGACCGACCGGCTGGAGTGGGGCATGACCCCGCAGACCGTCAACGCGTACTACAACCCCACCGACAACACGATCAACTTCCCGGCAGCGATCCTGCAGCCGCCGTTCTTCGACGCCAAGGCGGATGACGCGATCAACTACGGCGGCATCGGTGCGGTCATCGGCCATGAATCGAGCCACGGCTTCGATGACGAGGGCAGCCAGTTCGACGGTGAGGGCAACAACGAGAACTGGTGGACCAAGGCGGATCGCGAGAAGTTCGACGCGCGCACCGACAAGCTGGTCAAGCAGTTCGACGCCTATGCGCCGATCCCGAGCCGTCCCGACCTGCACGTCAACGGCAAGCTGACCCTGGGCGAGAACATCGCCGACCTGGGCGGCCTGAACATCGCCTACGACGCCCTGCAGGCCGCGCTGAAGAAGAACCCGGAGGAAGCCGGCAAGAAGATCGACGGCTACACCGAAGACCAGCGCTTCTTCCTCAACTGGGCCCGCGTGTGGCGGGGTTCGATCCGCGACAAGGCGCAGATGGTCTACCTCAACGCCGACCCGCACTCGCCGGAGAAATTCCGCGCGATCGGCGCGCCGTCGAACATGCCTGCCTTTGCCGCGGCGTTCCAGTGCAAGCCGACCGATCCGATGGTCCGCTCCGGCGACCAGCAGGTGAAGATCTGGTAACTCCCCCTGCCGCCCCGCCGTGCCGCCCTCCGGGCGACACGGCGGGGCGGCTGTCTTTTTCCGGTTCCACGACCGGCCCCGTTCACGCGCGAGAGCCACCCATGTCCCATTCCTTTCTCAAGCCGACCGCGCTTGCGGTTGCCCTGACCCTGTCCCTGACCGCCTGCGGCAAGCATGAGCAGGCCGCCACGCCTGCCCCGGCCGCTCCCGCCAAGGCCACCACCGCTGCCACCGCCGCTGCGGCACCGGCCAGCAAGAGCGTGTTCGACGTAAGCGAACTCGGCCCGGCCAGCGAGGCGTGCCAGGACTTCAACAGCTTCGTCAACGCCAAATGGGTGGCCGCCAACCCGATTCCCGCCGACCGCACCCGCTGGGGTGCGTTCGACAAGCTGGCCGAGGACAGCCTCAATACCCAGCACGAGATCGTCGAGAACGCCGCCAAACATGCCGCCACCGCGCCGGCCGGCTCGATCGAGCAGAAGATCGGCTACCTGTACCAGTCCGGCATGGACGAGGCCGCCCGCGACAAGGCGGGCTTCGATCCGATCAAGCCCAGGCTCGAGGCGATCGCCGGCCTGAAGAACGGCAGGGACGTGGCCGACTACCTGATGAAGAGCTTCGCCGACGGCGACATGCAGGTGTTCGCGTTCGGTGCCGGCGCCGACTTCAAGCACGCCGAGACGCAGATCGCCTACACCTTCCAGAGCGGCCTGGGCCTGCCGACGAAGGACTACTACCTCGATCCCAAGCACGCCGACGAGCGCAAGGCGTATCTCGACTACATCGCCAAGACGCTGGAGCTGACCGGCGTGTCCGAGGCCGACGCGAAGAAGCAGGCCGATGAGGTGATGGCGTTCGAGACCGAGCTGGCCAAGGCCTCGCTGGCCCCGGTGCAGCTGCGCACGCCGGAGAACCAGTACCACTTCGTCAGCGTGAAGGAAGCGGACAGGATCACCCCGCACTTCCGCTGGGAGCAGTTCTTCAAGGACCAGGGCGTCACCATCGACAAGGGCTTCTCGCTGTCGCAACCGACGTTCTTCGCCGAGTTCGACAAGCTGCTGGCCAGCGCCCCGGCCGCCCAGTGGCAGGCCTACCTGCGCTTCCACGTGATCGACGACGCCTCGCCGTACCTGAGCACCGCGTTCCAGGACAACAGGTACGACTTCTACGGCAAGACGCTCTCCGGGCAGCCGCAACAGAAGCCGCTGTGGAAGCGCGTGCTCGGCACGGTGAACGGTGCGATGGGCATGGCGCTGGGCGAGCTGTACGTGAAGAAGGAATTCACTCCGGAAGCCAAGGCCCGCGCGCAGGAACTGGTCGACAACGTGCGCAATGCGCTGAAGGCGCGCATCGAGAACCTCGACTGGATGAGCGCCGAGACCAAGGCCAAGGCGATCGCCAAGTGGAACACCTTCCTGCCGAAGATCGGCTACCCGGACACGTGGCGCAGCTGGGACGGCCTGACGATCACGCCGGACAACTTCTACGCCAACGTGATGGCCGCCGGCAAATTCAACTACCGCTACGACATCGACAAGATCGGCAAGCCGACCGACCGCAAGGAGTGGGGCATGACCCCGCAGACGGTCAACGCCTACTACAACCCGACCGACAACACGATCAACTTCCCGGCAGCGATCCTGCAGCCGCCGTTCTTCGACGCGAAGGCGGACGACGCGATCAACTACGGCGGCATCGGTGCGGTGATCGGTCACGAGGCCAGCCACGGCTTCGACGACGAAGGCAGCCAGTTCGACGGGGCCGGCAACAACGTGAACTGGTGGACCAAGGAGGACCGCGCCAAGTTCGACGCCCGCACCGACAAGCTGGTGGCCCAGTTCAATGCCTATACGCCGATCAAGGACCGGCCCGACGCACACGTCAACGGCCGGCTGACCCTGGGCGAGAACATCGCCGACCTGGGCGGCCTGAACGTGGCCTACGACGCCCTGCAGGTGGCGCTGAAGCAGCATCCGGAGGAAGCCGGCAAGAAGATCGACGGCTACACCGAGGACCAGCGCTTCTTCCTCAACTGGGCCCGCGTGTGGCGCGGCAACATCCGCGAGAAGGACGCGCTGCTGCGCCTGAACACCGATCCGCACGCCCCGGCCTCGCTGCGCGCGATCGGCGCGCCGTCGAACATGCCCGCCTTCGCCGCGGCGTTCCAGTGCAAGCCGACCGACCCGATGGTCCGCTCCGGCGACCAGCAGGTGAAGATCTGGTAAGTCCCGGTCGGGCCCGTCCCGGCCCGACTTCAACGCCAGGCCCCGTGCGCACGCGCGGGGCCTTTTTCATGCCCGCCGGACGATCATCCCGCTCGCCAGTTGTTGCAACTCATTCGCATTTGTGTAGGATGGCGCCTCCCGCGCCCAGCCCGCACCTCCGCCAGCCAGCGCCCACCCGACACCGATTCCCCGACATCGCCCTGGCGATGCCGGACGGCGCTGGCTTGCCTGCCATCGCCAACGGATCGGCGGTCCGACGCAGCAAAGGAACGTGGCATGGCATTTATCACCGCGCGCAAGCACGCCCTCCCCACCGCGGCCGCGCTGCTGGCCGGCATGGCCGTGGCCCAGGCGGCCGGTGCCACCGAGGTGGAAACCACCGCCCAGGTCGCCCGGGCCCGGACCCTGCCCGCGCTCAAGGTGGAGGCCCGTCGCGGCCCGGACTACCGCGTGGACGAGGTCGCCTCGCCCAAGTTCACCCAGCCGCTGCTGGACACGCCGCAGACCATCACCGTGATCAGCAAGGAGCTGCTGCAGGAACAGGGCGCCACCACGCTGACCGAAGCGCTGCGCAACAGCCCCGGCGTGGGCACCTTCTACGTCGGCGAGAACGGCACCACCAGCACCGGCGACGCCATCTACATGCGCGGCTTCGACAGCTCCGGCAGCAT
>JAGWVM010000134.1 GCA_018970895.1 Lysobacteraceae bacterium | reverse complement strand
CACTGAGGTCCGGCCGCGCGTCGCGGTGCGCGTGCCAGCGGGCCGGACCACCGCCGTGCCACCGCCGTGGACGGTGCCGGACCGGAAGCCGTCGCGGCGTGACCGCGGGCGGTCGTCAGCGCTCAATCGGCGTTCGCCGCACCATCCCGGCGCGCGCGTGGGGCGCCGGCCTTCACGCCGGCGCACGCAGCCACGGCGGAGACGAGCAGGCTTGCCGCGTTGCCATGGAGCACGCCGGCAAGGGAGGCCTGGCCGGAGGGGGCCGCGATCGAGCAGAGCAGGGCGATGATGCCCGACCAGGTGCCGAGCCAGAGCAGGGCCGTGGCCAGCCAGAGCGGCCGTTGCGCCACCCGGCTGCCCGCGCCGGCAGCGAGGAAAAACGCCAGTGCGTTGCCCACTTCGGGACCGGGCGCATGGGTCGGCGCCAACCCGTGAAAAGCCATCGCCACCAGCGCGAAAGCGCCGACCAGTGTCAGCGTCCCGAGGGTGCTCCTTGCCGGTTTCATTGATGATCTCCCCGATGCGCGCCTCGACCTCGGACGAGTGAACTGTCCTGGTTGATTCCAGACCGGTCCATGTCGCGCCGGGCGACCGGCCCGAGCCACCGGTCCGCTCCCTAATCCACCACCACCTGGCGGGCCAGGATCAGCTGGCCGGCGTCGATCAGGTTGACGTGGGTCTGGTAGTAGTACTTGTCGGTCATCTCGCCGTTCGCGAAGAAGTAGATCTTCGTGCGGACCGCCCACCCGGTCACCCGGATGTCGCGCCCCTTCAGCGCCACCCGCGGATCGGCACCCAGGCGCTCCTGCAGCTGCTCGGCCACACGGGGACCGATCACGATGGTCAGGTCGCGCTGGTCGCGATAGTCCGGTTGCGAGTTCAGGAAGATCCGATCGCCCTGGGCACCGGTGGATCGCACCCGCATGGCAAAGGTGGCGCGAACGCCTCGAGGGGCTGCGTCGGCGGCGAGAATCACCGCCTGCACCGGTGTGATCCAGGCCTGCGGCGCCTGGCCGCCGGCGCGCCGGGGTGGGGTGGAACAGCCGGACAGGGCAACCAGGCCGAGGGCCAGCGACAACAGCAGCTTCATGGGGTGAGTCCTTTCGTCAATGGGTTGAGCTTGAAGGTCGGGCCGTTCACGTCGTGCGATCAACGCGTGCCATCGCTGCGGACAAGCGCCGCAACCAGGCGTACGCCGATCCACACGCCCACGCCGGCGCCGAGCGGAAGCTCGCCGGCCCAAGTCCGGGGCGACTGGAGCAGGCCGAGGTAGAGCGCGCCGGTTCCCGACGCGATGGCGCTCCATCCGGCCAGATGAAACACGTCCAGCGGGCGCAGCACCGGCACGAACGGGTTTGCCAGCCACGAGGGCCGCACCCACGCCGCCCGCCCGGCCGGGTTGATGGTCTGGAGCCCCCACACTAAGCACGTGCCCGCGGCGCACGCCGCCACCAGCACCAGCGCGAACCCCGCCGACGGCGTCGAAAAATCGCCCGGCATCTGGACGAACGACGTGCCGGACAGCAGGCTCCCGCCCACGATCGCGATCCGCGCCAGCAGCCAGACCGACGACGCCGTCTTCATCGATACCCCGCGCTCGCTTCCATGCCCCGGCGTCCGTTTCCGTCCATGCCATGAGGAATTAATCCGGTCAGCGGCCGGGATCCGTGCCCCGGCCGGATAGTGACGCGGCCGCGTTGCAGCACCGTTGCACATCGCGGCGCAGGCCTACCTCGAGATCCAGGCAAAGATCACCGCGCCGACCGACACCGCCACCGGAATCCACAGCGCGGGCGCCTGCCACCCGCGCAGTTCGCGGGTCTCGCCGAACAGGCGCCGGCCCGGCGCGAACACGCGGATACCGGAAAGGAACCGGAACAGCACGAATGCAACCACGGCCATCGCCGCGCCAAAGGCGAGCATGGCCAGCGGGGCATGGCCCAGCATCACCTGCATCGTGGTGATCATCAACGGCGTCAGGGCCACCAGGTAGGCATGCTGCCGTTTGCGCTGCTCATCCATGCGTCGACTCCTGCGGGTGCTGATTCCCGATCGGTCCGGGAGCGGGGCGGCCAAAAACGCTTCAGGATACGGCCGAACGTGCGCCTACTGTAACCACGCGCCGGCCAGCACGAGCACCGGTCCCATGAGCCCGGTCAACAGCATGCCAACGCGAATCGTGGCGGGCATGCCGGGGGTGGGCCGCTTTGAACCCACCGGACGAAGGAAGCCCCGGACACCCATCGCAAGAAATCCGGCTGCGTACAGGGCGGAAGACATCGTGTGAGTGCGGGGCCACGCACTTGCAAAGCACGCGGCCGCAAAGGCAAAACCGGCAAGCCAGGCCCAGCGGACCATCGTAAAGTCCTGCGTTTTCTCGTTGTCTTCCATAGCCTGCCTGAGGGGTTCTGCCCCGTTTTCCGTGCAACGCTGGAGTCAAGCGGCGCACGCAGCCTTTCACCTCGAAAGAACGGTGAGACCGGGTGCCAGATTGGCGGAGCGTGTGGGCTATGCACGCCTTGCCCGAGCCACGTAGGTAGCGCCTACCGCAAATAAGGCTACACCAACTCCCCCAAAGGCAACCTGCTTGCCGAGGCATGCGGCGAGGAAAAACATGCAGCCGGCGACAAGGAAGAGATAGCCGCTCACCTTCATTTGTTTCGAACTCGACACTTCACTCTCCTGCAGAAGGCATGGGACTGGAGTCAAGCGATGCCGCCTGGCGACCACGCAGCAGCGAAATGCCCGTGGCGAAGCCCCAGATGCCAAAGCAGATAAGTTGCGCCAGCGCGAGAACGCCGGTTTGGTAGACCGCCAGTGTGAGTAACCCTGCTACGCCGCCCACCATGCCGACCAACGCCACCCAGTTCGGCAGAACGCCGCTACGCCAGGCGAGCCACCCGAACAAAAATTGTCCGAGTCCAAAGGCCATGAGCCCCGGGTCTGTGAGGTAGAAGCTGAGGCCGTGCCATATCGCCGCCTGGTAGGTGGCATCTGCCGCGGACGGTGGGGCTCCAGCCGCCTCGATCGATAGCAGCGCGCCAACGTGCATGAAGATCCCGAAACCCAGCAGAAGCACGCCCACCGCAACGAGAAGCTGGGCGGCAGATGCCAACGTGTCGCCTTTGGCGCGGAGAAGCCTTGCAAGGATTGCTGACAAGGGAACTGAAAACACCGACCAAACCACGACAATGCTGGCGAATAGCGCGTATCCACCTCGATGACTTGCAGCGAACAAGAGCTCTTCTGCAGGGGTGGCTGGCGGCGGTTGCAAGCTCGCCAGCAACAGTAAAATGGAAAGCGTGCCTGCAAAAAAGGCGAGCACGACCAGAGGCATCTTTGGTCCACATCCAGGCAGCATTTCGATTTTCAAGGCTCACCTGTATGGGAAAAGAGGGTTGTGGATTAGCAGAAGACTGCAACGCACGGCAACATACCCATAGTGCCAAAAGTACTGCCGCACTACTGGCGTCCTACGCTTGAGTTAGACCGTGCCGGCAGCGTTCGGCTCGAACGAGTTGTTGGCGCCTTTATGCCGGTCCGGCTTCCTTTTTTCGAATGAGCTCCAACTCACCCTCTATGATGCGTCTGAGCGCCGGTTCCGAATCCAGCGCCCGCTCGAACCAAAGGCGTGCGTCTTTAAGGTGTCCCTTCGTTCTGAGTGCCTTCGCGCCATACAGCAATGCATCAGTGTTGTTCGGCTGCTTCCTTAGAGTGGCAGTCGATCTGTCAATCAATTCGTCGAGCTGATTCCGGCGCCAAAGATCAAGGAATCTCTGCTTTTTGCGATTGACATGCCCACCCACGAGCGCCATGACAAGAAGCGTAGCCTGGGCTGCGACGACGATCAGTAGCACTACGGTGAGCATCCAGAGTCTGTCTTCGAGTGCATCCATATATTTCGGCTCCTTGAGCGCTAACGCTGGAGTTGAGCGACGGCGAAGCCGTCTTCCTCGAATACCCAGTTAGACACTGCGGCGTGCGCCAATAAAGTTTGCTGAAAATACCAGCACGCCAACCGCGGTGCCGACGACGAGCGAAAATAAAAGATTGGACATGGGCAACGCTAAGCGTAGCGCCTCGGCGATAGTGATTCCCACTGGAATCGCAACAATGGTGCGATAGTTTGGCTTGATGCCGCCGACCCATAAGGCTAATGACACTGACCCCGAACAGACGGCACAGCCGCCTCACCGGGTAGTGCTCTTGCTGGGTCTGGATGAAGGCGAAGCGCTCGCTTTTCGTTCGGAAGTGAACGCGATCGCTTTTTTTAAAAGGTCGTGCTCGACCTTCAGCTGCTCGTAGGCCTTCTTCACCCGACGCAGCTCCTTCAGCTCGGCCGCGACGGCCGGATCGACGTCCACACCCTTGACCATGATCGTGCCCTCGCGCGCCTGTTTGCGCCAACGAGACAGCATGAAGGGATGGATGTAAAGCGAAGCAGCGACGTCTTGCACTTGGACGCCCGGCAGTTGGCTGAGGCGTACGGCGGTGGCCTTGAATTGCTCGATGTAACGCGTGGTCGTTTTGGGGCCTAGCTTGGGCATGGGGCACTCCTGAAAAGTTAGGTCAGGGTGTCCACTAAACCGTGGGAACTATCCGTCTGCTTGGACGAATGGTTAGCCACGAGGTGTGAACCAAGCGGCCTGCTCTTGAAGTGACCTTAGATATGCTTGGTCTAAGGCGACTGGCAACTAAGGCGCATGTCTCCGGCCCCGTTGCCACCGGCAGCGGCCGATGCTTCGTAGTTGCACTGCTCCTGGCGAAAGCGAGCAAACCCATTTGCTGCTTCGTCAAAAAGAGCGAGTGACCGCGACCTATATGGCGGATCTTGGTCCCAGCGGCTGATACGTTGCCGTTGCGCATCTTGGGCCGCGCGGACACGTGCTGCTGAATCTTTGGCCGCTTTGGTCCAGCAGGCACGCTCCGAGGCGTGGCTGGGGGCATTCCCGCACGTCGGTGCTGCGACCGCCGGTGCTGACCAAGCGAAGACAATAAAGAAGGCGAGGATGCGTGTGCGCATGGCTAACACCTGAGTTGAGCCGCGCCGCGAAGTGGCGCCGGCTTGGACGAATTGTTAGGTGCCGGCTACAACTCCTGCCAGGACGCCGACACCCGATTGGCTGACAGCGACACCGTGAAGCCCAACGGAAACGCCTCGCTCGCATCTGGACCGAAGTCTAGCTCTTCAGGTTCGAGAGCCGACTCCGCGGGTTGTGGCTTCCTTGCGAGGGCGGCCGCGATCGCCCGGGAATCGGAGGCCGACCAGTAGCGCGCCACGGCCCTGATGAGGTCGTTGGCTGTGAGCTTTGGGCCACGGCCTGCCGACCGCGACACGGATACTTCGGCTCCGAGATCGACACAGCCACCAAAGCCGATGGACACCGTACGGCCCGGAGGCTCCTGCCAACGGTATTCGGTGGCCGAGACTCGGTGTGCGCCCCGGACCTTGCCGGCTTTGGCCGCCAGCTGTGCAGCAACTGCGGCTTGATCGAACGTACAGTCGGGCTGGGCGCTAGCAACGCAGGGTGGCACTGCCATGAGGGTTGTCAACAGGACTGCTCGAATCTTCATCCGGCACCTAACGCTGGAGTAAAGCGGCGGCGGAGCCGTCCGCTTGGATGATTGGTTAGGCCCTTGTGCGGCCCAGTTTTGTAAAGAGAATATTGAAGAGGTCCACGAACACCTCAGCGTTTTGTACGCCCTCCTTCTTTTTTACATATGAAAATGGTGGAACTGAAATTGTGCTCCCGGCGTCGTCAGTGCAAACCATAGATAAGGTCTTGCCATGATTGTCCAGGATGGCGCACCACTGCATTTGCAGTAGGTCGGCCAGGAGAAGTCCGAGCGCAAAACCCAAGCCGCTCTCCACGACTGAGTGAGCTACGCGATCGGCCCCATTGTCCAAAAGCCAAGAGGTACGGAGTACATCGAGATACTCAGGCTTGGCCGGAAACCCCTTGGAAGGATCAATCTCTGGCACGTACTTGGCGGATAGCGCCTGCAGGTGCGAAAAATGCTCGTGGCGCAGCGCCTCGACCTCATCAGGTGTGAGAGCTCGCTCAACATCGAGGTGGTAGTCGCTCATGAAGGGCCTAACGCTGGAGTTGAGTGGCGGCGCAGCCGTCCGCCTCGAATGACGGGTTAGGTTGCACTTGCCGCAAGAATCGAATCGATGGCTGCCGATGATGCATAAATAGCCCCCATGTCTACAGCTATGAGAGCCGACGTGTCTTGAATGTACTTCGGTGCAAGGCTCCAGTCATCGCCGGAAAAAACAAGCTGGCGACCACCTGAAAACGACAGCAACAAAGATCCTGAGGACTCGACGCGCGCATTTTCCAATTGATATGCAACGCAGTTGAATAAAAGTAGTGCAGCTGGCCCGTCTTGATGTCCCGGCCTTGCGACAATGTCCACTGGTGCGCAGGCCAAGCACGGCGCCCAGGTTTCTGCGTTCGCTAACTCGATTTGGCAAGCGGTGAGCGCCAGCTCAAAAGGATGTGTAAGAAGACCTGCATGCACAGCCGGATGATCCTCTTCTACGCTAAGTGTGATGCTCCAAGCAGTGCGCCAATATTCGATGCCAACGATCCACGCACCGTGCAAAAGTCCGCGGGCAATGGATGACGCTTGGACCTCGGATGTCTGCGAAAGCTTCATCTGCAACCTAACGCTGGAATTGAGCGGCGGCGAAGCCGTCCGCCTCGAATGATTGGTTAGGCCGGACCCCACTACGCAGACTCGTGCATGAGAAGCTTGTGGACTGCCCGACCTCTGCGCAGAAAGTAGAACGCGACTACGACAAAGAAGATGCACTGCAGTAGAGCGATTCCTATGCCGACCCAGGTTTGAAGGATGAGCCGCTCCATTTGGGCGGCCAGAGATTCGGAGGTAACGCCATAAAGCTTCCAAAGATTTGCGGCGTCGACTATCGCGCTGAGCATGGACAAGAAGGCGCGCCCAAGCGCGAGCAGACCAAGGATTCTGAGTGCGAGCCAACCTGCCGAGTCTTTATTCATTTGAGGCCTAACGCTGGAATTAAGCGGCGGCGCAGCCGTCCGCTTGAATGAGTGGTTAGGCATGGTGCCTAGGAAGGAAGCGGATTTGCAAACGCCGCATGACGTAGCCCGCACCAACGCCCGCCAATAGGCTGGCCAGCGCCCTGAAGCCTAGAGCACCAAAGAGAAGGTGCCAGTTACCGAAGGCGGCGCTGACGACGGTGGCGACGCCTACGACGATTGCGGCTACTGCAAAGGCTTGAAGCGGCAACTGCCAGAAGCCGGACGCGTCACTAACGGCAAGGCAGGCACCCGCTAGAAGGACTAGCGAAGCCATGGCGCCAACGAAAACCCGAAACACAAAGAAATGAGAAGGAAAAACGAGAGCGCTGGCCACCGCATAGAACGATGCGAAGGCGCCAATGAAGCTCAGAAGAAAGAGCCCAGCCCCCAGGAACAAACGGCCGTCTGAATGTTTTGCCTTAGTCATTGAGGCCTAACGCTGGAATTAAGCGGCGGCGTAGCCGTCCGCTTGGATGACGGGTTAGACCTGCGCGCCAACGACAGCAGGGCCTGCGAAGAGAACGACAAACGCAACGATAAGTGCGATGCCGACAGCATAGAGTAGGCGTGTCCCACGAGGTAGCGCAGCTAGGACAAGCATTGCGGCTACTCCGGCGTATGCATCGACGGCAATGGAGCGATCGGCCTGACTCCAAGGCCGGAACGCGACCAAGTACACGGCGGCACAGACAACCACAAGAAGACGCTGGCGCGCGCTGAGACTCCACAGCTTTTTTGTCAGTGACGCCATACGTTCCTTGCAGGCCTAACGCTGGAGTTAAGCGGCGGCAAAGCCGTCCGCTTGGATGAATGGTTAGGTGCCATCTTGCCACGTTGGCTGGATCGCTTCCGAGTGGGAGAAGGAGCAAGGCAAATGAAGTAGGCCGGGAATTGCTACTACAGCCTGAGCCTGCTTGAACTTGGTGCCGGCGATTGGCTCGGCAACTCGGATGTAGCTCCCCAACGACTCAGACCAGTCGAAAGCGTACAAACCGGCCTTTGCATAGCTTTGCCATACGGCAACAGAGCCGAAACCTGAGGCCGGTATGGACTCACCTATAGCTTTATGGGCATCAAGTGCGTTGACCACACTGGAGGGCACTGGGCCTTGCCCTGCGGTAGCGAAGATGGCCAAGCAGCCGTCTTGGTCCACCGCGAACCAATCGAATTCTAGGCCTTGGATATCGCGAGGTTCTTCCATGGCACCTAACGCTGGAGTTGAGCGGCGGCGTAGCCGTCCGCCTCGAATGACTGGTTAGGCGCAACATACCTCACTTTGAACGACCAGCATCAGCATCGGGGGTGTTGCGGCTTGAGACCTCAAAGGGCAAGTCCCGCAGCCCAATGTCGGGAAGCCTTTCCAGTGCGAGTTTTTCTAGGCCGACCCAAGAGCCAGCTAGTTGCTCGTCGGACAGTGATGGTAGGCGCCATACCTCGTAGTGGTCGAGGTAGTCATCCAGGTCGTCGTCGAAGCGAGAATCAAAGAAATATAGATCCCCTCCGCGCTGGGCAATCACTGCGCGAGGCACGTCCCAGAACTGTCGATACGCAATTCGTGACCACTCGGACATAGATGGCCTAACGCTGGAGTTAAGCGGCGGCGTAGCCGTCCGCCTTGAACGAACTGTTAGGCATGGTGCCTAGGAAGGAAGCGGATTTGCAAACGCCGCATGATGTACCCCGCACCAACACCTGCCAGAGTGCACGCCAACGCTCTGAC
>JAGWVM010000133.1 GCA_018970895.1 Lysobacteraceae bacterium | reverse complement strand
ATCGGCTACGAGAAGGGCGCCGCCACGGCCAAGCAGGCCTACAAGGAAAAGCGCCCGATCCTGGACGTGGCGCTGGAGACCACCGGGTTGTCGAAAGACGAGTTGAAGAAGCTGCTCGATCCGGTGGCACTGACCAAGGGGGGCATCCGTGGTGGTGGTGGCGGTTGAGCACCGCCATCGCTTCCGCGGTGATCAGTCGTTGTCGTTCTCCACGTCCTTGCCGCAGTCGTCCACGTCCTTCTGCGTCATGGTGGCGTAGGGGCGGAACTCCGGCATGGCCGCCGCCAGCTTCTGCTGGGTGGCCAGCATGTCGGGCAGGCGCGCACAAAGCTTCAGGGCGTCGGCCTTGATCTTCTCGGCCTGCGGCTTGATGTGCGCCTCGATCTCGTCGCCGCTCTTGCCTGACAGAGCTCCGAAGATCGCCTCCCTGGCGGCATGCGTGCCGAGCGCCGCACCGCTGGCGCCGATGTCCATGCCGGCCTCGGCGACGCGGATGACCTGCTGGCGATAATCCACCAGCATGGCGTGCTGCTCGGGCGTGGCCGGCACGGTCTTGCCCGCGATCACCAGGTCGCCCTGCGGCGTGATCGCGGCCTGCGGGCGGCTGTCGTGCGTCTGCGCATCGTCGCCGTGATGGCCGTGGGTGACGTGCACGTCGTTGAGGTTGATGTCGCGGGTGGCCAGCTCGCGCTTGGCCTGGTCGATGCCGCGCTTGACCTGCTCGGCGATGAACGAGGACGAGGCGGCGGATGGCGCGTCGTTCACTGCGTCACGGGTGCCCGATGCGGCATGGTCGGACTGGCTGCAGGCCGCCAGCGGGGCGGCGAGGATCAGCGAGAGGAGGGCGGGGAGCATCGCGCTGCGTTGCATGGTCGGTGACCTCGGAAGGATTCGCTCGAAGAGCGGTATGGAAGCGTAGAGGCTTGGTGCGTCGGCGTCCGCGAACAGTGAGGCGGCGACCTCGCGGTGGCCGCCCCGGGGAGAACCCGTCAGCTGTCGTCGCGCCAGCGGCGGAACCAGATGGCGGCGGCGACCAGGACCGCGCCGACCACCACGCCGATCCACAGGTTGAGCGTGCCCATCGCCGCCCAGCTCTGGCTGAGGTCGAAGATATTCAGGCCGCTCGACGGGTTGATGCTTACACCATGCGCACCACCGTGGGTGGTCGAGAAGCTGCCGCCCGGAAACACGCTGAGCAGACCGCGCGCCACCACTTCCTTCCAGAACCAGGAGGCCGGCAGGTCGAACAGGCCCATGATCCCGAACCAGGTGATCAGCAGGCCGCTGGCCACCGGCAGCACCACCGCCCACAGGAAGGGTTTGGTCCTGGCCCAGGCCGAGCAAAGCAGCAGCCAGCCCGCGGACGGCAGCGCCCACAGCACGTAGACCGGGATGTAGCCGAGCAGGTTGCCCATGACGCGGAACGGATGGGCCAGGGTGAGCAGCTGCCAGATGTTGATGCCGTGGAAGGACAGCGTGACCGCCGCCATCACCAGCTGCGCCATGCCGGCCACGATGCCCACCACCACCGCGATCGCCGGGGCCAGCACGGTGGCGCTGACCACCTTGGACAGCACGGTGCTGGTGTCTGAGATCGGCAGCGACTTCCAGAACAGGATGCTGCGGTCGCGGCGGTCGTCGTAGAGGGCACCCAGGCAGTAGAAGAACACGACGAAGCCCAGCACCACGGTGATGATCGCCATCGAGGAGTACATCGCCACGTCCAGCGCGAGCCCGACCTTGCTCATGTCGCCGGCGTCCATCTGCGACATGACGTTGCGCAGCTCGCCGCTGGCGCCGAAGTTGATGCCGTGGCGGGCGCCGATCACCTCGGCGGCGATGATGCCCATCAGGTTGAGCAGCAGGAACACGCCGCCGGTGATCACCGGAGCCCACAGGAAGCCGCCGCGGTTCTCCCAGAACTCGCGCTTGACGAGCCAGAGGAAGGTTTTCATTGGTAGGTCCCCTTCATGGTGGCGACGAACAGGTCGCTGACGGACGGTCGGCGGGTTTCGCCCAGTCCCTCCAGCACCGCCTTGTCGGCGCCGTCGAACAGGAAAATGCTCTTGCCGAACACGGTGCGCTCGTCGATCGGGCGCAGGGCCCGCGCGGCATCGGCACGGTCGGACCCGACCATCAGCTCGACGAAGCGCTCGCCCATCGCGTCCATGTCGGTATCCAGCACGATCTTGCCGTCGCGGATGAACATCAGGTCGGTGAGGATGTGCTCGATCTCCTCCACCTGGTGCGTGGTGACGATGATCGTCTTGTCCTCGTCGAAGTAGTCCTCCAGCAGGCTCTGGTAGAACTGCTTGCGGTAGAGGATGTCCAGGCCCAGCGTGGGCTCGTCCAGCACCAGCAGGCGGGCGTCGATCGCCATCACCAGGGCCAGGTGCAGCTGCACGATCATGCCCTTGGACATCTGCTTCACCCGCTGGTCGGGGGTGAGCTTGGTGCGCTTGAGGAAGGCCTCGCACTTGGCGCGATCGAAGCGCGGGTGGACCGCGGCGACAAAGTCCACCGCATCGTGCACCTTCATCCAGCGTGGCAGCACCGCCACGTCGGCGATGAAACAGACCTGTTCCATCAGCTTGTTGCGCTGGGTGCGCGGATCCAGCCCGAGTACGTGAAGCTCGCCGTCGAACGGGGTCAGGCCCAGGATCGCCTTCAGCGCAGTGGTCTTGCCGGCGCCGTTGGGGCCGATCAGGCCGACGATGCGGCCGGAAGGGATCTCGAAGCTGGCGTCGTCAAGTGCGGCGGTGTTCTTGTAGCGCTTGGTCAGGCCTCGCGCGGTGATCACGGGGTTCATGCGGGTTTCTCCATGCCGTCGCCGGCCTCTCGCAGCAGGGTCTTCAGGTCCAGTCCGAGCCGTTGCAGCCGCGCGAAGAGGGCAGGCCACTCCTCGCGCAGGAACCGCTCACGCTCGGACTTGAGCAATGCCTGGCGCGCTCCATCGTTGACGAACATCCCCAGCCCCCTCCTTTTCTCAACCAGTTGATCGTCGACCAGCTCCTGATAGGCCTTGGAGACGGTCAGCGGATTGATCTGGAAATCCGCTGCCACCTGGCGTACCGACGGCAGCGGGTCGCCTTCGTTCAAGGCGCCGTCCAGGATCATCGCCACCACGCGGTCGCGCAGCTGGCGGTAGATCGGGACGCTGTCGTTCCAGGTGATGGTCATGAAGTTATTCCTTGGTGCTGATGCGGCCGAGCTTGTTGCCAAACGAATAGTAGGGCATGGCCATCGGCGCCCCGATCAGCGGCAGGTCGGCTTCGGCGCGCAGGCCCAGGCTGCCGACCGCCTCCTGGCCGGTGACGTTGGTCACGGCGGTCAGGGCGGCGGCGCGCATCTCTTCGGCCGACGGGGTGACGTTGACGGGAGCCAGGTTCATCACCTTGACGCCATTGATCTCGGCGACCGGCGCCACGGTGATGTTGTGGTTGACGGCGGCGAGGCTGGCGGCGGTGATGAGGACGGCGGCGGACAGCGCGAGCAGGTTCGGTGCTTTCATGACGAGTCTCCTTTAGTGATCTCGTGGACCGGTGTTGTAGTGAACTATAACACCAGTTTTCGGGCCGTCAATAGCGCGGGGCCACTTTCGCAACATGACTGATGGCCTAGGCCCGCCAAGCCCGCCGGCAGGCCATCGGCGACCCGCGCGCATGGATCGGCGCTAGGCTGGTCAGCCTTTTCAGCGGGAGTCGAAGCGATGGATCTGGGATTGTCCGGCCGCCGGGTGGTGATCACCGGGGCCAGCAAGGGGATCGGGTTGGCCTGCGCCCGCGCATTCGCCGCCGAGGGCGCCCGGGTGGTCGGGCTGGCCCGTTCGGCCGAGGGCCTGGCGCGGGCACGCGAGGCGCTGGCCGCCGACGGGTTCACCCTGGCCGTACATCCGGTGGACCTGCGCGATGCGGCCGCTGCCCGACAGGCGTTCGGGCGCATCACGGCCGAGCACGGCCCGGTGGACGTGCTGGTGAACAGCGCCGGCGCCGCGCGCCGCCGTCCGCCGGACGAGCTGGACGCCGCCGCGTTGCGCGAGGCGATGGATGCCAAGTACTTCACCTACATGCATGCGATCGACGCGGTGATCCGCGACATGGCGGCGCGTGGACGCGGCGCGATCGTCAACGTGATCGGGCAGGGCGGCCGGCAGGCCAATGCCCTGCACATCGGCGGCGGCGCGGCCAACGCGGCGCTGATGCTGGCCACCGTGGGCTACGCCCAGGCCTATGCCGAGCGGGGCGTGCGGGTGAACGGCATCAATCCCGGCATCACCCGCACCGACCGCATGGAAGAAGGCCTGGCGGCCGCGATGCGCGCATCCGGCCTCGATCGCGCCGCGGCGCTGGCACAGCAGATGGCCGGCGTGCCGATGGGACGTCCCGCCGAGCCGGAGGAGGTGGCGGACGTGGCGGTGTACCTGGCCTCGGACCGCGCCGGCTACGTGACCGGCGCGATCGTGCCGATGGACGGCGGCAAGGCGTCGGTGATCTGACGCCGCCGCCCCAGCGGGTGGCTACTCGGTGGCGTACACGCGATTGCCGCCGACCCGGGTCTGCAGCACGCGGGTCCTCAAGGTGTCGGCGGGCGGGCCGGCAACGATGTCCCGGTCGATCAGGATGAGGTCGGCCCACTTGCCGGGCTCCAGCGTGCCCTGGGTGGTTTCCGCGTGCTCGGCATACGCGGCATCCAGGGTGAAGGCGCGCAGTGCTTCGACCCGGGTCATCTTCTGCGCCGGATACCAGCCGCCGGGAGGGCGGCCCTGGTGGTCCTTTCGGGTCACCGCCGAGTACAGACTGAAGAACGGGTTGGGCGATTCCACCGGAAAGTCGGAGCCGCCAGCGATCACCGTGCCCTGGTCGAGGAACGTGCACCACGCGTAGGCGCCGGCCATGCGTGCGTGGCCGATGCGGTCCTCGGCCATGTTCATGTTGTTCATGGTGTGTCCCCTTGGCGTCACGGCTTGCGGCGGGCGTCAGGCGGCCTTGCGCAGCGCGAGCTCGCCGATCGTGGCGTGTGCCTGCCGCAGCGCGGCATCGCGGTGTTCCCCGCCCATGGCCACGCCCTCGGCGCGCACGAATTCGACGTCGGTGATGCCGATGAAGGCGAAGGCCGCGCGCAGGTACGGCTCCTGGAAGTCCATCGCCGCCGCCGGTCCGCTGCTGTAGATGCCACCGCGGCTGGAGGCGACGATCACGCGCTTGCCGCCGGCCAGTCCCTCCGGTCCGTTCGGGCCGTAGCGGAAGGTACGGCCGGCGACCATCACGCGGTCCAGCCACGCCTTGAGCTGGGTGGTAATCGAAAAGTTGTACATCGGCGCGCCGAGCACCACGATGTCGGCGTCGAGGAACTGCTGCAGCACGGCCTCGTCGCGCAGGGCGCCCTCGCTCGCGGTATCCGGGTTCGGCAGCCAGTGCGGCAGCGGCTCGGCGGCGAGGTCGCGGTAGTCCACCCGGCTGGCGACGCCGTCGCGCTGGAGCTGCGCGACGATGGCTGCGGTGAGCTGGCGGGAAATGGAGTAGGTGCCCAGTGCGCTGGTATCGAGATGCAGGACGTTCATGGGAATCCTCGTGTTCATGCACATGCCGGCGGATCCGGCGTTGCAGAGACGATAGATTCGAAACAATAAAACGATAAGATGGCTAATCCGGGACGTATCGTCCTGAAAAGGAAACGATCATGTATCCGTTGAGCGGCACCCTGCAGGATCTCAACGACCTCTATTTTTTCGCGGCCGTGGTCGAGCACAAGGGCTTTTCCGCGGCCGGGCGGGCGCTGGGCATTCCCAAGTCGCGCCTGAGCAAACGCATCGCGCAGCTGGAGGAGCGCCTGGGCGTCCGTCTGCTGCAGCGGACCACCCGCCGCTTCGTGGTGACCGAGGTGGGCGAGCGCTTCTACAGCCATTGCCGCGCCGTGCTGGAAGAGGCGCAGGCCGCCCAGGACGCCGTGGACGAACTGCGTGCCGAGCCGCGCGGCATGGTGCGACTGAGCTGCCCGGTGTCGCTGACCCAGACCATGCTGGCCGACGTGCTGCCGGATTTCCTGCTGCAGTACCCGAAGGTGCAGGTGCGCGTGATGGCCACCAACCGGCGGGTGGACGTGATCAGCGAGGGGATCGACGTGGCCATCCGCGTGCGCACCAGGCTGGACACCGACGCGACGCTGGTGGCGCGCAGCTTCGGGCAGTCCCGCGTGTTGCCGGTGGCCAGTCCCCGGCTGCTGGACGAGCGCGGTCGCCCGTCCACACCACAGGAACTGTCCGCGCTGCCGGCACTGTCGATGCAGGAGCACGACGGCGCGCAGAGCTGGGAGCTGATCGATGCGGCCGGCGAGCGCGTGGTGGTGGACATCCAGCCGCGGCTGGTCTGTGGCGATTTCGCCATGCTGCTCTCGGCGGCCCAGCGCGGAGCGGGCGTGGCGATGCTGCCGGAGTTCGTCTGCGCCCCGGCGGTGTCGCGCGGCGAACTCGAGGTGCTGCTGCCGGAGTGGAGTGCGCCGGAAGGCATGATGCATTTCGTCTACCCGAGCCGGCGCGGTCAGTTGCCGGGGGTGCGTGCCCTGGTGGAGTTCCTCGCCGGACGCTTGCCGGCTGCGGCGCGTCGTGAGAGCGACATCTGTACGGGCCACAAGCCGAACGCGCCGGCCACGTAGCGCGTGCTAGCATCTTCGTTTAGCCATCCAAACGGATAGACACCACCCATGCAGATAAGCAGCAAGCTTCCCGCGGTCGGCACCACCATTTTCAGCGTGATGAGCCAGCTCGCGGCGGAGCACAAGGCGGTGAACCTGGGGCAGGGCTTCCCTGACTACGAACCGCCGCAGGCGCTGCGCGAGGCGGTGAGCCGGGCAATGGCCGAGGGCCGCAACCAGTATGCGCCGGGCATCGGCCTGGCATCGCTGCGCGAGGCGATCGCCCGCAAGACCCAGCGCCTGTACGGCCATGCGGTGAACCCCGACACCGAGGTCACGGTGACCTCCGGTGCCACCGAGGCGATCTTCTCGGCGATCGCCGCGCTGGTGCGCCAGGGCGACGAGGTGATCGTGTTCGATCCGGCGTACGACTGCTACGAGCCGGCGATCGACCTTCAGGGCGCGCGTGCGGTACACATCCCGCTGACCCCGCCCAGCTTCGCGATCGACTGGCAGCGCGTGCGCGATGCCATCACGCCCCGCACGCGGATGATCCTGGTGAACTCGCCGCACAATCCGTCGGGCGCCGTGCTGTCGGCCGACGACCTGGACCAGCTGGCGGACCTGCTGCGCGACACCGGGATCATCGTGCTGTCCGACGAGGTCTACGAACACATCGTCTTCGACGGCGCCGCGCACCAGAGCGTGCTGCGCCATCCGGAACTGGCCGCACGCAGCGTGGTGGTGTCCAGCTTCGGCAAGACCTACCACTGCACCGGTTGGAAGGTCGGTTATGCGGTGGCCCCGGCCGCACTGAGCCACGAATTCCGCAAGGTGCACCAGTACGTCACCTTCTGCACCTTCCATCCGGCGCAGGTCGCCTTCGCCGAATTCCTGGAGGGCCATCCGGAGCACTACCTCGAGCTGCCGGCGTTCTACCAGACCAAGCGCGACCGTTTCCGCGCACTGCTGGCACCCTCGCGCTTCAAGCTGCTCGACGTGCCGGGCGGCTACTTCCAGCTGGTCGACTACTCGGCGATCCGCGACGAGGACGACCTCGCGTTCTGCCAGTGGCTGGTGCGCGAGGGCGGCGTGGCGGCGATCCCGCTGACGCCGTTCTGCGCCACGCCGCCGGGCACCCGGCTGGCACGGCTGTGCTTCGCCAAGAGCGATGCCACGCTGGAGCAGGCGGTCGAACGCCTGGTGCGCCTGTGAGCGCGCTGCAGCCGCTGGCCGTCACCCTCGTGCAGGGCGCCACGCGCTGGCACGACGCCGAGGCGAACCGCGACTATTACGGCGGCCTGGTGCGCGCGCATGCGGGCGCGACGGACCTGTTCGTGCTGCCGGAGACTTTCCTGTCCGGCTTTAGCAACGATACCCGCGCCAGCGCCGAGACGATGGACGGTCCGGGCGTGGCGTGGCTGCGCGCGCTGGCCACCGAGGTCGGCGCGACGATCACCGGCAGCCTGGCGATCCGCGAGGGCGACACGGTCTACAACCGGCTGTTGTGGGCGACTCCGCAGGGCGACCTGCAGCAATACGACAAGCGCCATCTGTTCCGCATGGCCGGCGAACACACCCGCTACGGCGGCGGCAGCGAGCGGCTGATCGTCGAGCTCAAGGGCTGGAGGATCCTGCCGCAGGTCTGCTACGACCTGCGCTTCCCGGTATGGCTGCGCAATGGCCGCAACGAGGAAGCCTCCGGCGGCATGGACTACGACCTGGCACTGTTCGTCGCCAACTGGCCGGCGCCACGCCGCCAGCCCTGGCGCACGCTGCTGCGCGCCCGTGCGATCGAGAACCTCAGCTACGTGATCGGTGTGAACCGCGTGGGCGTGGACGGCAATGATCTGCCCTATGCGGGCGACAGCGCCGTACTGGATCCGGTGGGCGAGCCGCTGATCGAGCTGGGCGCGCAGGAGCAGGTGGCGACCGTGCGCGTCGATCCGGCCCCGCTGCTTGCCCATCGCGAACGCTTTCCCGCCTGGATGGATGCCGACGCGTTCCAGCTGCGGTTGTGAATAACGACAGGCGTGTAGGATTTTTCTTGCCTAAATATCAGCAGCGGGAACCATTCGGGATGGCATGATGCTGACAAGCGGCATGCCGTCAATGCGACAACACGAATGGACCGTCTGCTTCAAGCCCTTGAAGTGATGAATCGACTGACGAGGAACGTTCTGGTGATTCGGCCAAAGGCGGCGGGATTCAAGCCGACCTGAAGAAAAAGCCGCTCCTTTTGAACGTGGCATGATTTCGCTCGTTCGGAATTAACAGGCCATTCCAACGGCCTCGAAAATTGATGCGGCTCTTTTCATCAGGGGGGCGCTGGAA
>JAGWVM010000261.1 GCA_018970895.1 Lysobacteraceae bacterium | reverse complement strand
CACCGGGTCGCCCGCTAGCCTTTCACGAACGTGAAATCAGGAAACGGCAGGACGGGCTTATGAGCACACGTGACGAGCAGGCTGGGCTGGTGTTGCTGGTGGAGGACAACCGCCAGATCGCCGAGATGGTGGGTGAGTTCCTCGAGCGGCGCGGCTACTCGGTCGACTACGCCGCCGACGGCGTCAGCGGACTGCACCTGGCCGTCACCAACAGCTACGACGTGGTGGTGCTGGACCTGATGCTTCCGGGCATGGACGGCCTGGAGGTCTGCCGCAAGCTGCGCAAGGACGCGAAGAAATCCACGCCGGTGCTGATGCTCACCGCCCGCGACACGCTGGAGGACAAGCTGGTGGGTCTGGAGGCCGGCGCCGACGACTACCTGGTCAAGCCGTTCGAGGTGCGCGAGCTGGAAGCCCGCCTGCGCGCACTGATCCGCCGCGACCGCCGGCAGGTATCCACCGAGGTGCTCACCGTCGGCGACATGACGCTGGACACCGCCACGTTGCGCCTGACCCGCGCCGGACAGGAACTCACCGTGTCGCCGATCGGCCTGAAACTGCTGGCGATCCTGATGCGCGAGTCGCCGCGCGTGGTCAGCCGGCGCGACATCGAGCGCGAGATCTGGGGCGACATGCTGCCCGACTCCGACACCCTGCGCTCGCACCTGTACAACCTGCGCCGCGTGATCGACAAGCCGTTCGACAAGCCGCTGCTGCACACCATCCATTCGGCCGGCTACCGCCTGGCCGACCTCGAGGCGGAGGTGGCCACCGCCACGCAGCCGGCCTGATCCGCGGAGGCTGCGCCGCTCGGCAACATCATGAAAAGCAGGGGTCCGATCCAGGCATCGGGAACATTCCGCAAAGGGGCCTTCCAGCGTCGTATCGCGGGTGTCTTCGTGCTGCAGCTGGTGGCGGTGGTGATCAGTGTCACCCTGGGCATGTTCAGCATGGCGCCGGTGGGCGCCGTGCTCGCGTTGATCGTCATCGTGACCGTGCTGGCGTGGCTGGCGGCGCGGCGCGAGTGGCGTCCGGTGAGCGCGCTGGCTCGGGTGGTCGATGGCTGGGACGAGCATCCTGACATCGCGGCGCTGTCGCCGGACAGGCTCGGTCGCAGCACCGACGCCGATCTGGCAGCGCTCGCCGGCGGCCTGCACGCGTTCGCCGAGCGTATCGCCGGCTATACCGAACGCGAGCGCAACTTCACTCGTGATGCCAGCCACGAGCTGCGCAGCCCGCTGACGGTGATCAAGATGTCGGTGGACATGCTGGCCGAGGAGCAGGCGCTGAGCGGCTTCGGCGCGCGCTCGCTGCAGCGCATCCGGCGCTCCACGCGTGAAATGGAGGCACTGGTCGAGGCGTTGCTGATCCTGGCCCGCGAGAAGGACCGGGGCATCGACGACGAGGTGTTCGTGGTCAACGACGCCGTCCGGCAGGAGCTGGCGTTCGCCCGTGACATGCTCGTAGGCCGGCCGATCGACATCGAGCTGGAAGAGCCGGCGCGCTTCGCGCTGGAGGGTTCACCGCGGGTGTTTGCCGTGCTGTTCTGGCAACTGGTGCGCAACGCCTGCCAGCAGACCGAGCGCGGTCGCGTGGTGGTGACCGTGATGCCGGGGACGGTGGTGGTGAGCAATCGCGCGGAACCGACGCCCGGCGACCTCGGGGTGACGGGGCCGGCGCTTCCCAACGCCGACCGCCACGGCTTCGAGCTGGCGATCGCGCGGCGCATCAGCGAGCGCTT